>CALHCI010000174.1 GCA_937931165.1 uncultured Granulosicoccaceae bacterium
GGGATGTTGAAATCCGGTTTCACACCGCACCGCTATTGTGTATGCTTGCGCTCCGATTGATGTGCCCCCTGCGTGAGTTGCTGCGTGGCCGCATTGTTTTTTACCTTGAGCGTAATGGCCATGTATAAAGCTGTTTGCGCGACTCCACTGGTTTAACTGATATGACAACACCAGCACTTTGGACCGGAGACGATTGCCTGTTTGTTTTCGGGTCTTTGATGGATCGCGACGTACTGAGCCTGGTGTCGGGTATGGATGCGAGCAGTCTGGTCCTGCAACCGGGAACACTGCACGGATATCAACAATCCGAAGTAGTCGAAGAATGCTATCCGGTGCTGGTGGCTAATGAATCGTCAAGCTGCAATGGATTGTTAATTCAGAATCTGACGCCACTGGCGTTAGAGAGAATTCTGTTCTTTGAAGGGGAGGAGTATTTCCTGGCTCCAGTGACGGTGGTGCCGCAGGCAGGGCAGGCAACGAATGTGAAGGCTTATTATTTTCGTGATGCCGGAGTCTACACAGTGCGAGCTGAGCCGTGGAATTTTGAAGCGTGGCAGACCGAACATAAAGCGTCTTTTATGGTGGCCAGCGAACAATACATGGCGTTATTCGGCACCATGACTGCAGCTGAAGCAGATGCACACTGGCTGGCGCTGACAGGCGAGTCTGACGCCGGTGAAGTCGCTGCCTGACTGAGTAGCGTTTCTGCTCAAAAATTCCCTTTAGGCGCTGGCAACAGATACGCGCTTAACTTGCCTAAAAGCAGCGATTTTGTATTTTATGGTTTCGATGGCTGGCTGTGTCCCATAGAATCGGGATAAAGAAACCGGATGCATTCATGGCAGTTGAAAAGACAGACACTCTGGTGGTAGGTGCCGGCCAGGCTGGCCTCGCCATGAGTGAGCACCTCGGCAATAACGGCGTGCAGCATATTGTGCTTGAACGTGATCGCATTGCAGAGTGCTGGCGCACGGCACGTTGGGACTCTCTGGTGGCCAATGGTCCGGCGTGGCACGACAGTTTTCCCACCATGGATTTTCAGGGCATTGATCCCGGTGCGTTCGCGACAAAAGAGGAAGTGACTACCTATTTTGAAACCTTTGCTAAAAAAATTAATGCACCGGTGCGTTGTGGGGTAGAAGTCACCGCGCTTGAGAAAAACATCGGTGGTGCCGGCTTCAGGGTGCAAACCAGTGATGGCGAAATTATCGCCAATCATGTGGTCTGTGCCACCGGCCCGTTCCAGCGCCCGATAATGCCACCGGTGGTACCACAGGATGCCGGTATCCATCAGATTCACTCCCATGGCTATTTCAACCCGCAACAACTGCCGGAAGGGGCAGTGCTGGTGGTTGGTTCGGGATCGTCCGGTGCACAAATTGCCGATGAATTGTTGCGTAGTGGCAGACAAGTGTATTTGTCTGTCGGCCCGCACGACCGGCCGCCACGCAGTTACCGTGGGCGTGATTTTGTCTGGTGGCTGGGCGTGCTCGGCAAGTGGGATCTCGCCACAGTCGATCCTGACACCGCCCATGTCACCATTGCAGTCAGTGGTGCACAGGGCGGACACACCGTAGATTTTCGACGTTATGCTGAACGGGGCATGACGTTGCTTGGTATGACGCAGCGTTATGACAGCGGTGTTCTGCACTTTGCGTCTGATTTAAAAGCCAATATAGAAAACGGTGACAAGAATTATCTTTCAATGCTGGATGAAGCAGATGCCTATCTTGAGCGGAACGGGCTTGAGCTGCCGCCGGAGCCTGACGCACGGGTGATAGGCAGCGACCCTGAATGTGTAAGTCAACCGATAGCGTCTCTTGATCTTGCCGAAGCTGGAATCCAATCAATTATCTGGGCGACAGGTTACGTGAACGACTTTAGCTGGATAGATCTGGATATCTTCGATAAAGAAGGCAAACCGCTGCATCAGCGCGGTGTGTCACCAGAGCCGGGTGTTTATTTCCTCGGACTGCCGTGGTTATCCAGAAGAGGTTCCTCGTTTATCTGGGGTGTTTGGCATGATGCAAAATATCTTGCCGACCATATCACCACCCAGCACCGGTATCTCGATTATCACAATGCTGTAGCGGATTCTCAGACGTAAAAAACCGGTCGGGTTGTAAAAACTGGTTTTGTTGTCTCATTTTGTCGGTGTTGTTACAGGCACGATTACCACGCACACTCGCTGTCCCCCATGAGTGGACCGGGCAATATCGTGTTGCCATCACGATGGTCTCCGGGTTGAAGGTGTTCAACCGCGTCACCGACAAAATATTCAGTTGACTGGAAAATGTAAATCGATTTAAATAATGTCCAACATTTTCAGGATAGTGCGATTTTTTGATGTTTGGCTGGGACAATAACGACCAACAAACCGTGGTAAACGCACTAGCGTCGGCATTGCGCAGGGATATTTCATTCGGCGTGCTCCCGCCTGATCAAAAACTGAAAATTGAAGATCTCCGGGCACGCTATGGCGGTTCTAAACATTCACTGCGCGAAACGCTCAGACTGCTAAGTGCAGAAGGACTGGTTGAGTCGGTGGCGCAGCGTGGCTTCCGGGTAACGTCTGCCACACCGGATGATCTAAACGACATTGCACTGGTGCGCACAGAACTGGAAAAAGTAGCGCTAACCAGAGCCATAGCACTTGGAGATGTGCAGTGGGAAGGGCGGGTGATTGCTGTGCACCATACGTTGCGTAAACTGGAGTCTCAAATCAACGATCAGGTGGATGATTTAACAGCGCTTGAATGGGATGAGGCTTGCCGGGCGTTTTCCGCCACAATGATTGAAGCGTGCCAAAGTCCCAGACTTATCGATTTACAAAGAAAGTATTTTGATCAAAGCCGCCGCTTCCGGTTGGCGCTGTTGCGTGAGGGCCGGCTGGATTTTGCAGCGCGGCGCAAACGGCAACAGGCACTGGTCAATGCAATAACTGAGCGGGATTGCGACGCTGCGATCACACTGCTGCAACAGGACATCAACGCAGAGTTACAAATAGGTGGGTAACACCGTAAATTAATAACACTGGAGGAATAAAATGGTTGCTTTAAATCGCCGTAAGGCACTGGCATTGATGGGCGCGTCACTCGCCGTTAGCGGCATGCGTGTACCGGCAATGGCCGCAAACAAAAAAATCAAAGTGGGCGCGCTGCGCTTTACCTCACACTCGGCAAGTTTTATCGCGCTTGAGCGCGGATACTTTGCTGACGCCGGTCTCGATGTGGAGTTTGAATTTTTTCAGGCAGCGCAACCGATGGCTGTTGCCATTGCCAGTGGAGACATCGACTACGCAGTAACTGCAGTGTCGGGTGGTCTGATCAGCCTGGCTCAAAAAGGTGCTATTAAAGTGATCGGCGGGGCGTTAAGCGAAGAAGCCGGCATTGACGGCCAGAAAATTCTGGTGTCTGACGCTGCATTGCAGGCGGGTAGAAAAACACCAAAAGATCTTGATGGTGCAGCCTGGGCAGTCACACAGGCGGGTTCGTCCTTCCATTATATGGGGGCAAAAATCGCCGCTGCTGAAAACATAGAACTCAAGTTTAAGCCGCTGCAAAAGGTGGGGGCGATCATTGGCGCACTTAAGTCCGGGCAGATTGATGCGTGGTCGATTGTGCCGCACATTGCAAAACCGCTGGCGGGTTCCGGTGCGGTACATATTGTCGGTGATGTGAGTGACTATATACCCGACTATCAGGTGACTACGGTATTCACTTCAACCAAAAATGCCACTGAAAATCGTCAGCAGACTGAACAGTTTATTCAGGCTTTTTCACGTGGCGCAGATGACTATGCTGCTGCCATGATTGATAAGACCGGCGGTGATAAAGGCGTTGATGAAATGGTCGATCTGATACATAAATACGTGTATACCGATCGACCCAGAGAGAAAGCTGCCCCGTCGATCATCAATGGCACGATGCGGATTAACAGTGGTGCGGCACTCAATATTGCCTCGATAGAAGATCAGCTTAACTGGTTTCAATCAGAGGGACTGGTCGATGAGTCAATTACTATTGATACCCTGGTTGATCGTTCGTATGTAGATATACTCGGCGGATAAAGCGCGCTGACGCAGGATGGAAATTGAACTGGCTGGCATTAGCCATCGCTACGGTGACTTTGAAGTCCTGCGGGATATTTCAATTAGCATTCCTGATGGGCAGATCGTCTGTATCATTGGACCTTCCGGTTGTGGAAAATCAACACTGCTGCGGTTTATTGGCGGTCTTGAAAGGCCCACATCCGGTCATGTATTGCAGCTGGGTGATCTGCCGCCCGACTGCCTTAATCCGTTAACTTATATCTTTCAGGACTTCGCTTTACTGCCGTGGCGTACCGTGGCAGGAAACGTGTCACTGGTGCTTGAAGATCACGGCATTCGCGGTCGCAAGGCAAAAGCGGTGATTGCAGATGTGTTAAGTCGTACCCGGTTAACAGATTTTTCCGACGCTCTGCCAAGGCAGTTATCCGGTGGTATGAAACAGCGCGTGGCGATAGCGCGTGCACTTGCTGTTAACCCTGCGGTGCTGTTAATGGATGAGCCTCTGTCTGCACTCGACAGCCAGACCCGCGAGTTATTGATGGATGATCTGGTTACTTTGTGGTCGCGGCAGCCTTTTACCGCAGTGTATGTGACGCATAATCTTGCTGAGGCTGTGCGTCTTGGTCATCGCATCGTTGTGTTGTCGCGACGCCCGGGATGTGTACGCGACATTATAGAGATTGATAAACCGCTGACTGAACGGAAATTCGGTGATCCGGATCTTGATATCTGCCAACGACAGTTATGGCAATTAATGCGAGACGAGGCGCGTGCCGCTGATTCGGAGCTGATTGATGTCTGAGCCCGGAGTGGTACGTGAGGTCTCTTTTCGCGGCGGCGGCTTCTCGCCCAGGCCACGCCGGTGGGTCGGTGTGGTTGTATTTGTTGTATTGATAGCGCTGGCCGAGTGGGGTACCCGTACGGGATGGATTTCAGCGCTAACGCTGCCAAAACCAAGTGATGTGCTGCAAACATTTCGTGAGCTTTATAGCAGTGGTTTACTGTTTAAACATTTGTTCCCCTCCTTGACCCGTCTTGCCGTCGGTGCCGCCATGGGCGTCAGCGTTGGCATTTGTGTTGGCGTATTGATTGGTCTTTTTTCATACGTTCGCTCCGGTCTCGTGCCGGTGGTTGCCGCCATTTTCCCGATTCCAAAGATCGCATTGTTGCCTTTGTTTGTGATCTGGTTCGGCATTGGCGAAGGGTCAAAATATGCACTGATTGCGTTTGGCACGTTTACGCCTACTGTGGTTGCAACCTACGGTGCAGTAGACAACGTTGACCGTACGCTGATTCGGATGGGGCAGAGCTTCGGGCTTTCGTGGTTTTCTATCGTTCGCAAGATTGTTTTACCGGGGGCAATGCCGGGGATACTGTCGGGGCTTCGTATCAGTTTGGCTATTGCGATAATTTTGTTAGTTGCAGCCGAGATGCTTGGTGCCGAGTACGGTATCGGTGCCTACATTCTTGAGGCGGGGTCACTTTATGATCTTGAGCGTCTGTTTGTCGGTGTGATTATTCTGTCGGTGTTAGGCGTGGTGGTTAGTGCGCTGATTGGAATAGCGGAAAGACGGTTGCTCGATTGGCGGGTTTAAAGGCCTGGAGATATAATCAGTTCATCCGTTGATATAGGTGCGTAATGTTGCTTCAACACCGTTATCCCACAGTTGCGTAAGCCATTGAGAAAACGTTTCTGCAAAGCGTTGGTTGTTGATCAGATCGCCGTAGGTATTTGACTGCTGTAGCCACACCAGTGGTTCTGACTTACTTTGCAGCGCAGTCTTGTTTAGCGTTTCCCAGTAAGGGTCGTTCGGTTCAATGTGGCTTGCGTCTTCTCTGGTGCCGGCGCACATTCTTGCCCACAATGCTTCGACCAGGCTCAGGCCCTGTATTGAAGCGTTGGCAGCCAGTGCATCGCGTAAGATCGGCAGCACAAATCCGGTATGGCGTGACGATCCGTCGAAGGCGACTCGTCTTGTGGTGTCGAGAATAGCCGGATTGGAAAATCGCCGGCCAATGAGCTCTACATAAGCGGATGGTGTCATATCCGGCACAGCTTCAACGTATGGAGCGATCTCTTGTTGCTCTACCTTGGTAAAAAAGCCGGCTATAATTGGGTTCGCCATGCAGTCGGCAATAGTCTCCATGCCAAGTAACTCACCGGCATTGGCCAGTACCTGATGACCGGCATTGAGTATCCGGATTTTCATGGTTTCGTAGTCGTGTACGGCATCGGTGAAGGTTGCACCGGCGAGGTTCCAGTCCGGTCTGCCGGCACAGAAGTTATCTTCAATTACCCACTGGCGAAAACGTTCATGCGTGACCGGCACTGTGTCTTCGATGCCGAAACTTCGTGCCAGTGCGATTTCTTTTTCACCGGTGGCGGGGACGATGCAATCGACCATAGAGTTCGGAAAACTGCAGTTGTTGCTTATCCACTCCGCGAATGATGGATCGGAGAGTTCTGCCAGTGACACCACAGTGTTGCGAAGAATGTCGCCATTACCCTGCAGATTGTCACAACACATACAGGTGAACGGACCGGTGTTACTGGTACGCCGCTGTTTTAGAGCAGCAACAATGGCACCGAAGGCGGTACCCGGGGTGTCGGGGTTTGCTGCATCGTGAATAATATCAGGATGTGATGCGTCAAACGCCTGGGTGGTGGGGTTGATGTAATAGCCGCCCTCGGTGACGGTCATGGCCACGATTCGTATTGCGGGATCAGCCATTTGCTTGATCAGTGGCTGGTTACCTTCGGCGATTTCTACGTAGTCGATCATTGAACCGACGACTTCCACCGCATTGCCGGACGGGTCCAGTTCAATCAATGTGGTGAGATAATCCTGCGCGGACAATTTGCTGCGCTGAATATCGTCATAGGGTCGGATGCCGGCACCGATAATAGCCCAGTCAAACGCCTTGCCTTTTTGCATCAGTTGTTGCAGATACCACGCCTGATGCGCACGATGAAAGTTACCGAGCCCGATATGAACGATTCCCGGGCTGAGCTGTTTTCTGTCGTACTTAGGCGTAATGATGTTAGGCGGCAGGGTGCTCAGTGATGCGTTGTTAAGCAATACCGGTGAGGTACCATGGGTGCGGTTGTTCATTAATTCATCCATTGCCCGCCGTCGACGTTGAACGTCTGCGCGACAATATAATCTGCCTCATCGGTTGCCAGAAAAACCGCCATGCCGGTTAAGTCTTCTGCCACACCCATTCGACCAAAGGGCACCCCTTCACCCACCTCTTGTTTCTTTTGACCTTTGGGTTTGTTTTCGAGTTTGGCGAAAAACGCATCTACACCTTCCCAGTGTTCACCGTCAACCACACCTGGAGAAATAGCATTAACGTTAATGCCGTGTTCGATCAAATTGAGACCTGCAGATTGTGTCAGGCTGATGACCGCCGCCTTGGTGGCGCAATACACGGCAACCAGAGGTTCGCCTCGTCGACCTGCCTGGCTGGCCATATTAATAATTTTACCGCCACCGCCGCGTTCAATCATATGTCTGGCAACGGCTTGCATGGTAAATAAAACACCACCGACATTGATCGAAAACAACGAGTCAAAATCTTCCCTTTTAATATC
Source organism: uncultured Granulosicoccaceae bacterium (assembly GCA_937931165.1). Taxonomy (GTDB): domain Bacteria; phylum Pseudomonadota; class Gammaproteobacteria; order Granulosicoccales; family Granulosicoccaceae. The sequence continues at coordinate 7,647 of CALHCI010000174.1, forward strand.
AACGACAGGCGCTGCACTGAACAATGCTGCATTGTTGATTAGTATATCGATCCGTTGCAGTTTATTTACCGCTTCTACAATTGCTGAGTCGATGCTTGTTTGGCTGGTAACGTCCATTTCAATGGCAATGCAATTCTCTCCAAGCTCTGAAGCAGCACTTTTTGCACGATCAAAATTGATGTCAGCAATCGCAACCCGTGCACCTTCATTGACATAGGTTTTAGCGAACGCAAAGCCTATACCTCTGGCAGCGCCGGTAATCAGCGCTGTTTTACCTGTAAGTCGATTCATCCTATGCGCTGTCCGTCGTGATCGAAAAGATGCAGGTGATTGAGATCCGGGGTGATGCTGACTCTGGCGCCGTAGTCGAGATCGAGCTCGCCGTCTGCGCGCACCGTGAGGGTAGGTTCAAAGTCATCGCACTGGACATGCAGGAAAGTATCAGAGCCAAGATGTTCGGATACACCGACAACCCCCTGCCATCCGTTGCCGTCGGTCGACACGGTTAGATGTTCCGGTCGTATGCCGATGGTATGTGCGTTATAGCGGGCTGCTTCGCTGCCTTCAAGCAAATTCATTTTCGGACTGCCAATGAAGCCTGCAACAAACTTATTGCGCGGACTGCGGTAGAGCTCAAGCGGACTACCGACTTGTTCAATCACACCCGCCTGTAGCACGACGATCTTGTCGGCCATTGTCATTGCTTCGACCTGATCATGGGTAACGTAAATCATGGTGGTAGCAAGGCGCTTGTGCAGTTCGCTGATTTCAAGGCGCATGCCCACACGCAAGGCAGCGTCGAGGTTGGACAACGGCTCATCAAACAGAAATGCCTCTGGCTCACGCACAATGGCCCGCCCGATAGCGACGCGCTGGCGCTGACCACCGGAGAGCTGGCCCGGACGGCGATCAAGGTAGTCGGTCAGGTTAAGTACACTGGCAGCATCTTCAACCCGTTGCTTGATTTCGGATTTATCGAGCTTTGCCATGCGTAGCGGGAATGCGATGTTTTTTCGCACTGACATATGCGGGTAAAGCGCATACGATTGAAACACCATAGCAAGCCCGCGTTTTGCAGGTGGTACTGCAGTGGCGTCTTCGCCGTTGATTTTTACAACGCCACCACTGACGTCTTCAAGCCCTGCAATCAGCCGCAGCAGGGTAGATTTGCCGCAACCGGATGGGCCGACAAATACGGCAAATTCACCTTCTTCGATGGTGAGGTCGAGTGGCGGAATCACTTCGGTAGTGCCAAAGCTCTTCGACACTTTATCAAGAACAATGCGTCCCATGAGTCTTCCTATTTTACCGCGCCGAATGTCAGGCCACGTACCAGTTGCTTCTGGCTAAACCAGCCGAGGATCAGTATCGGGGCGATGGCCATGGTAGAGGCGGCACTGAGTTTTGCGTAGAAGAGGCCTTCAGGGCTTGAGTAGCTTGCGATAAACGCAGTTAACGGTGCTGCTTTTGCGGCAGTCAGGTTGAGTGTCCAGAATGCTTCGTTCCACGCAAGGATAACGTTAAGCAGCACGGTAGAGGCAATGCCCGGTATTGCCATTGGGGTAAGCACGTGAAGAATTTCATCTTTTAAACCGGCACCGTCCATACGTGCAGCCTCGAGGATCTCACCGGGTATCTCACGAAAGTACGTGTATAACATCCAGACGATGATGGGCAGGTTGATAAGCATCAGGATGATGGTCAGGCCGAGTCGACTATCAAGTAATTTGAGCTGAATAAACAACAGATAGATCGGGTAGAGCACGCCAACGGCAGGTAGCATTTTGGTAGACAACATCCACAGCAGAATGTCTTTTGTTCTGCGTGAAGGAATAAACGCCATTGACCATGCGGCGGGAATAGCGATCAGGACACCGAGGATCGTTGAGCCAATGGCAATGATGACAGAATTCCACAAGTAGCGCGTATAGTTAGAGCGGTCCTGTACGACAGCATAGTTTTCCAGTGTCCAGTCAAAAAACAAAAACAATGGCGGATCATTGATCGCCTGTGCTTCGGTTTTAAAGCTGGTGAGAATGGTCCACAGTATAGGAAAGAATATTAATAACCCGATCAGCCATGCCAGCAGGGTGTTAAAAACTTTGCGTTGTGTTGTGACAGATCGAGCCATGGTTCAGTGCGTCAGGTATCCAGGCTCTTGCCAACAATGCGCATCAGAAAAATGGCAACAATATTGGCGAGAATAATGGCATAGACACCTCCGGCAGAGCCGAGGCCGACATTCTGACTTTCCAGTACACGCTGATAAATCAGGTAGGTCAGGGTGCGAGTGCCGAATGATCCGGCAGTGGTGACAAAGATTTCTGCAAATATCGACAGCAGAAAAATAGTCTGGATCAAAATGACCACCGCAATAGCCCGAGACAGATGCGGCAGAATGATATAGGTAAATCGTTTCAGCGGTGGGGCTCCATCCATCTCCGCTGCTTCGAGTTGCTCGCGATCAAGTGATTGAATGGCAGTGAGTAAAATAAGCGTGGCAAATGGCAGCCATTGCCAGCTTGTGATCATGATGATCGATTGCAGGCTTGCATGACTCAGCCATTCAACAGGTGTCGCGCCGAAGAACTTCCACAGGTGTGCCAGCAATCCGTTTACCGGATCCATAAACATGTTTTTCCACACCAGTCCGGATACGGTAGGCATGACAAAAAACGGTGCTATGACCAGTACGCGAACGATGCCCTGACCCCACATCGGTTGATCGAGCAGTAACGCGAGTAACACACCCAGCACCACGGTAATGACCAGTACGCCACCAACAATGATCAGTGTTGCTTGTACGCTTGGTAGAAATGCGCTTGAGCTGATAAACCTGGTGTAGTTGTCGAATCCTGTCCAGCCAAGATCACCACCGCGCAGTGGCAGGTACTTTTTAAACGAAAAGTATAACGTCATGGTCAGGGGGATCAGCATCCAGCCTAACAATACAATTACTGCGGGCGCCATCATCATTCGTGCGGCAGATCTGGAATGGTGTGTCGCCATGCGGTGTGATCCTCAATAGAGGAGTTGTGATCCTGATGAGACTAAACAGTTTATGATAGCGCGAAAAGCGCGGGGGACAACCTGTGCCCCCCGTACTTTTTACACAGCAACAATACTTATCTGCCTAGTAGCCGGCAGCTTCCATTTCTTCTGCGGTTAGCTGCTGTACATTGGCCAGTGCTTCTTCAACGGTTTGCTGTCCAGCAAGCATCGCCGAGAATTCCTGACCTGCTGCAGTGCCTATACCCTGCCATTCCGGAATGGCAACATATTGAATGCCGACATAGGGAACGTCTCCGACTGTCGGGTCGTTGGGGTCCGCGGCATTGATTGAGTCGAGCGTCATTTTGGCAAATGGTATCTGAGAATACTCAGGGTTTTCATACAGTGAGGTTCGGCTGCCCGGTGGCACGTTAGCCCAGCCTTCTTTTTCTGCAACCAGTGCCAGATAATCTTTTGAGGTTGCCCATTCAATAAACTGTTTTGCGGCTTCTTCCTTTTGAGTGCCGGCCGGAATGCCGAGTGCCCATGCCCACAACCAGTTTGAGCGTTTACCTAAACCGGTGTCGGGCGCCAGAGCAAACCCGACTTTGTCTGCAACAGTTGAATCGTTAGGGTTGGTGACAAAAGATGCCGCCACTGTTGCGTCGATCCACATGCCGCATTTGCCTTGCTGAAATAAAGACAGGTTCTCATTAAACCCGTTAGTCGACGCACCGGGAGGGCCGTAGTTAGTCAGCAGGTTATAATAAAAAGATACTGCTTCTTTCCACTCTGCGGAGTCGACCTGAGGTGTCCAGTTTTCATCAAACCAGCGTGCACCGAATGAGTTAGCAACGGTAGTGATAAACGCCATGTTTTCACCCCAGCCGGCTTTACCACGCAGACAAACACCGTAGATTTCGTTGTCTTTGTCGGTCATCGCTGCGGCCGCCGCTTCTACCTCTTGCCAGGTGGGTGCTTCGGGCATTTCCATACCGGCAGATTCCATGAGATCTGTGCGATACATGATCATTGAGCTTTCGCCGTAAAACGGAGCTGCGTATAGCGTTCCGTCGTGGGACAGGCCGCCACGCATGGCTGGCAGAATATCGTCTGTGTCGTAGCTTGCAGGCATATCGTTCAGGCTGACAAGCCATCCGTTAGCACCCCAGATCGGTGTTTCGTACATGCCGATGGTCAGGATATCGAACGTACCGCCTTTAGTGGTGATGTCGGTGGTTACACGCTGACGCAGTACATTTTCTTCGAGGGTTACCCACTCGACGGAGTGGCCGGTTTTGGCAGTGAAGTGCTGGGTTAGCCCCTGCATGCGGATCATGTCGCCGTTGTTGACCGTGGCAATGGTCAGGATGTCAGCGGATGCCGTACCTGCCGCCAACAGTGATGCAGCGAGTGCTGTTCGAAGTGTTTTCGTGGGAAGCATTGTTTCCTCCATAAAATGACAATGAGTCGTGAAATAGCCCGTCGAGTAAACAATGTTTTGTTACACGTCGTCAAGTTTGGTAAACACACGATGACCCCGACTTGCGGGATTTCGGGCCCGGGTGTGAACTGCCAAAAACCGCTGTTTGCTGTTCAGCTTGCAGGTGGTCCGTGGTCTTAAAGTAATTCGTAACACCAGCATTTGGGTGTGGTGTTTTTGCAGCCGGTCCAAAAAATTGACGTGAAATTCCGGTTGAAACATGCTGAGCTTTGGCTAAGCTCTTCGTCCGGTAAATGATTGGTTCGTATCATATCCCTGCATTTTTGCGGGTGCCCGCGACATACTGATCAGCTTTGGAATGATAAGCTATCCCACCATTCTTCAAGGCTATTATGTAAAGATTTTGATACGTACCGTCATTTCTTGATATTGAGAAAGGTACGCAGCCAATGATAAAATTGTATGTGAATTTGTTGGTTTCGTATTTGCGGCAGAGCAGCACAATTAGGCAAAGTGCGCTGGCGTGACAACGAACCATTGGTTTCTGAGGAGAAAAAATGAACGTACTACGTAAAACGGCTCTCACACTGGCACTGGGAGTCGCTACAGCGACTACTGCGTCTGCACAAGAGCTAACAATCGCGATCGTGAATAACGGTCATATGATCAACATGCAGAAAGTTGCAGAAGCTTACACCGAAGATACCGGTGTGAAGCTGAACTGGGTTTCTCTTGAAGAAGGCGTACTGCGCGAGCAGGTCACTTCTGATACAGCGACTGGTGGCGGCCAATACGACATCATCAACATCGGTATGCAGGAAGCGCCTATCTGGGGTGCAGCCGGCTGGATTGAAGCACTTGAGTTCGGTGAAGATTACGATGTCGACGATATGCTGCCGGCAATTCGCAATGGCCTTTCACACGAAGGGACTCTGTACGCAGCGCCGTTCTATGGCGAATCTTCAATGGTTATGTACCGTAAAGATTTGACTGACGCAGCGGGCGTATCAATTGCTGACAACGATTCATGGGACAACATCAAAGCTGCTGCAGCGGCAATCCATGACCCTGACAATGGCGTTTACGGTGCATGCTTGCGCGGTAAGCCAGGTTGGGGTGACAACATGGCTTTCATCACTACTGTTGTAAATTCTTTCGGTGGTGCCTGGTTCGACGCTGACATGAAGCCGAAGCTTGATTCAGCTGAGTGGAAAGATGCAATCAACTTCTACGTTGATCTGCTGGGTAACTACGGTCCTCCAGGGTCTGAAGGTAACTCTTTCAACGAAATCCTCGCACTTTACAACGAAGGCAAGTGTGGCATGTGGATTGACGCGACCATCGCTGCTTCATTCCTTGAAGTTGATGGCGTTGCATACGCACAGTCTCCAAACGCGGGTAACCCTGTAGGCGCTAACTGGCTTTGGGCCTGGGCAATGGCAGTTCCTGCTGGCTCGCCTAACGCCGAAGAGTCTATGAAGTTCATCGAGTGGGCAACTTCAAAAGACTACATCAAGGCTGTCGGTAATCACCCTGACTTTGGCTGGGGATCAGTTCCAACTGGTACTCGTTCTTCGACTTACGCAATTCCAGAGTTCAAGGCAGAAGCAGGTTTCGCTGCAGCTGAAATGGCGGCAATCGAATCAGCAGCTCCTGAAGCAACAGATCTGAAACCTTATGTTGGCGTTCAGTTTGCTGCAATTCCTGAGTTCCCTGAAGTAGGTAGTGCCGTTGCACAGGAAATGGCAGCAGCGCTTTCTGGTGCTAAGTCAGTTGAAGATGCACTGGCTGCTTCGCAAGAAGCTGCTGACGCAATTATGCGTGAAGCAGGCTACTACTAGTTCCAGTAATAGCTAGTAGGTAAGACCAAAAGGCTCGGTGGCTTACCCGCCGGGCCTTTTTTTATTTCGGAGGAGTTACTGAGTACTACGCTCTCACACCCCCTCTTTGCTCCATTTGATTTAGCTGTTCTATTGTTTTGTAAGGTATAGCGCCATGGCCAAAAGAACGCTTCCCCGCTTGCTGCAAACGCCGGCGGTTATTCTTCTGCTTGTATGGATGCTCGTTCCACTCGGGCTGACGCTGTACTTTTCTTTTATCCGATATGTTCTAAATAGCCTGCGCAGGCCTGAATGGACAACGCCGAGTTTTAGTAACTGGCGCGGATTCGGTAACTACGAATATGTTCTGAATGCCAAAGATTTCTGGTTTGCCGTTCAAAACAGCCTTTTTATAGTTGGCAGTATCCTACTGGTAACAGTCGTGCTGGGGTTGGCACTGGCAATGCTGGTTAATCGCACTTTCCCGGGTCGTGGCATTGTCCGTGTACTGCTTATCTCCCCTTTCTTCGTGATGCCTGCGGTTAATGCGGTACTGTGGATCAATATGATTCTCGACCCGGTGCTAGGCTTAAACGGTATCGCAGTCGAAGGTATCAATGAAATCGTAAGAGGCCTGAGGGACTTTCCGGTACTGGGAGCGTTTTTCTCTCTGTGGCCAGAGTTTGAGCCTGTTTCCTTTCGAGCAACGCAAACATCGGCCTACGCGGTGATCATGATGGTCACGTGGCAGTGGACACCATTTGCCGTTCTTATTTTTATGACATCGCTTCAATCTGAAGACGAATCGCAGAAAGAAGCTGCCATTCTCGATGGTGCCAGTGCATGGTCACGCTTTGTGAATCTGACAATTCCGCACCTGGCCAGACCCATAGCCATTGTGGTGATGATTCAGTCCATTTTTCACCTGGCGCTGTATGCTGAAATCGAAATTGTCAGTCGTGGTAACGGTAATAAGAATCTGCCGTATCTTATTGGTGAATTTACGTCCAACAACATCGGGGCTGCGAGCGCCACTGGCATTTTTGCTGTGATACTCGCAAATATTTTAGCGCTCTTTTTATTGCGTATTGTCGGCAAGAGCTTAATGGATTAACTGTGGAGTTAATTCTTTTGCAAGCTTTGAGGAGAACTAAAAATGGCAACAATTGATCAAACATCAAAGTTCGGAAAAATCGCGTGGCCGGTATTGGCCTGGACTGTCGCGCTGATATTTTTCTTTCCAATATTCTGGATGGTTTTTACCAGCTTCAAAACCGATGCTGACGCGGTAAAGCCTGAGCATCTGTTTTTCTTTACCCCGACGCTCGAGAACTACGCCAACATGACCGAGAACTACGATTATTGGCGCTTTGCCATTAATTCGGTCATCACCGCATCATTTGCTACTTTGTTTGCGTTGGTCGTCGGCGTTCCTGCTGCTTATGCGATGGCGTTTAATCCAAGCCGTCATACCAAAGATATTTTAATGTGGATGTTGTCGACAAAAATGCTGCCGGCAGCGGCGGTTTTGTATCCAATGACATTCCTGACCAAGAATTTCCTGAATATTTTTGATACGCACTTTTTGGTCATTCTGGTCTTGTGCCTGATCAATCTGCCTATCGTGATTTGGATGTTGTTTACCTACTTTAAAGAGATACCAAAGGAAATTATCGAGGCCGGCAAGATGGACGGTGTCAGCACCTGGGGTGAGATCAAAGATATTCTCGTGCCTCTGGCATGGGGGGGGATGGCGTCAACTGCTTTGCTTTGTTTTATATTTTGCTGGAATGAAGCCTACTGGACAGTGCGCCTGACTACGACAGAGGCGGCGACACTATCAAAGCTAATCGAAGGTAACCGGGCTCCCGAAGGGTTGTTCTTCGGCAGGCTGTCCGCGGTATCTACAGCGGCGGTAGGGCCGATTGTTGTACTTGGCTGGTTTTGTCAGAAACAGCTTGTGCGTGGTCTGACGTTCGGAGCGGTAAAGTGAATACCTGCAGTCGTGCTGATCGCTCTCTGTTTGCAGAAGTAGCAGTCGCATCTGTCTATACACTGCCTGCCGGAGCGCAGTGTTAGGTCTATGTCGATTATCGAGCCCGAAATAGAAAAGGTTGATCGCAGTACCCGATCAATTCGCTATCTGGAGCACGGCTGGCCGAACGACTTGTGCCGTTGGCATGCACACGAAGAGTACGAACTGCATCTGGTAGTTGAAAGTCGTGGTAAGGCTTTCGTTGGTGATTACATTGGTGACTTTAAAGCCGGTGATTTGTTTATGACCGGTCCGAATTTACCGCATAACTGGATCACCGATCAGGTGTGGTCAAAGCCTATAGACATCAGAGACATGCTTATACAGTTTTCGCACGAGAGTGTAGAAAAGCTTGCAGAGGGATTTCCTGAATTTACCCAGGTACTGAAAATGCTTCAGCTTGCACAGTCCGGTATCTACTTTGAAGGCTTTAACCCGACTTTTGCTCGAGGCCACATGGAATCTATTCGCGACAACACGGGTGTTGAGCGCATATTGGCTTTTATTCGTTTTCTGGTGCGCCTTAACGAGCATGCCGAAAAAGAAACCCTGTCAATGACACGTCTGATTCAACCGGAAGGTGGCAGCAAGCAGGCACGTATTGCAGAAGTAGTCGACCACATTACTGAACACTACTATGAAGACTGCTCGGTTGCTCAGGCCGCGCAAATGGCCAACATGACCGAGATTACTTTTAGCAGAAACTTTCAGTCCGTTACCGGGCACAGTTTTATTGATTTCTTAAATCGCATTCGAATTGGTCAGGCGTGCGGAATGTTGTATGCGTCTGACGATCAAATTACCTCGATAGCACAGGAAGCCGGGTATAGAAATCTGGCAAATTTTAATCGGCATTTCCTGAAACTTAGAGGCATGACACCGTCGGAGTATCGCGAAACCGCTCGCAAAGATCTCGCACCGAAGCGAGAGTCCTCGTTATGAATATAAAGTCCCACAAGGTGAGTGCTGACTCAATCCATGCAACGACGTACGACAGAGCAAGCTGTCAGGTCGGTGTAGTGCATCTGGGTTTCGGCGCATTCCATCGAGCACATCAGGCTGTCTATCTGGACGACTACATGGACCAGTCGGGTGATCTGCGGTGGGGTATAGCTGCGGTCAACTTGCGGGGTACAGAGGCCGGGTACCTCAAGGCAGCCGCAGAAGATATCGAGCGGCACGATGGGTATTACTTAAAAAACTATTCGCCGGATGGTGAAGTCAGTTTAAGGCGTGTGCGCAGTCATGTGCGGTTTTCGGACTGGAGCATTGAAAAGGATGCGTGCGAATCTTTGCTGTCATTTGAATCGGTAAAGCTCGTTACTATTACCGTCACCGAAAGCGGTTATTACACCGATCCGAATGGCAACCTGAATCTCGAAGACCCGACAATCAAAGCTGAAGTCGCGGGTACTGCTTCAGACAGCGTTTATGCGTACTTGCAGGAAGCGTTAGCAAAGCGCGTAGATGCTACCGGAGCGCCGTTAACTATTGCATGCTGCGATAACATTCGTCAGAACGGCAAAATGCTGCAGCGCAATTTACTGGCGTATCTTGCGGCAAGAAAGCAAAGCGAACTTGCTGAGTGGGTCAATAAAAACGTTGCGTTTCCGTGTTCGATGGTAGACAGAATTACCCCGCGCAGCCCTGCTGAACTCGGTGCTGAATTAACTGAGTTGGTCGGTCAAACGGTGACTTCCCCCATTATGGCTGAAGACTTTACCCAGTGGGTTCTACAGTCAGTTGCGGCGGCCGAGATGCCGGAGCTGCAGAAGGTGGGGGTGACAGTAACGCATGATGTAGACCCTTACGAAGAGACTAAAATCCGTGTGCTCAATGGCGGACACACAGCATTGGCTTATCTCGCTGCACTTGAAGGCGTTGAGACCTTTGATCAGGCGATGCGTGTACCGCATTTACTGGCGCACTTCGAGAACTTTGAAACCAAAGAAGTGTTGCCTGCATTAACACTGGAGCTGCCGTTTTCGAAGGCAGATTATCTGGAACAAATAGCTCAGCGTTTTGGCAACGCCGCAATCGGTGACACTGTCGCACGCATTTGTGCAGACGGCATGGCCAAGTTTTCAATCTTTATTCGTCCAACGCTTGAAGGCTGTTTACAGCAGGGCATCATGCCGGTCTATGCGATTCGCAGTATCGCGAGCTGGTATGTGTTTGCCCGTCATGTAGACAACGGCAAGATCGGTTTTGAATACAACGAGCCGGGTTGGAATGAGTTAAAAGCGATGCTTGGTACCAATGACTTTCTTACCAGTCGTCAGTTGTGGGGCGAGTTGCCCGCACGCTACCCCGATTTCCCTAAGACGCTACAACGCGAAATTGTTGATATGGAGTCAAAATGGCCAGTTTAACGTTGCGCGACGTGCGCAAAAGCTATGGTGCCACCCAGGTGATACACGGTGTCGACCTGGACATCGTTGATGGCGAGTTTGTCGTTTTTGTCGGGCCGTCCGGCTGCGGTAAATCAACCTTACTGCGCATGATAGCCGGGCTTGAAGAAATCTCCGGCGGCACAATCGCCATTGGTGATAATGTGGTGAATGAAGTAGCAGCCTCTAAAAGAGGGGTGTCTATGGTTTTCCAGACCTATGCGTTGTATCCGCACATGACGGTTTACAAAAATATGGCGTTTGGCCTGAAACAGATCAAAACGCCTAAGGCAGAGATTAAAAAGCGGGTCACTGCCGCCGCAGATATACTGCAGATTACTGACTACCTTGATCGCACACCACGAAATCTTTCCGGTGGGCAGCGACAACGTGTTGCGATTGGTCGTGCCATTGTTCGCGACCCCGAAGTATTTCTGTTTGACGAACCTTTGTCTAACCTGGACGCAGCGCTGCGGGTACAGACACGAAAGGAGATCGCCCGTCTGCACGAGCGTCTTGAAACGACCATGATCTATGTGACGCACGATCAGGTGGAAGCTATGACACTGGCAGATAAAATTGTTGTACTGAAAGACGGTGTGATTGAACAGGTTGGGTCACCGATTGATCTTTACGAACGCCCTGACAATGCTTTTGTCGCGCAGTTTATTGGCAGCCCGAAAATGAACTTCTTTTCCGCGGGTGATCTGACCTCCGGGGCCGGATCATTGCTCGGCTACAACGTTGACAGTCAGGTGGAGGTCGGTATGCGTCCCGAACACCTGGTCGTCACCGATCCATCGAACGCCGTCGTTGAAGGGACACTCGAACTTGTCGAAAACCTCGGTGAGTATGCATTGGTGCATCTGCGCACCTCAACTGATGTGGAGTTCATTGCCAAAGCAGAAAAGCCACCTGCGGTGCCTAAGGGATCGGTAGTCGGCTTTGGTATTGACCCGGCACTGTCGCACCTGTTTGATCGAAACTCCGGCGCACGCCTCGTTTAGCGCAAAGACCAGCGGGGTTGTTATGAGGTTGGGCGTGGTGGCAAGTGCGGCCAGCCGTTGTACTCTGGCGATAAGACAGTCAAATGGTCTGTCACAACTACTGGTTCTCCCAAAAGGGTTAACGGCGCAGGGTGGTGTGAGCCGGAGGCGCATCCACCATCAGCCAAAAACCGGTGGATGCGCCTGCCGCTTATGCCACTCTACGCAACCTGTTTAAGCGCTTACCGCAGGATCATCGGTCCAGAAGTTTGATCAGTTGCGGCACATACGCTTCTCCGTGACCGCTTTCTACCTGTTTTGAATAAACAGTATCTACCGCTGTTGCAACTGAGTCTGCGGCATCCAGATCTTTACACATCTGCGTGTAATACCCCATATCCTTGGCGCTGTTGGCCAGAGAGAACGAAAATGCACCAACGTCCCCTGTGAGCATGTATGGCGTCATGCGTTCGAGTACCACGCTCGCACCGCCGCCGTTCGCCAGCACATCTGTGAGTATCTCCGGGTCTATACCGGCTTTGTTGGCAGTGGCGACTGCCTCAGCAAGCACAGTGGAAAAGCCGAGAGATACAAAGTTGTGTACCAGTTTCAATGTGTGCCCGGCACCGTTAGCACCCGCATAGGTGATGTTTTCAGCATAAGACTGCAGTAACGGCAGTTGTTCATCGAAAAGCATTTTGTCACCACCGACTATCAGGTTGAGTTTACCTGCCGCCGCTTCCTTCGGGGTGCGGGTCATCGGTGCGTCGAGAAATCTTGCACCCGCCTGCGACAGCTTCGCAGCAATACTGATCGTCGACGCTGGAATGGCGGTAGAACAGTCGATAACGACCGTCCCCGGTTTAATGTTTGTTAACACGCCGTCCGGCTGATCAAGTATCGCTTCAACCTGCGGGCTGCCGGTGACACAGAACACCAGCGTGTCACTGGCACGTGTTAATTCAGCGATGGAATTGTAGGCAACAGCGCCGGAAGCTATCAGATCGTCGGTTGGCTGATTGCCATAATGGTTTAGAAATCCCAGTGGCCAGCCAGCTTTGCTGATGTTGGTCGCAATGCCATGCCCCATCAGTCCCACACCGATGACACCAATGACTTGTTGCTGTGCTGGTTTCATGCGTTTAAATCTCTTTGTTTTTTACTGCGTTGCTCTCGCCAGGCGATGATCATACCTGCACTGATAATCAACATCATACCGAACAGCGTGTCCGCAGGTGGCCAGTTGTCAAAGATGACTTTGCCCCAGAATGCAGCAAATATCAGATAGGTAAAATCCAATGGTGCGAGCAAGCTGGCATCTGCTGTCTGATAGGCGCGTGTCATGCAGATGTTGCCAGTTAAATTCAGTACTGATGCCAACACTGCAAAACCTGCAACGGCGGTGGTGAGAGTCGGCCAACCTATCGCGACGTAAGGCATACCGCTCTGAATATCATTGGGCAGTGGCCATAGCGTAAGTACCGATATACCGACTAGTCCCGAAACCAGGAATACTAACCCTGCAGCAAATGCCAGCGCCAGTGTACTTTCGTGTCGACACATTCTGCGCAGGGTTAAAATGTTGCATGCAAAAAAGAACCCGGCAACCACTGGTAAAATCTGCACTGGCGTAAAGCTCTCTTTCCACGGGCTGAGTACCAGTGCTGCACCCAAAGCGCCTGTCATGATACTGGCAACTCTCCATCGACCGATCGCTTCACCAAGCACCGGACCGGCAAACAAACAGACAAACAGCGGGTACGTATACAAACCCACAGCCATTTGCGCGACTGACAGAAATGGCGCACCAGAAAAAAAGAAAAACATGCAAATACCCAGAAAGCAGGCGCGAAGATAAACGCCACGCCAATTACGCGCTCGGAGCAACATGCTGCCGCCACTGAGTGCTGCCAGAATACATAACAGACTGAGGTTGCCAAGCGAGCGCAGTGTCTGAATCTGCCAGAATGAAGTTTGCGATGACATTAGCTTCATTAAGGAGTCCTGGAAACCGAGTGAGAAAGTCGCAATCAGTAACAGCATGATGGCAACTAACGGTCGGTCCTCGCGCGCGTGCGCAAACAGGTCTATTTTCACTTTGGCATGGTTACGTATGACTGTTGTCGCGGGCGGTTTTGGTTAGTTAAAATGTTTAATTTTTCAGCCTTCACACTAGCTTGTCGAGCTGTTTTTTACACAAAGAAAGCCTGCAAAATTGTGCCACTGAAAAAAAGTTTCAACGATCTCAAAACCGTTGCGTTTGAATAATTCAAAGTTTTCATCAAAGCGATAGGGTATTAAAACGTTTTCGAGAGCTTCACGTTTTCTGTTTATTTCTTCTTCGGAATAGCCGTTTCGTCGCTTATAGTCGTAGTAGAAGTCGATAAAAAATCGATTCATGTTTGAATCGTTGGTGAGGATTTTATCTGTAATAATCAAAATGCCCCCATCGACCAAAGATTCATAAAGTTTTCGAATTAATCGATCGCGTTTTAAAGGACGCACAAATTGAAGGGTCCAGCACAGTGTAATAACGCTTGTGTTACCGATTGAAAAGTCGTCAGGTTCTCCATTCAGGTCAGCTGTTCTGAAGCTGATTCTGTCTGATAGATTGGCAGCACTTACATTGGCCACGGCGCGTTTGATCATGGGTTGGGCGTTGTCGTAACCAGTCAGCGATTCTGCATCTGGCAGGCTGTTGGCAATATTGATTAGTGTAGTACCCAGTGAACTGCCAAGATCTACAACACCGGTGCCGGGCACCCAGAATCGTCGTGCGATGTCGCCAATCATCTTCTGCTGCTCAGCATACAGGGGGATACTACGATTAAGCATGTCTTCAAAGACTTCCGCGACCTTTTCATCGAATACAAAATCACTCGATCTTTGCGAATCGAAACTGAATATTTTGTCTGAGCTCATGAATATCGGCAGCACTTTTAAAGTCCCATTCTAAGAGAAGCGATGGTTCACTACAAAGCCTTGAGTTGTCGTTCTTCGCAAACTCCATAAGTTATTGAAATTTCGCTTAATGTTTGTGTTTTGAGCGGTCTCCGTTATGTGCTAACCAGTCGGCCCGTCACATTCGTCTCAGCGACAATTTCTTTGCCGGGATTCTTTGATCGACTGGGATTGTGCGATACTGCATTGCGGTCTACTGAACGTCTGCGATAATTGCAGCCGTCATCCACCAAGAGGAATCTCTATGAAATTTGCAAAAAATGCCATCAAGGCTATTCCGCTGGCCCTGGCGGTAGCGGTTGCGCCCATGAGCGTCAACGCCGAAGGTACGCTTAATGTTTATAACTGGGCTGAGTACATTGGCGAAGAAACCATCGCAAATTTCGAAAAGGAATTCGGAATCAAGGTCACTTACGACAACTACGACTCTGTCGAAACCGCTGACGCGAAGCTGCTGGCTGGCAATTCCGGCTACGATGTGGTGGCCCACTCCGGCTCCTCCATTGGCCGTCTGATTCCTGCAGACATCTTGATGGAGCTCGATAAGTCGAAGCTCGACAATTTCAAAAACATGCGGGAAGACGTGCTCGGGCAGCTGGCGGCCAGTTGGGATCCGGGTAACAAATACATTGTGCCTTACATGTGGGGAACTCACGGTGTTACGTATAACGAGGAACTGGTAAAGGCAACACATCCCGATGCGCCAATTGGCTCAATGGATTTAGTGTTTAACCCGGAGCATATGGAAAAACTCGCCGAGTGTGGTGTGTCCTTTCTCGACTCACCCAACGATGTCATTCCGATGGCGCTGGCACACCTTGGGCTTGATCCGAGTTCTACTAATAAAGACGACTATGACAAAGCCGGAGAGTTGCTTGCAACCATCCGTCCGTACATTAAAACGTTCGACAACTACGCCTACCAGCGCATGCCGGAAAAAGAGTTTTGTGTAGCGGTCACCTGGGGCCCGGACGGTTTGTTAGCGATGTCTGGTGCTGCTGAAGCCAATACCGGTGTTGTGCTCGACTTCTTTAACCCGCCTGGTGAAGGTAAAGCAAATGTCTGGGTTGACGGGTGGGTTGTTCCGGCAGATGCGAAAAATGTAGATAACGCGTACAAGTTTCTCAATTACATGATGCGTCCTGAAGTTGGAGCCGCTGACAGTAATTTCACCTGGTATGCAACGGCCAACCGGGAGGCTATCCCATTGATTGACGATGAAGTCACGTCAAGTGTTGCTGCGTTCCCACCAGCTGATGCGGTTGCTCAAATGTATACGTTGAACGTAATACCTCCGAAAGTAGAAAGAATACGGACGCGTGTTTGGACAAATTTCAAGGCTGGTAACTAGATTGGTCCCGCATACCCTCCCGTCTGCGAGGGTATCGCGTAAGCAAGAGCTTCACCCTCTCAATGAGGGTGAAGCCGAGATTTCACTCGACGGTTGTAACAGGCACGATCTACACACCTTCCCGTGCGCGGGAGGGGCGGCGTCTAAGCGCCGGGGAGGGATCTCAACCGTGGCTTTTTTTCAAAGTGGTTTACCACACAACCGTCATCGAGTTTCCTTATGACGCAGGACTCTCCCTATCCCTGGCGCGAGGAAGGGGCTACACCCTTCATTAAAATCGAAGGCTTAAGCAAACGCTTTGGCAGCTTTACGGCGGTTGATGACGTAAGTCTGGATATATTCAAGGGCGAACTGTTCGGCCTGTTAGGTGGGTCCGGCTGCGGAAAAACAACGCTGTTGCGAATGCTGGCCGGCTTTGAAACACCGACCAGCGGTTCTATCTTTATTGATGGCGCGGACATGACTCACGTGCCGCCGTATGAGCGGCCGGTCAATATGATGTTTCAATCCTATGCGTTATTCCCGCACATGTCGGTGGAAAAAAACATTGCCTACGGTCTGAAGCGCGATGGTGTTAACCGCTCGGAGATCAGTGACCGGGTGGCCGAGATGTTGAAGATGGTCGAGTTAAGTGAGTTTGGCCGTCGTAAACCCTCGCAGCTTTCCGGCGGGCAGCGACAACGCGTGGCGTTGGCGCGGGCGTTGGTTAAGCGTCCGAAGGTGTTGTTGCTTGACGAACCTCTTGCGGCCCTCGATAAGCGCCTGCGCGAACAAACCCAGTTTGAGTTGATGAATATTCAGGATCAGCTTGGTGTGACGTTTGTGGTCGTTACGCATGATCAGGAAGAGGCAATGACGCTATCGACGCGCATTGCGGTCATGGATGCCGGCCGGTTTATACAGATAGGTGAGCCTGCAGAAATCTATGAAAACCCGGCTTCAAGCTTTATTGCTAATTTTATAGGCTCTGCGAACCTGTTGCCCGCAAAGATCTTAGAGCGCCATGGCGGCGTTGCAGTGCTGGAGCATTCTGGCTCAAAACGTCAATTCAAAGTGGCCACTGATTCAACACAAGTTGGCGATACGCCAACGCTTGCCATTCGCCCCGAGAAAATTCTGATCGATAAAGCGCCGCTTAATCAATGCGACAATCAGTTGCAGGGAACGGTTCGGGAGGTCGCCTATCTTGGCAAGATCTCGACATACCGGGTAGAAACTGACATTGGAGAGATTATCGAAGTAACGGCACCGAATCAGGTGCGCCCCACGGGGGTTGGCCACAAGATTGACTGGGACGATTCTGTGCACCTTGGCTGGAACGCAGACAGCGCTGTTCTTTTAGCTGAATAACGTGGTAGCTGAATAACATGGTAGCTGAATAATATGGCTGAAAGCACCGCAGCCGTGAATAGCGGGATGTTATCAAGATTGGGTAATTGGTTGCAGGCAAGATGGCAATCAATTATCACTGCTATCCCGTTATTTTGGTTGCTGCTGTTTTTTCTGGCGCCGTTTTTTATTGTGCTAAAAATCAGTGTTGCCGAATCTCTGATTGCAAGCCCGCCGTTTTCGAGTCTGTTTGAGTGGGGTGAGGGTCTACTGCCATCTGTATCCGTGACTGCAGAAAACTATTCCTACCTTTGGGAAGACGATCTGTACGTCCGCACGTACTTAAGCTCGCTTAAGATTGCCTCTATTAGTACTCTTTTATGTCTATTGGTGGGTTATCCAATTGCCTATGCAATTTCCAGAGCCGATGGTGCGATGCGTTATATTCTATTGTTTCTGGTGATCCTGCCGTTCTGGACGTCTTTTCTATTAAGGGTCTATGCATGGATGGGGCTGCTTGCAGATCAGGGGACATTTAACAACCTGTTGATGTGGCTGGGTGTTATCGAAAAACCTATTCGGCTGCTGTACACACAGTTTGCGGTTTACGTAGGTATTGTTTATTCGTACCTGCCATTCATGATTCTGCCGCTTTATGCAAACATGGAAAAACTGGATAATTCTATGCAGGAAGCAGCAGCTGATCTGGGCGCACGACCTGCAGCAGGGTTTTTTACCGTGACATTGCCACTGACAGCACCTGGTATTCTTGCAGGTTGTTTGCTGGTGTTTATCCCGGCAACTGGAGAGTTTGTCATTCCCGATCTTCTGGGAGGTGGGAATGTTCTGATGATTGGACGCGTGTTATATGGTGAATTTAATTCCAATCACGATTGGCCGGTTGCGTCGGCAGTTGCTATCGCATTACTTATCGTGCTTGTGTTGCCGATGATGCTTTACCATCGCGTACAGGCGAGAAATGCAGAGCAAAACACATGACCGGTAAGCGCTCACGATTTCTCCTGACAATGCTGTGCTTCGGCATGGCTTTTTTGTACATACCGATCATCCTGATGATGATCTACTCATTTAATTACTCGAAGCTTGTACCGGTATGGGGTGGTTTTTCCACTCGCTGGTACACCACACTGTTTCAAAGCGAGGAGGTGTGGGCGGCCACCTCACTCAGTTTGAAAATCGCTGTGATGAACGCCACCTTTGCAGTGATGCTCGGTACGCTTGCCGGACTGGCGCTGGCAAGAATTCACCGGTTTCGCGGTCGCACTTTGTTTACCGGTATGATCTCGGCGCCGTTGGTTATGCCGGAAGTCATTACCGGATTGTCTTTGTTGTTATTATTTATCACGCTCAATCAAATGATCGGGTGGCCGGCATCTCGTGGCATTACCACCATCACCATTGCGCACATTACCTTTTCCATGGCCTATGTGGCGATCATTATACAGTCGCGGCTGGCAGGCACAGGGCAGGATCTTGAAGAAGCGGCGCTTGATCTTGGTGCAAAGCCGTTCAGAGTACTGTGGGACATCACGTTGCCACAGTTGGCTCCTGGTATGGTGGCGGGTTGGTTGCTGTCATTTACCTTGTCGCTTGATGATCTGGTGATTGCGAGCTTTGTTACCGGCCCCGGTGCGACGACACTACCTATGTTGATCTATTCCCGTATACGACTCGGGTTGCGGCCAGACATAAACGCGCTGGCGACAATCATTATTCTGGTGGTCACTATTGGTGTTTTGCTTGCCGGCTGGATAATGTTAAGGCAGCAGAAACAGTTAGCAAATCGACAGTAAGGACAGCCACTGGTGTGTGATTAGAGCCTGAATGAATGCCACAGAGTGGTCAGGTAACTCAACAGAGCGTGCAGGTCTTCGTTGAAGACACGTGCCAGCAACATAAGCACGACGATGGCGAGGCACCAGTACAGTAATTGATGTGTAGAATCTGAAGATAGTTTAATCATAATATGCCGTTCTTGCCGGCATAGAGTACTTAATCTGGTCGATCTAATTGTGCAGATAATATGAAGATTTGCACATTTTGAGCTTTAACTACGCGGAGTTTATCGTCCGTTTAATCTGGGAGTTGCTTTAATTTCTATTCATCATTTATGTGCTGCTAACGGTACTTAAGACGGATTGCCGGTGTTATCAAAGCGGGGACATATTCTGTAATCCTGTATGGAGAATATAACCCTGCAGACAAATTTCGAGGACGGCCAGTGACTACATGCGACCCTGAAATAAGCACCGACAGACTACTGCTAAGCGCGTTAGAAAACTCTGATGCTGCCAAAATACAGCGGCTGGCCGGCGATGAGGCTATTGCAGATATGACGGATAACATACCGCACCCGTATGAAGATGGAATGGCAGAAACATGGATTGACAAACCCGCGATCAATGGTCGAAAGGGCTGGTCGCGACTTTTGCGATTCGCTTAAAAGGGTCTAATGAGTTGATAGGATGCTGTGGACTCGCAATCGTACCAAAGCATCGTCGAGCGACGCTGGGTTACTGGATAGGCCGGGACTATTGGGGAAACGGATTTTGTACAGAAGCCGCCACTGAGGTTGTGGCATTCGGTTTTACGGAACTCGGGTTGCATCGAATAGCTGAGATGCATTTATGTATTAACCCGGCGTCAGGCGCGGTGATGCGTAATCCTGGTATGAAGCGCGAAGCGATTTTGCGGAATTACGTATTGAAGAATAATAAATTTGAAGATATGGCGCTTTACGCTATTTTTACTGACTAGTCTCAATTGTACTGTCGTCGGGCGGAATCCTGCTCACGTGGTTTTGTGGCTGATTTTCATTGTCGTATTGAGTGTGGAGAGTGTTCCATGCTCTGGCAGATCTTTGAGTTTTGCAACCGGGAAATGCTGTTGTATCTTTTGATGAAAATGTTTCACGCCAAGTTCGGTGCTGGATAACGTCGGTTCAGGAAACACACTCGACTGCATACCATGTTGCAAATCGGCGACAAAGCTCTCGTCCTCCTGTTCAGTAATACCGTTGATACGCAGGTTTAAATATCTACAGGCTTTAATTTCCCGACTCGCATCGGGTAAACCATAGGCGCGTCCGAGATAGCGAGTCTTGTCTACTGATACCGGTATAGTCATGTAGTATTCGATCATATCCGGGTATAGCGCCAGCACGGCGTTTGGAAACAGTCCGATATACCACCAGCTCTTCTGCCGATGTGCCGGCAGATGGCCCACCGATGGTAGTAGTTTCCGGTAATTTCGGACGCTCCACAGCTGTGCTGGTTTGTCGTTAATTTCTGCATCAGAGATGGGGATGCCATGCTCGATTCTATCCTGATAACTCTTGCCATATAGTTGTTGCAGAGATGGATGACCCACTGGTACGTGGTAGCCTTCGTTATCTATATCGTGAATGACTTTCCAGTTGTAAGGCTTAACCTGATCGTACTTGTCGATCACCGGTTGCATCTCTGAAATTCTATAAGGTGCAACCTCATCGTTTACGCTGCGCAATTGCTCGGCAAGAGGGGTGGCTGCATTATCGAAGTTGATAAAGACCAGGCCGTGCCACTGTTCGACTTTGACAGGTCGCAGGCTGTAATCGTCTTTGTTTAGCGACTCGAAGGTGTCTGGCAACGGCAGGCTGGCGAGTTTGCCGTCCAGCGTATAAGACCATCCATGAAACGGGCAGTTTATCCTGTGCCTGCATTGACCGCTGTCAGTCAACAGACGCGCCCCCCGGTGTCTGCAAACGTTGTGAAATCCGTTAATCTTGCCATGGTTATCAGTAACCACTATCGCGCGCTCCCCTAACGCGTCAAATGTGATGAAATCACCTGGCTTGCGCAGTGCACTGATGTGCCCTGCAAGCATCCAGTGCTTCTTAAACAGGCCGGACTCCAGTTCAAAAAACTCATCGGACAGATAGGTCCAGGGGGCCAGTGTATCCCGGGTAGTGTTGGTCACAGATTTGTCCGATTACTTTGTTGGCTCGCGTTAAACGATATCAGAATATTCCACTGCTCGGCACATGGGATTACCGGTTTCGAGCAAACAGCTTTTCAGGGTACACTGCAGGCTAACGGTAATGCGTAAGTACTATGAACTCTGAATTCGACTTACTAATCGTCGGTGCGGGCGCTGGCGGAATCGGTGCCGCCCATGCAGCACAAAAAGAGGGCATCAGTTATTGTGTGCTGGAAGCGTCTCATCGCGTGGGCGGGCGAGGACTGACAGAGGCTTTGGCACCGGGCATTCCATGGGATCTTGGTTGTCACTGGTTACACAGTGGCAGTATCAATCCGCTGGCTGCCATTGCCGATCAACACGGCATTCACTACGAAAAGTCAGACTCGTCTCGTGCTTTTTACATGAAAGGGTCGCGGTTGCCAGAGGCACAGCAGCAAAGCTTCAGCAATTACATGGCAGATCAGTGGCAAATCGTGCAGCAAAGTGCTGCCAGTGGTGAAGATCGGGCGTTGGCTGAATTGATCAACTATGACAGTCCATGGGCACCATATTATTGCTATTGGCAATCACTGATGACTTCCGATGATGTGGATCAGTTTTCTGCACTGGATCTTGTTAACTACCAAGACACCGATGAAAACTGGCCAATACGTGAAGGTTATGGTGAGTTACTGACACGCCATGCGAAAGGCCTGACCATTGAACTTAACACCAGAGCAGAAAAAATTGACTGGAGTGGTAACAGCGTTCGTGTAACGACGAATCGTGGTACATTGCAATCGAAACGCGTGGTCGTCACTGTGTCAACTGGTGTGCTTGGCGCGCGTGATATTGAGTTTACCCCTGAACTGCCTTTACCCACTCAGGAAGCGATTACCGCTCTGCCACTTGGGTGCTACAACAATTTTGCAATGCTCTATGATGAGCCTTGGCCGTTTGACAGCGATACCCCCGGGCGTATTGACTATAGCAATGGTGACGATGTTAACTTTGCATTCAAACTGAAGTGTTCCGGATGGCCTTACATCTATTGCGCAGTTGCAGGTCGGCAGGCCCGGTGGCTGGAGCGTCAGCCGATTGCTGAATCCGAACACCTGATGATGAGCGCATTGGTCGATATCTTCGGTACTGATTTCAAGAAGAAAATAGTCCGGTTTAAAGCCAGTGCATGGGGGGATGATCCACTTGTGAAAGGCGCGTACTCAGCCAGTCGTCCGGGTCAAAGCCATCAGCGGTCTATACTTGCACAACCGATCGCCGAAAAACTCTGTCTGGCTGGTGAAGCCGCGTCTGAACAAGCATTTTGCACTGCACACGGTGCATGGCAAAGTGGACGGGACGCTGTAAGTAAACTGCTAAATCCCGTTAGCTGATTTCCCCTGTGGTCTTTTGACAACCCGCCCAACGGCAGGCACCATCAACGCTCCAGGGTAAATCACTGAGAGTAGATCATGACGGTTATCAATAAATCATCCGGTGTTCTATCCGGCATTATGGCAGCGTTGGTATTGACTGGCAGTGTGTCTATTGCGAGTGATACCCCGCCTGCCAATGGCGATGAGTTATTTGATTGGCTAAAAGCGGGCAACTACAAGTCATGGGTACATGAATCTAAACAACATCCATCAGCCGGGCCTCATCCGCAAGCCGTCATTGCCTACCTGAATTCAATACTCGACGAATCGATGGCATCGGGCGCTGACAATCACCCGCAGGGTGCAGCAGCCGTTAAAGAGCTTTTTGATGGCAGTGGAAATCTAAGTGGCTGGGCGGTGTCTATAAAAACCGATGCGGACAGCGCAGCCGGGCAGGGCTGGTACTGGTATGAAATGCTCGGCACAACCGTTGATTCACGGGTGGTCGCTGATGGTAATGGTGTACCTTTGTGCTTCGGATGTCATACGCCCGGTAACGACTTTGTACTTATTCCGTATCCATTAAAGTAGTGATTGCGTTTCAAACTCACCTGATCTGGCCATCATAAAAACAAGAGCGTTTGAATGCGTGATCCGCGTTACGATGTACTGTTCGAACCGGTACGTATAGGACCGGTAACCGCAAAAAACCGCTTCTATCAGGTGCCTCACTGCACGGGCACCGGCTGGCAGCGACCCCGAATGCTTGCAGACCTTCGTGAAACCAAAGCCGAAGGTGGCTGGGGTGTTGTTTGCACTGAATGGTGCTCGGTACATCCTTCATCGGATGATTTACCGTATCCGAATGCCTCTCTGTGGGATCAGGGCGATATTCGCGCCCACGCGCTCATGACAGAAAAAGTGCATCAGTACGGTGCGCTTGCGGGGGTAGAGCTTTGGCTGGGCGGGTCAAGATCTCAAAATCTGTTTACCCGTGAAGAAGGTATGGATGTCACGAGTCTGCCTAATGCAGCAGGATACCCCGGTCAGAGCCGTGCGATGGATAAATCAGATATCAGGCAGGTGCGTGCATGGCACAGGGCTGCAGCGTTGCGAGCTAAAGAGGCCGGGTTCGATATTGTTTATGTCTACGCTACGCATGGTTACTTGTTGTCGCATTTCCTGTCTCCAGTAACTAACACCCGTAATGATGAGTATGGTGGCAGTCTTGAAAACCGCGTGCGTCTGATCAGAGAACTGATTGAAGAAACGAAAGACGCCGTGGGTGACAAATGCGCTGTTGCCGTTCGCTTTTCCGCAGATCAGACAGCAGCAATCGACGGCGAGCCGGGCACTTCTGAACAGACCGATATGATATCGCTGTTGGCAGAGCTTCCTGACTTGTGGGATATCAATATCAGTGACTACTCACTGGAGATGGGGTCGTCGCGATTTGTTAAAGAAGGTGCGCTTGAAAAGTATATGTCTCACATCAAGCAGATCACCAGCAAGCCCGTCGTCACTGTTGGCAGATTTACTTCACCTGACACCATGGTTTCACAAGTGCGTCGTGGCATTTGTGACTTCATCGGTGCCGCCAGACCATCGATTGCCGATCCGTTTTTACCGTCAAAGATTGAACACGGGAATATCGAAGATATTCGTGAGTGCATCGGGTGCAACATCTGTTACACCGGTGACGGACTTGGTGTGCCACTACACTGCACGCAGAACCCGACTTTCAGTGAGGGCTGGCGACGCGGCTGGCATCCTGAGCGCATAAAAAAATGTCAATCGAACGCTACAGTATTGGTGATCGGAGCGGGGCCAGCGGGCCTTGAAGCAACACGCGCCCTTGGCCAAAGAGGCTATCAGGTATTGCTGGCGGAGAAGTCCAGAACGCTGGGTGGCAGAGTCACCAGAGAGGCGAGCTTACCAGGGTTATCGGAATGGATACGTGTTCGTGATTATCGCGTGCGACAAATAAATCAGATGAACAATGTTCGAGTATTTCCGGAAAGCGAAATGACCGCAGAAGATGCGATTGCAACGGACGCAGACCATATCGTGGTAGCCACTGGCGCCAATTGGAGAGATGATGGCTTTGGGCGGTTTAATGTACAGATAGCCGGGGTATTTGGGCCACCGGAGTCAGTATTCACCCCGGACGATATCTTTGACGGTCGGCATCCGGAGGGTGAGGTTGCGATATTCGATGATGATCACTACACCATCGGTGGTGCGCTTGCCGAGTTAATGGTATTAGCAGGTGTTAAGGTGACGCTAATAACCCCGGCTACCGAAGTATCCTGTTGGACATCATACACGGCAGATCAGCACAGAATACAAAGCAGGTTGATGCAACTGGGTGTAAGTATAATCACCGGGCACGGCGTAACGTCGTTTGACGGTCGTGTGGTAACGATGGACTGCATTTATACACAGCAGCAACGCAGTCTGTCTTGTCGTAATCTGCTAACCGTGACCTGCAGAACTCCGCAAGACGCTTTGTACCGTACGCTTCAACAAACTGTTGGACCTGATGGCCCGGGCGTGAGCAAAATAGGCGACTGTGATGCGCCGTCGATTATCGCATCCGCGGTATTCGCCGGTCACCGCTATGCCAGGGAGCTTGAAGAAAATACTGATAAAGACAACCCGATGCGGTACGACCGGGTGTTTTTCGACACGTAACTCAGGTTTTTTTTGCTGTGTTATGCGCGGCAGCTGGTCCACAGACATATGAGTTCAACTGCCATATGTGCACCCGCTATTGCGGTAATCGCCGCATGATCATAAGGAGGTGCGACCTCCACCACATCCATACCAACCATATTGAGTTTGCCACTCAGGGCTCTGAGTATATCCATCGCCTGTGCGCTGCTTAATCCGCCAGATACCGGTGTGCCCGTACCGGGTGCAAAGGCAGGGTCGAGGCAGTCGATGTCAAATGTCAGGTAGCAGGCGTTGTTGCCTATGATGTCTGCGATCTGGCTGGCGGTCTGTTGTGGGGTAGAGCGATGCACCATAGGTGCGTCGATGATATTAACGCCCATGGTGTCATCGTTCACTGTGCGAATACCTACCTGCACTGATTGTTCTGCAATCACAACGCCATCGTTTATGGCATGGCGAAACATAGTGCCGTGATCAATACGGTCCGGAGACGTGTCTTCCCAGGTGTCTGAATGGGCGTCAAACTGCAGCAGCGACAATGGTCCGTACTTTTCGGCATGCGCTTTGAGAATAGGGTACGTCACATAGTGGTCACCACCTATAGAGAGGGCTGCGGTACCGTTTTGTATGATACCACTGATATGATCCTGTATTGTCTTTGGAACATCGTTTACCCGTGCGTGATCAAACTGGCAGTCACCGTAGTCAACAATACGTAGCTCATCGAACGGGTCAATGGCCCAGCCATACGGTGCATCATGCGCCTGTAGTGTCGACTGTTCTCTTACAGCCCTGGGTCCAAGCCTGGTACCGGGCCTGTTGGTGGTGGCGCAGTCGAAAGGTATGCCGGTAATCGCAAGGTCAATTCCGTCAAGGTTTCTGCTAAACGGCCGCCGCATAAAGCTTGTACAACCGGCATAGGTAAGTTGCTGCACATAGCCTTTCTCTGTGGTCAGCATTGGTGCGGTATGTTGCGCGGCTGTTTTATCTTTGTACATGGTGGTTACCAATTCGGCGATGCACCAATGATAAAAGATTATAACGCTGACTGACAGGAGTGGTTATTAACCCGGCCGGGTCTGAAACATTGAAAATACTGAGTCCTGAGCCGTACAGGTTAAGTGTTTACTGCGTTTCGATTGATTTTACGTTGATGGGCGTCCGTGGGTTGTTCCATATCCTCAGTCATGCACCAGTCGAGTTGTCTGACTTTGAGCTTCCTGTACCATACCCAGAAATTAAATAGTCTCTCAGACAGGAATGCACAGTATCGATTTTGGTAAATATCACCAAAATCTCTATTTGCAGAGGCTAGTGTCAGCAGGATTTCAAACTGAAACGCACAGTACTCGGCAAAAATCTCCCAGTGCGTGTAGAAGAGATTATTCCAGTGAGCGTGCGGGTGTTCGGTAAAATAAGTGAGTGCTTGTTTGCCCATGTCATCATCGATTCGTGCGATAGCTGCAAGCATTGCATAGAATGGCTCAATCGGGTGAGCTCTTCCGTACTGGCGAATGAGCCCGCCTTCCATGACACGGTTTTGTTTTGGAAGAAGGATGTCATAGCCGGCAAGCGCGTTGGTCATTTCAGCGCTGTAGTCAATCTGTGATAACTGACTGGCAATGGATTGCTGATCGCTCATATAACCAGTGGCGTAGTTTCCTGCACCAAGTGGTGGCCGGTCTTTATACGGCTGGCAAGCGTTTCCACGAAGCCAGTCCGTCAGACTTTCCGGCAACAAAAATCTCCGATAATGACAAAACCCCAGCGACTCTGTCCGCCGGTTTTTCCAAATCCAGTAGTGACCGGTGAGCTCTGAAAAAGTGGCGTTCAAAGCCGCGATATGGTCACCGGTGTTGTCCCGATGAGTGGCGAAAGTATCTGTTGCATCGCCAACCTGCAGAACCTCGATGCCTGTGTTGTCGAGCGTGATCGGGCGATGGCTGACACAATATACGGTTGACGTGATGTGGTCAGTCACAGTTATTTAACAGATTGCTTTGGCAAACAACGACAGTACCGTTGTGGGAATAGTGTTGAGGCCGCGTCGTGTGAGGGTCGGGCGCCATTGATTTGACGAGTGTTAGTCAGCATCCGCAGACACAATCGAAAACCGCGCCACTTGTAATATGGTGGTTCTGATATGCTTTTTTTAACGGCGATTGGTTTTCTTATTCGTACAGAACACCGGCAGAAACAAAAACGCCGGTTATAATCGATGGAAGTCAACAGGTGACAATATATGCAATATAAAGGATTAGCGGTAAAGGCAGCTCTGGGTGTCATTTTAGGAACAGCATTGATCGCGAGTTACGGATGCGAGAGTGCTATAGACTGCCTGGACAATGACGGGCCCGAGTTTGTGACCGGTGCGATTTCCGATCCGGTATTAAACCAGGTGTACGCGCAAACGATCACTGTGCAAATTAACAACGAACCTCGTGATGACAATTTTCGCTATAACTTCAGTTTGTCAGGTGCGCTGCCGGAAGGCGTGTCTGCTGTTGCTAACGGTCGAAATTATATCTTCAATGGTACGCCCATTGAAGAAGGAACGTTCAGATTTACCGTGTTCGTTAATGTTGACGATAGTTTGGAGCCGGTTGAAAGCGGACTGTGCTATTACAATGCTTCGAAGAGTTACGAAATAACTGTGCAACCGTTATAAGTGATTCTGACAACACCGGCTTTCGGGTACTATTCCGGTGCTTTGAAATGTTTCACCAGATCAACCCAGCAGTCCGCATAGTCTTCCTGCATGGGTGCCTGTTGTGCGGCATACCCGGTTAAGTGTTGCGGGAAGCGTGTTTCAAACATAAATGACATAGTGTTTGCGAGGTAGTGTGGTTCCATGGCCTCGTTTGAAGCACGTTCGAAGGCGTTTTTGTCCGGACCATGCGGCAGCATCATGTTGTGCAGAGAAATGCCTCCCGGTATAAAGCCTTGTGGCTTGGCGTCGTAGATTCCGTGAATATTGCCCATAAGTTCAGACATAATATTTTTGTGATACCACGGAGGACGGAAAGTATTTTCTGCCACCATCCATCTGTCTCTGAATAGTACAAAATCTATATTTGCAGTGCCTTCAGTATGCGATGGCGCAGTGAGTACTGTAAATATAGATGGGTCCGGGTGGTCGAACAAAATTGCACCCACCGGACTAAAAGTGCGCAGATCATACTTACAAGGCGCGTAGTTGCCGTGCCATGCGACTACATCAAGTGGTGAATGATCTATTTGGCATTGATGAAATTGACCGCACCATTTTACCGTCACCGTTGAGTTGGTATCACGGTCTTCAAAGGCGGCAACAGGGGTTTTAAAGTCACGCGGGTTTGCCAGACAGTTTGCGCCAATAGGCCCGCGATTTGGAAGATCAAATTTCTGGCCGTAGTTCTCACACACAAAACCCCTGGCAGGGCCTTCAGTGACTTCTACTCGATAAACCAAACCCCTTGGAATGATCGCAATCTCTTGTGGTTCGAGATCGATTAAACCAAGCTCGGTGTAAAAACGCAGGCGACCTTCCTGCGGAACGATTAGCAGTTCGCTATCGGCACTGTAGAAGTAATCGTTTTGCATGGATGTGTTTGCAAGGTAGACATGCGAAGCCATGCCTTCCTGCAGGTTAACATCGCCGGCAGTGCTTATGGTGTGCATACCGCTAATAAAAGTAAGTGCGTCACTACTGTGCGGGATGGGGTCCCAACGATACTGACCCAGAGATGTGATGTCTTCAATGATGTTTGGAGCGCTTTTCCAGTGTGGGATATTAATGCGTTGAAATCGTGCCACGTGTTTAACCGACGGGCGGATTCTGTAACACCAGGTTCGTTCGTTTTTACCACGAGGTGCGGTGAAAGGAGTACCGGAAAGTTGCTCAGCGTACAAGCCGTAGGCGCATTTTTGCGGACTATTGCGGCCCTGCGGTAATGCACCAGGGAGTGCCTCAGTTTCGAAATCATTGCCGAAACCCGGGCTGTAGCCCGTGTTTGCCGTTGACGGTGCGATGTTCATTCGATCGATTTCTGATGACATACGGTGTCTGGTCCCGCAAGTGTTTTGTTTAGCGCTGCTTTTATTATAGAGCTACAATAGTTACAAATGAAACTAAATTGAGTCGAATGCACCACCGTCAATCGAAACAGCGAACGAATACCAGCGCAGACAATTTTCAGCTGGAGCGCTTTCTCCCTTACCAGATTCGCTGTCTTTACACGGAGATTGCAGGTGCGGTGTCGGCTGCGTATGAAAAAAAACACGGCATTAGTCCGGTCGAGTGGCGTGTGCTTGCCACCATCGGTTCGCATGACAGCGTCACGTCTGCGTTTATTGCAGTTCATGCCAGTACTGACAAAGTGGCGGTGAGTCGAGCGCTGGTAAAGCTCAGGGAAAATGGCTGCGTGAAAGCCAGTGAGGAGCAATCGGATCGAAGGCAGAAGAACCTGTCACTAACCCCAAAAGGGCAGAAGATTTACCGCGAAATTGTGCCTGAGGTACTAAAAGTCGAACAATCACTACTCAGTGGCGTGAGTGTCGATGATCAGGAGGTGATGGTGCGGGTTATTGATCAGATAACGATTAATGCGGGAAAGGTGAAATAGAAAGCTTAACCGGCTGCACAGCGTAGTGAGTAAGCGCTACGAACACAGCAGTCTTTACAGATTAGCCAGTTAGCCGGACTGTCGGTGACAGCCCGGCTATCAGGGTTGTAAAAGTTAACCAGCTAGTTAACTTCCAGCTGACACTCAACATAGGCCAGACCGTCGTTACTCCAGTAGCGCCATTCATTGTTGCTGACGCGTTGTGCATAACCGGGGTAGTCGTTGGTATACCAGTCACGGTTGCTGATATCGCCATTACTCACACTCCAGCCACTTTCCTGCTCTGCATCTATCAGGTAGTCACCGTTAGGTAAGAACCGAAACTCATGGATATCTGCAAAGTGATCAGGGGTGACATAGGCCACTGGTGCGTCGCTGCTGTATTGAGTGGTTATTCGACCGCAGTTGATGACCTGGTCGGTTATTTTATCTGCAGTGAAATTCAACTTCTGCAGAGTAATATCTCCGTATAACCAGCTCTGTGGGCCGTTTAGCGTACCTGAGCCAAACACATTGGTGTCGACAAAGTCATTAGCGATACCGCTGCCGGTAGCAGAGTTACGACTTAACCGGTAGCTTGCTCGCTGACCATAAAGTGCCAGAAAGTAAGTGCCGCCGGCATCTGCATCGATAACGATGTTGCTGGTCTCTCGAGCCACACGTGGTGCTGCGTGGGTATTCCATCTCGGATCAATAATGATGTATCGAGTGGCCGGGTTGGTATTGGTTTGTGTATCTGTATAGTCAAAGGATACTGACGCACTCTCGCCACTGCCGATTTGTATTGAATAGATATCGACGTTGTCCTGGCACAGTGAAGAATTGATCTGACCACCGACAGGCAAGGCCAGCGCAGTGGACATTGAGTCGTTTTCTTCAAAGCCATCTTCTGCGCACACGGTTGTACCCTGCATGCTCACCTGAAAGGTGGTGCTGGCGTTGTTGCTGAAATCGCTTTCACTGATATAGCGATAGGCTTCACCATGGTTGTGATCTGCGGGAACGGTGTCAAATGCATACTGCCAGTTTGGATTGACAATCAGCCGGGCAGAGTAACCACCAGAGGGCAGATCAATCGGCGCGCTGCGTGCAGTGAAAGAAGTACCTGAAGAATCAGCACCGTTGTCGCTTCGAATATCGAATAATGCAGTGCGAAATGCATCATCGAAGTTGC
Organism: uncultured Granulosicoccaceae bacterium; assembly: GCA_937931165.1. Taxonomy (GTDB): domain Bacteria; phylum Pseudomonadota; class Gammaproteobacteria; order Granulosicoccales; family Granulosicoccaceae. Next base: position 38,744 of record CALHCI010000174.1, read on the forward strand.
CATTGGCGCTTACCTCAAGAGCCACAGAGAGTTGCTCTAACGGCAGGTTTGAGCCATTCGTGTCAGTCAAATTAAAGCGATAGCTTGCTGTGCCGGAAGACCCGAATGTACCGCTTGCAGTTACGTTGCTGATTGTCAGATCGTGTGTGGCTGTTGCACTGGGTGTGCCTGCCATTGATACAGAGCCTGCCGTCTGCGAAACGGTTGCATCGTTTGCAAAGTTCGCCTGTGCTGACTGCGGCGATTGCATAGCGTCATTGTTGTCACCCGAGCCACCGCATGCGGTGAGTATGGACAAAGTGATGACAGATGCCAGAGTACTGAGTTTACTATTCATGTGCATTACACCTCTCATCTTAGTAGTTTATAAACCGGCCAAACTGGCCAAAACCTTCAACGTCAACACCGAGCGCTTCGAACTCGATAGACGCTGGAATAGCATCCGGGTTGTACCAGAGCTCGGCACCGAGATGAATGCCACCTATAACGTGGTTTTCGTCAGGGAAACGCGGGCCACGCTTTGCGGGATCGGGATGACTGTCGTTTTCTGTGCCATCGATTAATCGCCAGGACTCATAAGCTCTGGCAGCCGGTGTGTCAGATTCAAACGCGCCGGACAAAAACAAATCGCGAAACTCTGCGGTTCGCATCCAGTCTGCGATTTCGGTGTAGTTAATCGTAATACCGTTGCGAGCAGCGTTATCGTCAGTAGAAACAAGGCCTATGTACAAAAAGCAGTTGACGTTGGTGCCAAGCTGGCAAAGTGGTATATGACCATCTCTGGAGCCTTCGATTTTATAGTAGATATCGAATTCACCACCTTCCTGCAGTGTTACCGAACCGATTTTAAACCCGCCTGTCCACGATGATGCGCGTCCACTGGTTCGCGGGTAGTCAAACCAGATATTCAGGTTCCAGACTTCGGTGTAGTCCGAGCTGATACCGTTGATGGTGTTGAGGAGTTGAGACTCGTTACCAGGGACAATGTCTATGTCGGACACGTTGTGCCAGTAAGAGTCCATAAAGACATTGGCCAGACCGGTGTTGGCAGTGGAGCTGGTCAGGTCACCCTTAACCGAGACGCGGACGTCAAAGTCGAGATCACCGGCAAGTACTGGTAAACCGGTTTCATCTGCGACAGTTTCCATTTGATAGACCGGTGAACCACCATGTCTTTGCACCGAAGGCAGGATGGTGCTGGCCTGACCGCACTCAACACCCCATGATTCATATCGACCTCCCATCGTGCCAACGACCATTGCCGGAAACGCCCGCACAAAGGTATTGCGTTCGGTTGGTGAATCTTTTCTTGAGGTCAGGCGATATGAAAGCGTAAGCGGGCTGTCAGCTTGTGGTCGCGCACACGGACTGGGGTCGTTGCCGAGCAGTGCAGGGACATCCCATCGGACGAAATCCTGAACTCCGTCATAAAAGATCAGTTTCCAGTTGTTGGCGGCGTCGAGTTGGCGGCCGTCGTACACGTTGTTGGTGTATAGCGCATCATCAAGTTGAAACTTGCTGAACGGGTCGCTCTCACTGGGTGTTACCACAGGCGTAATCTCACCGGCATAGCCAACTGGCGGTTCGATTTTCGCGGCAACAGGTTCGGTTACAGTGGGCGCGGGTGCGGTGACTACCTGAGTAGTTTCTTCCGGAGTCGTTACCACAGGAGTGGTTGGTTCCGGGGCGGTTTCCACAGAGTCAATGACTACCGGAGTGGTTTGCTCGGGAGTGGTTACCACCGGAGTAGCTACCTCCGAAGGATCAGGTTCGGGGGTACTGTCAACGGTCGCTACCGTTTCTATCTCAGTATCTTCCGTTGTCGTTTCCTGAACGATGTCGGTATCTGTGGCATCCGGCGCCTGGGCTTGCACCTCATCCGGCAAGCTGCTTTCTTCTGAGTTGCCCTCGGAGGCATTGCTTTCCGTGTTCAAAGGCAGCGCAGCACCCTGGGCAGGTTGCTCGGCCGACGCCCCGTTACCATCGGTATTGTACCATTCATCGTCATTGCCACCGCCGCATGCCGTAATCGACAGACTGGCAGCAAGAACTACCTGAGACATCAGGCTTTTTGACATTTTATTAATCACACTTCTTAACCTGCAATTCGTGAATTTCTGGTCAGTTACTTCGCGATTCCGTTGCGGAGTGGTGAAAGTTTCCGCAAAAGCGACGGTTGCCGCTTGAAACCCGAACACCCCATTGATTCGTAACGGCTACCAATGAGGAAACTTAGAAAACTAAGTGCTACAGATTGTTGCCGGCGGGTGCCGTTGGCGGATTTCGAGGTGTATCGCAAGGTTATTGGTGCTGTTTCCGTGGGTGTCGGGTGAAGGAGGATAATTTCCAGCTCGCCCGAATGGGGTAAAGATGTGAAGTAGTTGGCGCAGTGCGGCTCTAAAATAGTGTGTGTTGCGCTGGCAGCTAACTGTCCGGTGGACTGTGCGATACTTTCCGTTCAGAGGACACCAGACCTGCGTTAAACGGAAGCAATCATGGGCACCGACAATCGATCTGTTGAGGTATTAATTCAAGGGTTGCCACTGTGGACCGGTGAGGTGGCGATCAATCCTCTCGAAGGGGGGATTACCAATCACAATTATCTTGTGACGGATGGCAATAATAAATTTGTGGTTCGACTTGGCGCTGATATTCCGGTACACCAGATCAAACGTTTTAATGAAATTGCAGCCAGTAAGGCTGCCCATGAAGCCGGGTTGTCTCCTGCGATTCGCCATCACCAGGCGGGTGTGCTGGTGATGGATTACATTCCGGGTGCTGCTTTAAGTGAGGAACAGGTGCGAGAGCCGGAAACCCTGACAAAAGTGATCTCATTGGTTAAGCGATGCCATCGGGATGTACCCGGATTCTTACGCGGTGCATCAGTGGTGTTCTGGGTATTTCATGTGGTTCGCGATTACGCAGCAACTCTGCGGGATGGCAGCAGTACTCATATAAAAAGGTTACCTGCTTTGTTGCAGCAGGCAGAGCTGCTCGAGAAAGCGGCCGGTCCGTTCGATATCGTTTTCGGTCACAACGATCTGCTGCCGGCGAATATTCTCGATGATGGGAATCGGCTGTGGCTGATCGATTGGGAGTATGGTGGATTCAATTCTCCGCTGTTTGATCTTGGTGGGCTGGCATCGAACAACGGGCTTGATGAGCCTGCCGAACGCTGGATGCTTGAACAATATTTTGACCGGTCACCGGATAGTGACTTGTGGCGAAGATACTCTGCGATGAAGTGTGCCTCGCTGTTACGCGAGACCATGTGGAGTATGGTGTCTGAAATACATTCAAATATAGACTTCGATTATTCAGTTTATACCGCTGAGAATCTGCAGCGTTATGAACAGAGTTTCAGTCATTTTCAACAACTGTAGCCGATCATGAAACCACTTCCTGATTCGTCCAAAGTCGTCGTCATTGGCGGGGGTATTGTCGGTTGCTCAACTGCCTATCATCTGGCTAAGCTCGGGTGTGAGACGGTGTTGCTAGAGCGCCATAAACTTACCTCGGGCTCAACGTTCCATGCGGCAGGTCTGGTCGGGCAGTTGCGTAGCAATGCCAATGTTACGCAGTTGCTTGGCTACTCTGTCGATCTTTATAAATCACTTGAAGCGGAAACCGGTCTTGCGACCGGCTGGAAAATGAATGGCGGCTTGCGGCTGGCTTGTAATCAGGACCGCTGGACTGAAGTCAAACGACAGGCAACCACGGCGCGTTCATTCGGGCTTGATATGCAGTTGTTAACACCGCAGGAGGCACAGGAACTCTGGCCTTTGATGGCAATTGATGATCTGGTCGGTGCTGCTTATCTGCCTACCGACGGCCAGGCCAATCCCTCTGATATTACGATGGCACTGGCGCGCGGTGCCCGTAGTAGTGGTGCCGCTCTCTTTGAGGACACTGAAGTACAGGATATTGAGTTTGATGGCAGCAGTATTGCGGCAGTCATTACCAGTCACGGACGCATCTCGTGCGAGCGCATCGTATGT
>CALHCI010000175.1 GCA_937931165.1 uncultured Granulosicoccaceae bacterium
CACCCGGAGGTGCAGCCGGTGGCTGTTGTTGCATGTCGGCAGGTTGAAACGCAAGCATGCGAATCAGTGTCATTTCCAACGCCTGACGCGGATTGGGGGCATGCGGCATATCACGCCGACCAAGCAAACCAATCTGATACCACAGCTGTACATCGGCAGGGGCAATGGATTTGGCAAAGCCCTTAACACGTTCGATATCGTGAATTTCACCAATGCTGGCATTTTCAATCGTTTGCAGCATGGAGATCTGGTGCAGCAGCGTGAGCAGCTCACCTAAGACAAAACTGTAGTCGGGCACATATTCGGCCAGCGTTTCAACATGACTGAATATTTGATCACCACGGCCGGCTGCCAGTGCGTCGAGTACGTCGTAAAGGCGTGACGGTGAAAAGCGGCCGAGCATGGCTTCAACCTGCGCTGCCTCGACCTTGCCCTGTCCGTAGGCAATCGCCTGATCAAGCAAACTCAATGAGTCACGCACACTGCCATCGGCGGCCTGCGCTATGTGCGCTACGGCGGCTTCATCATAGGTGATTTTTTCGGCGTCGAGCAGTTTGCCCAGGTACGGCCGCAGCATTTGATCAGGCATGTGCTTGAGATTAAATTGCAAACACCTCGACAACACCGTGACCGGCAGCTTTTGCGGATCAGTGGTGGCAAGCAGAAACTTGACGTGCGGCGGTGGTTCTTCGAGTGTTTTCAGCAGTGCATTAAAACTGCTTTTGGAAAACATATGAACTTCATCGATCAGGTACACCTTATAGCGACCACTGCCCGGCGCATAGGCGACGTTGTCCATGAGCTCGCGGGTGTCATCGACACCGGTTCTTGATGCGGCATCGACTTCAATCAGATCGAGAAAGCGCCCTTCATCAACCTGCACGCACGCAGAACATTCACCACACGGGGTAGAGCTTATGCCTTTTTCGCAATTAAGGCATTTGGCAAAAATACGCGCCACGGTGGTTTTACCCACACCGCGGGTGCCGGTAAACAGATACGCATGATGCAGACGATCGTGATCGAGCGCGTTGGTCAGCGCACGAAGCACGTGCTCCTGGCCGAGCATGTCTTCAAATTTCCGGGGACGCCAGCGTCTTGCGAGTGCTTCGTAACTCATTTGCAGGTGTAGCCTGTGTATTGCAGCAGACAATGAATCATGTCTATGATCAGGTCACCTTGTTTGGATGAGATGCGGGCTCTGCCGTAGTTGCCGGTAGTGTTGTTACCGGTTAAAGATGGTGGCACTTCACACCAGCCACATCCCGGCACCCGGGTCCACCGCTGCCGCTGCTCCCTTCCGGGCCTGACGGGGTTCACGGCTTATCGTCGCGAGAGGGCCGATGCAAAGCACCGTCAACCAATCCCCCATTGTCGGGGTTTGTGACTGTGCTTTCAAGTAGCAGAAGCAGGTAAGACGATAAGAACGTCGCAAGCATGGCCTGCGTTTCACTAAAATGTCATCAAATAGCAGTAGACTGTTATGTCACCGGTTAATTGAGAGAGACCTAATGACGGCGCATATCCTCATTGTGGAGGATGAAAGCGGGATCAGAGAGTTATTGCAGGACGCGTTCACGAAGCAGGGTTTTACCGTGACGACCGCCCGCAATGCTCAGGCCGCGAGGGCAAGCGTCGAGAACGATCTGCCGGATCTGGCGATTGTTGACTGGATGATGCCGCAGGTTTCCGGTGTGGAACTGATCAAACAATGGCGACGCGAAGAACGCACACGGGAGTTACCGGTCATTATGCTGACTGCCCGGGGCACCGAAGAAGACACGATCACCGGGCTCGATGCAGGTGCTGACGATTACATTGGCAAACCGTTTTCGACACGCGAACTGATGGCACGCGTTAATGCCATGTTGCGGCGCACCGTCGATAAACGCGAGGTGCTGAGTTATGGCACGCTGTCTGTCGATATTGATGCCCATAGCGTCACCGTCGATAACGCTGAGCTTCATCTGGGACAAACCGAATACCGACTGCTGGTGTTTTTTCTGAGCCAGCCCAATCGGGTTTTCAGTCGCACACAGTTGCTGGACCATGTTTGGGGGATAAACCACGATGTGGAAGAGCGCACGATTGATGTGCATATTCTGCGTTTACGTAAAAGCCTGCGTGACCACCAAATGGACCACATTATTGACACAGTAAGAGGTGCGGGCTACCGGCTGGCACCGGCGAAAACCGCGAAATAAAGCACCTGAAACACCGCTGCCTGACGCTTACCTGTAAATTTCTGCGCTCTCTCCGATACAGTATTTATAATGCTCGCTGCAACGCCGCATTCTGTGGCGACGAAATCGCCGGTCGCGCGCATGTGTCGATTGATCAAAGTGATTCATTTTCTTTAGAATTCCGGAATATCGTAGATCGCAAATGGCAGTCAATTCGCACTGGTCACAGGAAAAAATCCGCTATGCGCTGATTGCAGCATTCGGTGCGCTGATCGGCTGGATTATCGGCAATCTGTGGCTGGGCATTGCGGTTACTTTCATGGTGTATTGCGCATGGATGCTTTATCAGGCGCGGCAGGTAGATAAGTGGCTGCAAAAAGGCGCAAAGCGCTCGACAGCACCCGACACGGTTGGCGTGATCGGGCATATTGAGCAGCTGATATTCCGCCGCAAGCAAAGTAATTCTGTGCGTAAGCAGCGCCTGAAAAAAATTGTCGGCTGGTATAACCGCTCTGCCGCGGCACTACCGGATGGTACCGTGGTCACCGATGGTTATCACGAGATTGTGTGGGCCAACGATGCGGCGTTTCGCTACCTCGGGATTCGTGGTTCACGCGATGCCGGACAACGGATTGATAACCTCGTGCGAGACCCGGTGTTGCAGGAGTACATCCGCAGTAGCGACAACGACAGCGAGGAAATCGAGATAACCTCTCCGGTTAATCGCAATATGACGTTATCCATCCGCCGCGTCACCTACGCAGAGAACCTGTACCTGTTTACTGCAAGAGATATTAGCCAGCGCGTGCAATTGCGCGAAACCCGGGCCGCATTTGTCGCTAATGCCTCTCACGAACTTAAAACACCACTGACGGTGGTTAGCGGCTACCTGGAAATGCTTGGCGATGACAAAACCCTGCCAGAGCAAACACAGCATCAGATCCGCATGGCCGAAACACACGCCCAGCGGATGACCGATATTGTTACCGACTTACTGACGCTGTCGCGGCTTGAGAATCAGGAACTCGAACAAAGCCAGTTACAGGAGCTGCCGGTAGCCAACATACTTGATGAAACAGTTGCAGCGCTTTCTACCCCTGAAGCTAACTTTCTGGTCGAAACCGACAATAGTCTGTGGCTGCTTGGCAGCGAAACCGAGATTAAAAGTGTGTGTACCAACCTGTGTCAGAACGCTGCTCAGCACAATGAGCCGGGCACCCAAATCAGTGTTAAATGGTCTCGCAATGCTGCCGGTGATGCCGTGCTCAGCGTGACCGACAATGGCAAGGGTATCGACCCGCAACACATCAACCATATCACCGAGCGTTTTTACCGCGTGGATGGTGAATCCGGTGGTACCGGACTGGGGCTGGCGATTGTGAAGCATATTGTCAATCGGCATCACGGCCAGCTGAATATTGAAAGCAGCATTGGCGTTGGAACCACTTTTAGCGTCAGCTTTCCAGACGAAGTGGTGTTAATCCGCGAAAATAAGACCCGGACAGCGATTAACTCCTGAGGTGGCTGTTCACTCTCAGAATCCCGGCAAATCATTATTTTGGATGACTTATCATCCTTAGCCGCTATTTTTGCGAATGTCATAAAAACTTCATATACGGATGCTACATTTCTGGCAATTACTTCAAAGGATCAGTATATGAACCTGCACAACACCAAATTTGCCGCAGTTGCCGGCGCTCTTTTTATTGCCGCCGCTGCCCACGCACAGTCTGCGCGGGATCAGATTAGTATTGTCGGCTCTTCGACGGTTTACCCGTTCGCCACTGTAGTTGCCGAACGATTCGGTCAGACCACCAGCTTCAAAACACCAAAAATCGAGTCGACCGGCTCGGGCGGTGGTATGAAGCTTTTTTGTAACGGTCTGGGTGTTGAGTACGCAGATATTACTAATTCATCGCGCCGCATGAAGGCAAGTGAATACAAAACCTGCCAGGAGAACGGTGTCACTGACATTATTGAAGTGCTGATTGGCTATGACGGTATTGCACTGGCCAACGCGATTGATTCAGAACTCTTTGACATCAGCAGAAAAGATCTTTTTCTGGCACTCGCAAAGCAGGTGCCAAACCCGGACGGCTCGGAAACGTTTGTAGATAATCCTTACACACGCTGGTCGGACGTCAATGAAGACCTGCCTGATGCCAAAATTGAGGTGCTTGGCCCACCGCCGACTTCAGGTACCCGTGATGCCTTTGCCGAGCTGGCGCTGGAAGGCGGCTGCTCCGAGATCGAGTGGATTGAAGCACTGGAAAAGAGTGATAAAGATCAGTTCAAAGCGGTTTGCCACACCGTGCGTGAAGATGGTTTGTTTATCGAAGCCGGTGAAAACGACAACCTGATTGTTCAAAAGCTTGAGGCCAACCCGAATGCGCTGGGTATCTTCGGTTTCAGCTTCCTTGATCAGAACAGCGATATTGTGCAGGCCTCAATGATCGATGGTTTTGAGCCGACTTTTGAGTCTATTGCCGATGGCAGCTACCCGATTTCAAGACCACTGTACTTCTACGTAAAGAAGGCACACATTGGTGTGATTCCGGGTATTAAAGAATACCTCGATGAATTCACCAGCGAAGCTGCCTGGGGTGAAGAAGGTTACCTTGCAGACAAAGGTATGATCTCTCTGGGCGAAGACATCCGGTCAGAGGCTGCCGAATCAATCGGTAACCTTGAAAACATGCCGGTGCTTGAAGACAAGTAAGCACAGGCACGCACCCGTATCGTGTGCGGTGTTATGCGGTCAACTCAATGCCAGCCACTACGGCTGGCATTGTCTGTTTGGGGCCTGGCGGTTTCTCTGGCGGTTTCTCTGGCTGTCTCTCTGGCCGCTTCTCGGTCGGCTCTTCGGCCAGCTCTTCAGCCAGCTCTTCAGCCAGCTCTTCAGGGATTAAAGAAGCATGCGCATCAGGACATTTTCAGCAATCTGTAATACGGATGCGCTAATATATGCGGGTTAATAAGCTCTCGCATGTTTTTACCACCGCTGCCAGACCACTCGTTAGTCGATCAAGCACAGTGAGAAAACCGTGTCGAACCCTACTGATGGCAGGATAAAAGCGTGACAATCAGTCTGCTACTACTGGTGATATTTATTCTGGTGGCGTTGGGTTATACCATCGGCCGCACGCGGGCGGTGAAACGCTTCCGGTCTGCTGAGCGCGAAAGACGTCCGCACTCTCTGCCGCGTTACTACGGGTATCTGGTCGCGCTGTATACATTGATACCCGCGCTGGTTGTGATTGTATTGTGGGGCCTGCTTGAATCTTCAGTGCTCACCAGTATGGTTTCACGGCAACTGCCTGAAGACATTCAATCCCTGCCCGAAGGTCAGTTAAAGCTGGTCATCAACGATATTAAAAACCTGGCGGTTGGCAATATTTCCAGCTCAAACTCTGATCCGATCAGAATGGAAGCCGCTGATCACTTTTCAGGCCTGCTAAGCAAGTCACGATGGGCCAAAGGCATCATTGCCATTGCGGCAGCACTGCTTGGGATGTTTTTCGGGCTGCGTTCAATTGCCCCGGAAACCAGAGCACGTATCCTGGTAGAAAAAGCCATCATGATCTTTTTAATCGCGTGCAGCAGTCTGGCGATCCTGACCACGGTTGGTATTGTATTTTCAGTGTTGTTCGAATCACTCAGATTCTTTGGCAAAGTGCCGTTTTCAGAGTTTGCATTCGGTTTGCACTGGAGCCCGCAAACAGCCATACGCGCCGATCAGGTTGGAAGCTCGGGCAGTTTCGGTGCGGTACCTATTTTTGCGGGCACACTGCTAATTTCTGTTATTGCCATGCTGGTGGCAGTGCCGTTCGGTTTAATGTCTGCCATTTACCTTGCCGAGTATGCAAGCCCGAGTATGCGCTCGTGGGCCAAGCCGTTACTTGAAATACTGGCAGGCATTCCCACCGTGGTTTACGGTTTTTTTGCAGCGTTAACTATGGCACCAATGATTCGTGGAATCGGTGAGTCGATCGGTTTAACGGTGGCTTCCGAAAGCGCACTGGCAGCCGGTCTGGTGATGGGGATTATGATTATACCTTTTGTCTCATCGCTATCCGATGATGTGATTACCGCGGTACCACAAGCTATGCGTGACGGCTCACTCGGGCTTGGTGCCACCAAATCTGAAACGATCAAAAAGGTGGTTATACCAGCAGCACTGCCCGGTATTGTTGGCGGTGTGTTACTGGCAGTTTCACGTGCTATAGGTGAAACCATGATTGTGGTAATGGCAGCCGGGCTTGCCGCTAACCTGACGATTAATCCGCTTGAGGCAGTGACCACGGTTACCGTGCAAATTGTGACGCTGCTTACCGGTGATCAGGCGTTTGACAGTCCAAAAACACTGGCTGCTTTTGCACTGGGCTTAATGCTGTTTGTAACCACACTCATACTGAACATTATTGCACTGCGTACGGTGCGTAAATATCGTGAGCAATACGAATGAACGATCAGCGCAACACCACTGAGATTGTTCAGGCCAGTATCAAACGCCGCTACGCGAAGGAAAAACGCTTCCGGCTGTATGGTCTGATAGCGATTATCTCAAGCCTGGCTTTTCTGGCCATGCTGATCACTACGATAACCATTCGTGGTTTACCGGCGTTTACACAGAACTTCATTCAACTGGATATCACGCTCGATCAGAAAACACTTGGCCTCGGTGATGAGCCGGACATTAGCGCGCTCAGAAAAGCCAACTACAACGGCACCATAAAAAACTCACTGCTGGCTGAATTTCCGGACGTTACCAAGCGCAAGGATAAAAAGCTGCTGTACAAGCTGGTGAGTAAGGGCGGACAGTACGACCTACAGAAAAAGGTGATGGCAGACCCGGAGCTGATCGGTGAATCCATGACAGTGTGGCTACCGGTCGGCGACGATGTTCACACCTACCTTAAAGGTGATGTCGACATCACGCTGCCGGAAAAGAAACGACGCTTTAAAGACATTCAGGTTGGCTGGATAGACTCGTTGCAGGAAAACGGCCAGATCGCCAAGCGCTTTAATAAAACTTTCTTTGAAAGCGGTGACTCAAGAGAGCCTGAACTGGCGGGTATTCGTGGTGCACTGTTTGGCAGCATGCTAACCCTTGTGGTGACCCTGGCACTGTCGTTTCCGGTTGCTGTGGCAGCAGCGTTATACCTTGAAGAATTTGCACCTAAAAACCGCTGGACCGATCTGATTGAAGTCAATATTAACAACCTGGCTGCGGTACCTTCTATTGTGTTTGGCTTATTAGGGCTTGCCGTCTTTATTAACTTTTTTCACCTGCCCCGTTCGGCACCGCTGGTGGGCGGGTTAGTGCTTTCACTGATGACGCTGCCAACCATTATTATTTCAAGCCGCGCCGCATTGAAGTCTGTGCCGCCTTCCATCCGGGACGCGGCCCTCGGGTTGGGTGCATCAAACCTGCAGGTGGTATTCCACCATGTGCTGCCACTGGCGATGCCGGGCATTCTGACCGGTACTATTATTGGAATGGCACAAGCACTGGGAGAAACCGCACCACTACTTATGATTGGTATGGTGGCTTTCATTGTAGATGTACCAACAGCAATCACTGATCCGGCCACAGTGTTACCGGTACAGATATTTCAATGGGCCGACCTGCCCGAAAAAGGATTCGTGGAAAAAACATCAGCCGCCATTATGGTGTTGCTGGCCTTTTTAATTGTAATGAATGCGCTGGCAGTCTACCTACGCAAAAAATTCGAGCGCAAATGGTAAACCTATGAACGACTCTTCGACCGAAGCAGATACAGAAAAACTGGTGTCGATGAATATCGACCAGGATATTCCTCACGAGCAAACGGTAGAGGAAATTGTTGCAAGCCTTGGCGATACCGTAGGACAAACACGGGTAGATAACCCGAAAATGTCCTGCACTGACGTCAACGTTTTTTATGCTGACAAGCAGGCAATTTTTGGCGTCGACCTGGACATCGCAGACAACGAAGTGATTTCAATGATCGGCCCTTCCGGTTGCGGAAAATCTACTTTGCTGAGATGCCTCAATCGAATGAATGACACGATCCCGATCTGCAAGGTTACCGGAGATCTCACACTAGACGGTGAGAACATCTATGGCAAAAATACTGACCCGGTATTGCTGCGCGCCAGAGTCGGCATGGTTTTTCAAAAGCCAAACCCGTTTCCTAAATCGATCTACGAAAACGTTGCCTACGGGCCACGCCTGCATGGACTCAGCCGCAACAAAGCAGACCTGGACGATATTGTAGTCACCAGCCTTAAAAAAGCCGGCATATACAACGAGGTGAAGGACCGGCTTGATCAACCCGGTACCGGACTATCCGGTGGACAGCAGCAGCGCCTGTGCATTGCGCGCACCATTGCCTGTAGCCCGGAAGTAATACTGATGGATGAACCGTGCTCTGCACTCGACCCGATTGCTACAGCAAAGATTGAAGAACTCATCGATGAGTTGCGGGAAAATTACTCTATTGCCATTGTCACCCACTCGATGCAACAGGCAGCGCGGGTATCACAGCGCACTGCTTATTTTCATTTAGGCAAGCTGGTTGAAGTGGGTGGAACTGACGACATCTTTACTAATCCCAAACACGAGCTGACAGAAAACTACATCACCGGACGATTCGGATAACCGATTCCGATATTCACAGCAACGGCCATTGTATTAGTTACGGGACATCAGAGCGCATGAAAAGATTCAACCACGAAGGACATACCGCACATCAGTTCGACGTCGAGCTGAACGATGTGAAGCATAAAGTCATGAATATGGGTGGGCTGGTTGAGTCCATGGTTCACAACGGCCTTGAAGCACTGATGAACATGGACGCAGAGCTCGGCAAACAAGTCAGTGACGATGATCGTCGTGCCAACCAGTTTGAACTGGACATTGATGAAGACTGCACCCGCATTCTGGCACGCAGACAACCGGCAGCCAGTGACCTGCGACTGGTACTGACGATTATTAAAACTATCTCCGACCTTGAGCGTATTGGCGATGAAGCAGAAAAGCTCGGTCGAATCAGCGTAAAACTTGCCAACGAGGTAGATGTACCAACCTACTACAAGGAGTTGCGCCATTTGGGAGATCATGTAAAAACCATGCTGCGTGAATCCCTGGATGCTTTTACCCGTATGGACGTAGAGGCGGCTTTTAGTACGGCTGCAAAAGACGAAGCAATAGACCAGGAATACGCGACCTTCTCGCGCCTGTTAATCTCTCACATGATGGAAAACCCGCGTCACGTCAGCCATGCCCTCGATATGAGCTGGTGCGCACGCTCACTGGAACGCATTGCCGATCACTCGTGCAATATTTGTGAATACGTTATTTATCTGGTTGAAGGGAAGGACATTCGCCATGCCAACCTCGACGACATGCGCAAAAAGCTGCTGTAGATACTTTTCGGTGGTCGTCTCAATGGACTGACCACCGACGGCTGTTGACTGCTATTTATCTGGCCAGACCGGATCAACAATTGTGTTTTGCCATTGCTAAACACCAGTGCCACATACACCGATTTAATGCACTGTGCTTTCTCCTTCTTAAATTTGCCATTACAGAAAATCGTCAGGCTGCCGTTACGGGACTCGTTCACAAAACGGCGAGAGTTCGAGACATGGTTCAAGGAAAGAGTATCTCTTTGGCGTTGATTACCACGCTATTTTTAATTACCGCGCAAATCAATACCGCACACGCTTCACAGATGCAGGAAACCAAAGTACGCCTGCAATCGGATTTGCAAAAGCACATTTACCGATCACTGGTAAACGGCGCATTTCATACACTCGACTCAAAAACCGGGGATGTAATCGCCTTGTACCCGCACGTTTCCCACCCGATGATTCTGCAGATGGGCGAATACTATGTCATGTGTGCGGATTTCCGCGATGGCGATGGTAACAATGTTGATATCGATTTCTATATGATTAAAAAGCCTCGCGGGTATCAGGTATTTCGCGCAGAGGTAAACAACCATCAGCTGCTCGAAGGGTTAGTGCGAGACGGCAAAGCCGAACTATTCAAGTAACTGTTACGGGCAGCTAACTCAGGTGCCTTGTTACCAACCAGACTCAACGCGGCGTGGCGTCCGCCAGTCGTAAAACAGTCAGCATAAAATCATGAAGTCAAAATCAATATTGACGAAATTTCTGATCGTACTTGCACCGATTTACCTTGTGTTAGTACTGGCAGGAAGCTTTATTGCAGCGCAGGTGCTGATTCGCGACAGCACGGATCTGCTAACCTCCAGAGTCGGCAGCCTTGCCGCGAGAGTATCCCTGGCGCTCGACATTCATGAAGCGTATTCGTACGACACACTGGCGCGCGACCTGTTGGCACCACTAGGTGTAGACCAGGCAGTTGTATGTGTTGAATTCAGAACAGCAGACGGTAGCAATATCATTGCCGCTCACCCGCCGACACTCGGCTGCAAAGGTCAGCAACATGCCCCGTTCGAATCGGTGATACCTGTTGACGACTACGACCAATATAACCTGTACCTGAAGTTTACCGACGAGTCGATTACCGCAGCAGTGAACAAGCAGATTCTAATGACCGCTGCCGTGCTGGTTTTTGCTTTTCTGGTCACGCTGGTTAGTGCTGCAATCGGTTTTAGAACTATTGTCAGTGCGCGTCTACTGGCACTACACGAAGCAATAAGGTTGGCAGCCAGCAATATCGACCGTCAACGCGTACAGTCCAGCGGCTACGATGAACTGGCAGAGATTATCAAGGCATACAATACACTGATGGATCAGGATGCCGTGCGTGAGCGGCAACTCACCGCGGCCAATGAAATACTCAGCAAGCAATCAAAACAGGATCATCTGACGGGTCTGTACAACCGCCGTTTCTTCAGCGCTATGGTCAAAGATAATACGTCGGCCAGTATCAATACAGACCGCTGTGGTGCAATGCTGTTAATGGATATTGATCATTTCAAACAGATTAATGATAACTACGGGCATGCCGCCGGCGATGAAGTACTCGTGGAACTTGCCGGTCGAATTAAAAACTGCCTGCCTGAAGAAACCCCGATCGTGCGATGGGGTGGAGAGGAAATACTGGTTTACCTCAATGAGCTTGAACACAACGAGGCCAATACCTTTGCAAGTATGTTGCTTAACGTGGTTGGCGCCAGACCGGTGAAAACCAAAGCCGGTGACATCCACGTGACAACCTCTATCGGATTAGTACGACTGCCGTTCACGTGCGAGAATCAACCTCTGTCTCCGGAAGAAGCCGTTAACCTTGCTGATGTAGCGCTGTATAAAGCAAAGTCGTCGGGGCGCAACCGTACCGTTGCCATCGCAGAGCAATCAATCGATAGTCAGTCAAGAGCACTCATAGAGAATGACTTTGAAAAAGCACTGAGTGATGGTGTGGTGCACATTGAGACGCTAAGCGGGCCGGAAAGTGCCGCAGAAAACCAACGCATAGTTACCACACTGATGGCAGCCACTACCAAGGCTGCTTAGGCTACAGCAAAACGCCGGCGGCGTGTTTATCGGGGGCTGTCGTATCGCACGCTATCGTCAGGCTTCGACAACACCAGCTGCCACAGCTGGTTTTCTCTGGAGCGAAATGACGCAGCGCAAACTTTCAGATAGTACTCCCACATACGGTAAAACTCTTTGGAGTAGTTGGCTGAAAGCTCACCCCAGCCTTGCTTAAAGTTGCGGTGCCACTCCATTAGCGTGCGATCGTAGTCTGGACCAAAGTTCTGCAAATCCTCCAGTACAAACCAGGGCTCATAGGATTTTGATATCTGATGTAGAGATGGCAGCTTGCCGTTAGGGAAAATATATTTTTTTATCCATGGGTCGACAAGATCGTGCGTTCGGTTAGTGCCAATGGTATGTAGCGCAAATAATCCGTTGTCGCGCAGCAGTGAATGACACTTTTGCATATAGGTGTTGTAGTTTTTAACCCCGACATGCTCAAACATGCCAACGGACACTATTCTGTCAAACTGACCAGTCAGATCACGGTAGTCCTGAAGGCGGAATTCTATCGGTAGCCCGCGACACCTTTCAGTGGCCAGCGCCGCCTGTTCTTTTGATACAGTCACACCAACAACATTCACCCCGTAATTACGTGCAGCATGCTCGGCAAGCCCGCCCCAGCCGGAACCAATATCGAGTATTTCCATGCCTTTTTTAAGCTGTAGTTTGCGGCACAGTAAATCGAGTTTATTAATCTGTGCTTCGTGCAAAGTGGATGCATCTTTCCAGTAACCGCACGAATAACTCATGGTCGGGTCGAGCATGACTTCAAACAGATCATTACCCGTGTCGTAGTGTTGCTCACCCACCTGGAAGGCTCGTGATTTTTTTTGAAAGTTGAATACCCGGGCTTTGGCTATTTCGAAAATCAACCGCGCTTTATTTTCAATTTTCTGATCAATCTTTGCGCGCATTGCGCTGGTGGCGAGTTCATCGAGTGCATCGCAATCCCACCACCCTTCCATGTATGCTTCACCAAGGCCCATTGACCCTTCGGTGAACGCTCGCCTTGCAAGATCCTGATTGTGGATTTGGGGATCGGCAGGGGCTGAACCGTTTATTGTGACACCACACTCATCACACACCTGTGTCAGCCAGCTCTGCCAGCGATTGTTCTGTGCAGTTACTGTTTGGTTGGCAGCGGTTTGATCCTGCCCGATCTGATCTGGCTGGTTTTGATCTGGTTGATTTTGATCTGGCTGGTTATGAGCAGGCTGTGTTCGAGCAGACCTGACCGGCGGACGAGATGGACGCCGTGTGGATTCAAATTCTATTGTTCGGGTCGCTCTTTGAGACATGTTTCCCCCTTGCACAGCGATTCACTGCTTCCATGATGTACGACGCCTGAAACCTTATACGAGTTCCCGCATTCAGGTACCCGGGGTTCGAGATTAACCGGACTTGATATCAGGCCTGGGGTTATCCTAAAAGGAAATAAACAGAGATTGCAAATACCGGCAACCTATCCACCACCAACTCACTTCATTTTTGAATCATTTTGTATGAGTTAGTTTACGTCTCTATCACCTGAACTACCGGGCATTGTTGACAGCGCGAATGACTTCTTTTGCCGCAAGCGAGGGATTCTCTTGCATATAACAATGACCGCCTGTCACCACACGATAACTGACGTTGCTGTTCAGGCGCTCTGCGGTACGCGCCGCCTGAATCGCAAACGGGTATGTCTTCTCACCCATGATCAGTGATGTATCGCAACGAATACCTTGCAACGCCTGCCACAACCCTTTAGGCAGTGAGGCGAAAAACGTGGCTTCTGTTTCAGGGTCACATGACAGTGTGACCGATCCATCGGGCACTTCAGTTAATGCGTAACGGGTAAAACTCTGCAGTGCTTCATCTGTCCAGTTTTCGAATATTTTACGACCGTGCAGGTAGTCGAACGCTGCGGCGTGATCCGGCCAGTTTTTTCGCCGACGGCGCGTCGATTTAACATGGGGATGAAACGCACTGGTAAGTCGCAGCAACGCAATCAACCGCATGGTCAGCAATAATCGTTTGGGGAAAATGACAGGATCGAGCAATATCAGTGACTGATAAACCTGCGGATGCCGATGCGCAGACAACAGTGTCAGGACGCCGCCCAGACTGTGACCGACACCAATCACCTGCCGATCGTTCAGCAAACCGGTATTGACCGCCGCGCTGTGCGCCATTTCGGCAACGGTGTTCCAGCCGGGAAGGCTGGCTGGCTTGTCACTGCGACCATGCCCGGGCAGATCCAGTGCCAGTACATCGAATTGTTCGGCCAGACGCTGCAGCATTGGCAGATATACCCCGGCCGCAAATCCGTTACCGTGTAAAAACACCAAAAGCGGCAGATCACGTTGTGGCGACTGCAAGCCACGAATAACCAGACCACTGTCTGATGGTTGTTCAACAGGAAAAAAATTCATACCAGGGAGGCTTTACGTAATACAGGGAGGCGTCACTAATACGCAATTATCGCACAATGGATCAGCATACCTTTGCTTATGGTTTGCCGATTACGCCGTACCCATGAATCGCCTGCCCCGACTGAAAAGTACGGCGACTCTGATTTATGCGTGAGGTTTGGCTATATTAACAGGACGTGTCATTCAGGGTAAGCCAATGCACCTCACACACCAGGTCACTAATCAGCCCGCTGAGTTCGACTATAACCTGTATACCAGTGACAGAGGTTTACAGCACGCCGTCAATACGTTTGGCGGTCAATATGCCACCGATGCGCTGGTTCAGTACGGCGGCAAAGCTATGCACAATCTGCTGCATGTAGCGGCAAGCGCCAATACCGGCAAGCCACAACTCAGAACGCACGACCGTTTTGGCCACCGTATCAACCAGGTTAATTTTCATCCGTCGTATCACTTGCTTATGCAAGATGCGATTGAAGCCGGCATGCCATCACTGCCATGGTCTGAGCCGCAACGCGGTGCACATGTGGCTCGCAGTGCGCTGGTGTATATGCACAACCAGGCAGAGGCCGGCACCACTTGCCCCACCACCATGACTTTCTCTGCGGTTCCGGCATTGCGCCATCAGCCGGACGTGTGCCAACCATGGATAGACGGCATTACGTCAAAAGTGTACGACCACAGGAACCTGCCATGGTATGAAAAGAACGGACTGACCATTGGTATGGCGATGACCGAGAAACAAGGTGGCTCAGATGTTCGCGCAAACCAGTCTACCGCCGTACCGGTTGCCGCACCAGGTGCGGGTAAGCCGTACCGGTTAACCGGACATAAATGGTTTTGCTCGGCACCGATGAGTGATGGCTTTCTGGTACTTGCGAAAACCAGTGAAGGTCTCGGTTGTTTTCTAATGCCACGGTGGACACCCGATGGTGAGCTGAATACGTTTTATATTCAGCGCTTAAAAGACAAACTTGGCAACTGGTCAAACGCATCAGGCGAAATAGAATTCAACGGCGCCTGGAGCTGGTTGATCGGTGATGAAGGCCGCGGTATCAATACGATTCTTGAGATGGTTGCGATGACGCGCTTTGACTGCATGCTTGGCTCTGCATCACTGATGCGACAGGCTGTAGCACAAGCGCTGCATCACTGTAGTCAGCGGATGTCTTTTGGCGCAAAGCTTAGCGACCATGGCGCTATGCAAAACGTACTGGCAGATCTCGCCGTGGAGTCACAAGCTGCACTGCTACAAACCATGCGCCTTGCCAGCGCCCTGGATGCAGTCAATACCGACAATGAATACGAACAGCTACTGCTGCGTCTGGCAACACCAGTGGGCAAGTTCTGGATCTGCAAGCGCACACCGGACATGGTGGCCGAAAGCCTGGAGTGCCACGGTGGCAGTGGTTATGTCGAAGAGTCGATCATGCCACGATTGTTTCGTGAGTCGCCGTTAAATTCTATCTGGGAGGGTTGCGGCAATATTCAAAGCCTCGATGTGCTCAGGGCTATCGCAAAGCATCCGGGGGTGATTGATGCCTACTTGCAGGAGTTGGAAACCACTACCGGCAGTGACAGTACGTATGATAAATTTATCCGCAGCCTGAAAGATGATATTGCGACGGGACAATTTACTGAAGGATCTGCCAGAGCGCTGACTTCAAGACTCGCGCGTGCTCTGCAGGCATCACTAATGATTCGCTATGCGGACACTGAAAGTGCAGAGTTTTATCTGGCAAGCCGCATTGCCAACGAACACGGCATTTACGGTATACACGATGATTTAAGCAACGCGAAGAAGATCATATCAAACGCTATGCCGCAGACTACTTAGTTTTAGCGGCCAGCTTATCCAGCACCCGTGATGCGGCAACCATACCGTAAACGGCAGTCACGCCCATCATCGAACCGTAACCGGTATTGCAATCGAGTGTGGCTCCGGCCACCGACGGTTTACTTTGTGCCACCGTACCATCACCTTGAGGAAACATGGGCTGTTGGTCGGAGTAAACACACTCCACACCGAATTTTCGGGCAGGGTTACGTGTCCAGCCATACCTTGAACGCAGTCGCTTGCGCACACTTGACGCAAGTGTATCGTTACGGGTTTTGTTTAGATCAGTGATGGCAACGCTGGTGGGATCAGTTCTGCCACCGGCACCACCAATGGTTAACACTGGAATGTTATTGCGCTTGCAATGGAAGATGAGTGACACTTTTGACTTCACGGTATCAATGGCATCGATCACGTAGTCAATGTCACTGTGTATGTAGCGATCAATATTATTTTCTACCAGCATATCGTCTATGGCGTGGCACTCGCAGCCCGGACTAATCGCGCGGATACGGCGTGCCATCACATCCACTTTTGAACTGTCTAACGTGTTGTTATCTGCATGCACCTGACGATTGATATTACTGATGGCAATATCGTCGTGATCAATTAGTGTAATAGTACCAATTCCACTGCGTGCCAGTGCCTCTGCCACCCACGAACCGACACCACCAATACCCACAACGCAGCAATGCGCCGCGGCAAACCGGTTGCAAGCCGCATTGCCGTAGACCCTGCTGACAGCGGCAAAGCGATCGTCTTCAGTCCAGTCCATCTAAACGGTACAAAAGTGCAGTGTTTAACGGGTACCGTAAATGCGGTCTCCGGCATCACCGAGGCCCGGCACAATGTAGCTGTGTTCGTTGAGCTTTTCGTCAATTGCTGCGGTATAGATTGGCACGTCCGGGTGTTCACGCTGAAAGGTTTCTATCCCCTCAGGGGCGGCCAATAGACACAGAAAACGGATGTTATTTGCACCGCCTTCTTTTAAGCGTGTAATGGCTGCAACGGATGAGTTGGCGGTCGCCAGCATAGGGTCAACGGCAATGACCAACCGCTGATCGAGATCTGATGGCATTTTGTAGTAGTACTCAACAGCTTTAAGGGTCTCAGGATCTCTGTATAAGCCAATATGGCCGACACGCGCAGACGGGATTAGCTCGAGTATGCCTTCGAGTAAACCGTTTCCGGCTCGCAGTATTGACACAAGACAAAGCTTTTTTCCAGCCAGCATCGGTGCTTTCATGGTAGTGATGGGCGTTTCAATTTCAACTTCACGCAACGGCAGGTCACGAGTGACTTCATACGCAAGCAAATGGCTGATCTCTTTTAGCAACATTCGGAATGTCGACGAAGATGCCTCTGTGCGACGCATTAACGTGAGCTTGTGCTGTATCAGAGGATGATCTACAACAGTGACTGGTGCGGCCATGGCGAAAACGCTCCGGAAGGCTTTTGGACCACTTTATTCTACCTCAATCAGTGAGATGAATCAGTGGTCGCGCAGCCGCTCACGTCCAATCTGTGACCGCAAAGATGTTACGATTCTGATGTCGCCCTGGCTGGCAAAGGTATCAACAATGAAGACAACATTTGTGCTCACCGTCATCGGGCCGGATCGCCCCGGTATTGTTAACGAACTCTCGGGAATTCTAAAGCAGCATAATGCCAACTGGCTGGCCAGCCGCATGGCAAACCTTGCCGGTGAGTTTGCCGGAATACTGCATGCCAGCGTCGACGAAAAACACTACCCCGAGCTACTGCGGCAACTCAACCAGCTGACTGACAGCAATCTGCAATTGCTGATCAAGCCGGTCACTGTCGATGAGGCCTACAAAGTAGAATATCGCAAGGCGGAGCTGGAAGTGGTAGGAACTGACAGAGAGGGTATTGTCAAAGACATTACCCACGCACTTGGACGTTTTGATATCAACGTAGAAGAGCTAACCACCGAGTGCAGCGAAGCCCCGATGTCTTCCGAGCCGCTGTTTAAAGCCGTGGTGCAACTCACGATAGAACGCAACGTGGATCTGGAACTGGTGCAGGAGGAAATCGAAAAAATCGCCAATGACCTGATTACCGAGTTCAGAGTGTCGGTATAGAGTATTCAGCTGTGAGACCACGCTTCGTCCCTTACACCCGTTGCCGCCGTTGCGGGTTAGCCAGTAAATCGGGGCCACGTCAGTGCACACACTGCGATCACTTAAGCGAGTATGAAGTACAACTTTTGAAGGAAGAACACGAGCGGCAACAGATTGGCCAATACAAGCTCGGTTACAAAATGCTTTTGTGTGCAGTGATAATGACAGGTTTATTGCTGTTGGCGCTGAGCCGGTAACACCGCCTGCTGCTGACTAGAATCGCAGTTGCTCACCCGGATAAAAAATCGGCCGGTCCACAATGTAGCCACTCACCTGCGCTGAGTCCATGGTTACCACACCAGTAATAACGACTGCTGCTGCAGCGGCACCTGCCAACGCAATTTTTATCACGCTGTAAGGCCTTTCACCACGTGTTTTACCGTTGCGGCCGTTGACCACAAAGCGGTAGGTTTTTCCTCTGAAGCTAAAAGCCGCAGTCCACAACGGTAACAGTACATGTTTAAACGTGGTATCACTGTGTTTGGTATGAAGCCGCTGAATACGCTGCTGATCACCGCCGATAGAGCGCCTGACATCGTTGCGTATAATCTGCTTCATTAAGTGCTTTGCATGGCCAAAGCCTTCATCCAGCGCCACCTGATAGACCTCACTCTGAAATCCGCTCAGGTAGTCTTCTTTGTAGGGCACAAGGTTTTCGAGATCCCACGGTTCGAGCCAGTCAGTGATTTTGCGCGGCAGGGTACGTGTGGCACCGATTAATACGTCGTCAAAATGGCGATCAGTACTGCCATGCACCGGAGTCCAGCGGACCTTCGGCACCATGCGTGAGCGCCTGACGTAGCGACCATTTTCCATGACGGTGACATTCTGCCGCACGTAGTAGACATCTCCACGCTGACCACTGTAGGCAGTTAACGTGTCGCTGTCGTAGGTCCAGTACGGAATATAAATACCGTTTAAACCATACTCTTCGCGGGCGTGTTTTTTTAACTTGGACGGTGCAAACCATCTGCCGCTAATCCATTTTTTATACGCTTCATGAGCCTCATCGGCAGTAATGGAAAACGGTAACAATGCCTGCGGTGAAAATTCATGTATCTCACCGGTAGAGGTGACGACGGTGGTTCCGCAAAAGGGGCAGTCACTGGCGTGCAGGTTGGTGTCGAGATTAAACTCCGCAGCACAATTGGGGCACTTGAGAATAGACTCTGTGGTGCCAAGCTCACGGGTGCGCTCAAGCTTCTCGAGCCCTTTGGGCAACGATATCTCTTCAATGGCAACATCAGGAATGTCTATGGCATTGCGCACGCCACAGTGATGACATTCCATTTCATCTGTTCCAACGGCATAGACCAGCACGCTCCCGCAGTTACTGCACGGGAAGCGCGTTTCATCGTTGGCATTGGGCGCCTGATCCGGCGCCGTTATTTCGAACAGATTGTCGTAGTTGGTATCGAGCTGCTTATCTGACACTTTCGGGTATTATCGTTATCGCGCCGGAAGCGGAGGTGGCTCGATAGAGACAAACAGGTTGGCAAGATCGTCTACCTGAGATGCTTCAGCCCAGTCTTCCATACCCGGAGACCATACCAGCGATGTTGCAGCAAGCGATCCGTTGGCTTGCTGCTGTTGCAGTGCGTCTATATCAAACGGGCCGGTCGGGCGTCCATCGATAGCCACGTGGTATTGCACCGCACCTGGCAATGGTGGCGGCAATGCAGCACCACCACCGGCGTGACCGGCGTCATGACCGACCTGCCGTGGTGCTTCACGCTGATAGGACATGGTGTTAGCCATCTGATTTCCCATCGCGAGCCCCGCCCCCATACCAATACCGGCACCTGCCGCACCGCCCGGTGCACTGGCGCCGGCTTCAAGTGCCACACCGGTCTGGTAGGTCATGTATTTATCGAGGTTACCGACCATACCGGCACTGGTGCGCTTATCGAGTGCTTCTTCAACCGCAGGCGGCACCGATACGTTTTCGACCAGCAGCTTTGTCAGTTCCAACCCGTACTCTTCAAACTCAGGACCGATACGAGTACCGATAACATCGCCGAGTTGCTCGTAGTTGGCGGCCATATCGAGTACCGGAATACCGGCGGCGCCAACCGCAGAGGAAAACCGTGAGGTAATCAGGTTGCGCAGCTGATCACTGATTTCATCAACGCGGAAGTCACCGTCTGTGCCGACTATTTCACGCATGAATTTAAGCGGATCTGCAACACGGACACCATAGGTACCGAAGGCACGCACACGGGCCGCACCGAATTCTGCATCGCGAATCATTAACGGGTTTTTAGTACCCCATTTAAGATCAACGA
Source organism: uncultured Granulosicoccaceae bacterium (assembly GCA_937931165.1). Taxonomy (GTDB): domain Bacteria; phylum Pseudomonadota; class Gammaproteobacteria; order Granulosicoccales; family Granulosicoccaceae. The sequence goes on from CALHCI010000175.1 coordinate 20,380, forward strand.
AGCGACGGGTATTCACAAAATACACTTCGGCTTTAAACGGACTGCTGAAGCCGTGATCCCAGTTCAGGATGGTAGACAGCACTGGCAAGTTGCGTGTTTCAAGTTCATACATGCCAGGGCCAAGTACATCGGCTACTTCACCCTCGTTAACGAATACCGCTGACTGCCCCTCACGGACAGTAAGTTTGGCACCGTACTTGATTTCGTTACCATAACGCTCAAAGCGATACACCATGGTGTCGTTACTATCGTCGGTCCATTCGATGATATCAACGAATTCACCGAACAACTTGTCGAAAAGGCCCATGATTTAAGCTCCTGTAGCAGTCTGACGCTGATGTGCACTTGCAGACACAAGTTTGTTTTTAAGTTCGGTCTCGAGTTGTTCCAGTGTGCGCTCTGCATCACGTCGCTTGCGCTTGCCTTCGTCAGCAATTTGCAGGCTTTCCTCGATAGTGGCGATGAGATTTTCATTAGCACGCTTAACTGCTTCAATATCAAATACACCGCGCTCAATCTGTTCTCTTACCTCGCGGTTGGCAGTACGCAGTGTTTCGGCGTTTTTCTCGAGTAAATCATTAGTGAGATCAGTGGCTGCCTTAACACTTTTGCTGGCTTCCTGTGACCGGAACACAGTCACCGCCTGAGCCAGTTGCTGCCGCCACAACGGTACAGTATTGACCAGCGTTGAATTGATTTTAGAAACCAGCCCTTTGTCGTTCTCTTGCACCATGCGAATACTCGGCAGGCTTTGCATAGCCACCTGACGAGTAAGCATGAGATCGTGCACACGGCGTTCAAGATCATCACGGGCGGTGCGCATATCACGCAGTTGCTGTGCTTTGAGTACGTCGTCGGTATCTTGTGCTGCGGCAACCAGCGCCGGAATATCTGTGTCATCAAGTTGCTGAAGCCTGGCTTCACCGGCTGCGATGTACAGCTCAAGCGTGTGGTAGTACTCGAGGTTGGCATCATAGAGTCGATCGAGACCGGCGATGTCGGTGAGCAGCTTGGTTTTGTGATCTTCGAGGTTGTCAGTGATGGTATCTATCTGACGACGAACACTCTCGTATTCCTGAATAAACTGGACGACCGGACGGGCACGACCAAACAGACGTGCAAAAAAGCCCGGCTTTTTATTTGGATCCATACCGGCAACATCAAAACCACGAAGTACTGTCACCATGTTGTTTAAGTCCTGACCTGCAGGACCGACGTCTTTGTTGCGCACGCCTTCAAGCATGTTGTCACTAATGGTAGTTAAGCGCTCCTGCGCCTTACTGCCGTAGAATATAATGCTGTTGGAATCACTGAGATTGATTTCACTCATGAGTTCCGAGATACGTGAACGGTCTTCGGTGCCGGCGGTATCAATGGTGATCATTTCGTATTTAAGGTCCGGCGCCAGCATCGCGTCGAGCTTGTCTACTTCTTCCTTTAACGACGCATCTGTCGTTTGAACATTGTTGTCAGACATGGTTTGTTCTCTCCCCAAAAATTAACTTAGCCGGTGCCGCGGTGCCACGCTTATACACCTTCTTTCTCAAGCTGCAGTTGTAACACTTCAATTTGTACATCGAGTTCGGTCAGGTTGTTTTCCAGCAGTTTCTGCTTTTGCTCACCAATCACCGTTTCGATGGTGGTCAGCACATTGCGGAAGTTACTTTCCAGTTCGCTGCTCTCCTGACCGTATTTGTGCGAGTCAGCATAGCCTTCTGTAACACGCTGAGCACCATCAAGATAGGTACGCAGAAATTTTCGCGCGCGTCGCAAATCACGCGGGTCTTCTTCGACAATGCCCATGATCTCTCGAACCCCGGTAATGATGTTACGTAACCGGTCTTTCAGTTCGACATTATGAATGCGGGCTCTGGCTGCTTCTATCGCCTGAATTTTATTGTCCGCCTCGTTGAGTATCTCGAGCACCTCTTCAGAGGTAACGCCAATGGCGGGCGCATCCGGGGCAGTACGAGCAGGGTCCAGTCCGTAGACCAGTAAGCCACCAAGACTGGCCACACCACCAAGCAGCAAACTCATCAAGAGGGATTCGCCAGACCCAAGCAGCGCACCGATAAAAATGCCGACACCGAGCGTGGCAATTCCGAGCAGCTTATAAGGCACTGTGCTGGCGCGGCGAACGATCTTTCGTTTCAGCGCCTGAGATTCGATTTCCGAGCCTTTGCGAATCAGGGTGGCAGCCAGCATTACCACAGCAAATGCCACTCCCGCGCCAAGCGCAACCGAGGCCTTACCATCTTTAAAAAGCGCAATAAGACTCCCGATCAACATAGGCAAAGGCAGCAAGTACAACAGCCACGCACCGGTGCGCGGTAGTCGCCGGGGTTCATCGGTGTTGCTGATCTTGCGTGCGCCGCCACGTTTAAGTTCGCTCATTTGACGCGCTCGACCAGACTGCCATTCGAGGCGGTGTGACTGCTTACGGCATTTAGCAACGAGCCGCACGACACGCCCGAGACGGACATCACAAGTAAAACCACACCAATGGCTTTTTTCAGTTTTTCAGGCATATCACCTCAAATTTGCACGATCAACCAACCAAATATGAGGGCAAACCGACCGTTTTTCAAGCACTTGCGACGATTTTAAACACAGTGGCAGGTCACTGCCCGCAAATCTCGCACAACTGCCCATATTAGCAGATTCATCAACACGAATTGGCCGTGTCATTACGGTACTAACTGATAAAAAAGATGTCTTAGTCAGGCCGGTGTGAGGCGATAGGCGGTTTCAACCAGATGATCGACACCTCTGCGTTTCAGATTGCCGTTTTCCTGCTTTATCACCTCAATCCGATAACGATCGCCGTAGTACAACCGCAGCTCGGATTCCGGTACTGAAAACGGCGGGCCTTTCATCAATGACTGGTCGTAGTCGATCAGGATTATAAAAATCTCGGCGTTGTCAGGAACAATACGCTGCAGATAGTCTGCATACTCAAAGCGCATTCCACCCGGCAGTGCCACCAGGGCTGCTCTGTCATAGACCCGGGTAACTCCCTGTAGATGCTCAGCAGGCAGCGCGAAATAGTCGCCAGCGTACAACGTGTAACCCGGTGCGCGGTAAACCTGGAATTCACCCACCTGCTCTACTGAAAAATCGATCCCACGTGACTCCAGAAAGCGACGGATTGCAGATTCGCTGAGATCGACACCGATAACCTGATGCCCCTGCTGCTGCAGCCAGGCCAGGTCCGGGCTGCGACCACACAGCGGTACAAAAACCGTTGAGCCATCTGCCTGCCAGTGCTCGACCAGCGCGGTA
>CALHCI010000176.1 GCA_937931165.1 uncultured Granulosicoccaceae bacterium
ATAAAACCCACAACAACAAAGAAGTAGTAACACCAACATCATCGCTATGACCACAAGCGTCTGATAGGTTTTTTGAAATCACCCGGAGCCGGGTCTAAGCAACATGGATGTTGCGTGAGCGCTGCCTGCACATGGATGTGCAATCAGCGCGGCCCGGCGCAGGGGGATTTCAAAAAATGGCGCACTGCTTCCAGAGCACCGATTACTCCGCATGAATTAACCACATAATCAGTAACAACCATCAATCGAGAGCGCCACCCGCAGGGCCTATCAGCCGCGACAGCACTTTTGTTTACTTTTGTTGCGTTTGACAAAAGTGAATCGTACTGCCAGGGACTGGCAATCGAAAAAGGGCATGGATGCCAGGCAAGAACTGCTGAGCGCAGCGAATGAAACACCAGCCTGAGCGCAGCGAACAAACCACCAGCCCAAGCGCAGCGAAAGTAAACCCAGCACAGCAAACCAAAAACAAAAAAACAAAACCCGCTAAACTACCCAAACAAGCGCCGCAGGCAAAACCCCCACCCTCCCCATGCCAAACTCTGTCAAACAAATAGACAGCAACAAACAAAGCGCTGTCGCAGAAATACTCAACAGCGATAACTTCGAACGCGCCCGCACGTTAATACGTGCCTTACAACCTGCCGAAGTGGCTGACTTACTCGAAGCACTGCCAACGTCAAAACGTAAACTGCTGTGGAACTACATCGCCATTGAAGATGAAGGCGAGATCCTGCTCGAGGTGGGTGATGATGTTCGCGACACGCTGATTGAAGAGATGGATTCGGTAGAGCTTGCCGCTGCTGCCGCACGTCTCGACATTGATGATCTTGCCGATTTTGTTCAGTCACTGCCTGACCGAATGACCAACGCTGTACTGCAGCGCATGGATTCGCAAAATCGTCAGCGCGTTGAAACGGTGTTGTCTTATCCTGAAGACAGCGCCGGTGGTCTGATGGATCTCGATGCCATCACTGTGCGTGCCGATATCACGCTTGATGTGGTGTTACGCTTTCTGCGGCAGAAAGGTCAGATGCCGCGCCACACGGATCGCATCATCATTATTGACCGGTACGGTTACTACCAGGGCGTGCTGCCAATCAGAAGGCTGCTGACCAGAGACCCTGACACCCTGGTGGCCGATGTCATGCGGACCGATGTCGATGTCATTAATGTCGCCGAAAAAGACAGTGATGTGGCCAGGCTGTTTGAGGATCACGATCTGATCTCCGCCCCCGTCGTCGACAACGACAACCGCCTGCTTGGCCGTATTACCATCGATGATGTGGTCGACGTGATTCGGGAAGACGCCGAACAAACCCTGATGCACATGGCCGGCCTGCGGCAGGAAGAAGATTTCTTCTCGCCGGTAATCCGCAGCATGCGTCGGCGCAGTTTGTGGCTCGGCTTTAACCTCGCCACTGCGTTTCTGGCGTCATGGGTGGCCGGACAATTTGCCGAGACCCTCGATCAGATCGTCACCCTGGCCATTCTGATGACCATCGTCCCCAGCATGGGCGGTATTGCCGGCTCGCAGACACTGACACTGGTGATCCGCGGCCAGGCGCTCGGGCAAATCGGCACCGGTAACACACGCTGGATTCTGACCAAAGAGGCCGTCGTCGGCCTGTTGAACGGACTGGTCTGGTCGCTGGTGGTCGCGTTAATCGCCTACCTGTGGTTTGGCGATGGCAAAGTCGGCGTCATTATCGCCATGGCGCTCATTGTCAATATGGCAGTGGCCGGCATTGCCGGCGTAGCTATCCCGGTTGCAATGAAGCGCCTGAATATCGATCCGGCGCTCGCTGGCGGAGTGGTTCTCACCACGGTAACGGATGTGGTCGGGCTGATGACTTTCCTCGGGCTGGCGACCATTTTTCTTTTGTAAAATCTGCTTCGCCAATACCGTAGTGACACGGAAACCACCATTCTATGCGGTGTGTGGAAAATCTGCTTCAGTTGACATTTTTGTCTGCCGCAATTCATCAACAGGTTATCAACAGGCTGTACCCAGAATGTATACAACCCTATCCCCATGATGTTGTGGTCGAATCATTACAATCCTCATTTTATAGTGGTTGGTGCTTGACCCGCGAAACGCTCAGCAATAATATTCTCCAGCTCGCTACAGCGACATTTTTGCACCTCAGTCAGATTACCAAATGCACAATATATTGTGTCTGATCTCCAATCAGTTACCATATTTTGTATCGCGACCATTATTGTTTGTCAGAATCATCTGCTCGTTATAACAGTCAGGTAAATCTGTAACCCGGCAGTAAAGCGCCATCCGCAAAAGCGGTAAAACCGGTGGAATCCCAGGGGGTTCTCCCGGCGAAACAGAGCGCAACGATGTAACTTGGTTTGACGTATCAACAACAATATTCGCGGATGAAACAGAAATAAATGTGGGCAATTGAAATGCAGTCACTCAACTCATGGTGTGCAACACTGATATGGAGCAAAAATAAGAATGACTAAAGTCGTCGCGATCGATAGCAAAACCCAGCCGGACCTCGAAGTCGGCATTCCACTACAAGACGCCTCACTCGATATTTGGGACAAAAAATACCGACTGAAAAGCCGTGAAGGCGAAGCGGTAGACCCAACGTTAGACGCCACCTTCCAGCGCGTTGCACGCGCCCTGGCAGACGTCGAAGAAACTGAAGAAAACAAAAGCCACTGGTATGGCAAATTCCTGTGGGCACTGCGCCAGGGCGCTATCCCTGCGGGCCGCATTATTTCCAATGCCGGCGCGCGTGAGCACAAGCCTGCCACCTCTACGATTAACTGCACAGTCTCCGGCACCGTCGGTGACTCTATGGACGATATCCTCGGCAAGGTGCACGAAGCCGGGCTGACGCTTAAAGCCGGTTGTGGCATCGGCTACGACTTCTCCACGTTAAGACCTCGTGGCGCTTATGTGTCCGGTGCCGGTGCTTATACCTCGGGCCCGCTGTCGTTCATGGATATCTACGACAAAATGTGTTTCACCGTTTCTTCTGCCGGTGGACGCCGTGGCGCACAAATGGCCACGTTTGACGTACGCCACCCCGATGTCTTCGAATTCATTCGCGCCAAACGCGAAGACGGTCGCCTGCGCCAGTTTAACCTGTCACTGCTGATCACTGAAGACTTCATCAATGCGGTGCGTAGCAACCAGTCATGGCAGCTCGCCTTTCCGGTACAGCAAAAAGAAATCGAAAAAGGCGAAGTCGATGTAAAAGACAGCGAACAAGTCATCTGGCTCGACTGGCCAGGTAAAGACGGCATGATCACCAACGACGAAGGCCTGGTGGCGTGCAAGATTTACCGCACCGTTAAAGCCCAGCGTCTGTGGGAAGCCATCATGGCCTCCACTTACGACTTTGCAGAGCCCGGCTTTATTCTTATTGACAAAGTTAACGAGCAAAACAACAACTGGTTCTGTGAAGAAATCAGAGCCACCAATCCGTGCGGCGAACAGCCACTGCCGCCTTACGGTGCCTGCCTGCTTGGCTCGGTTAACTTAACGCGCTTTGTCACCAAGCCGTTTACCAGTGAAGCAAGCTTCGACTGGGACAAATACCGCAACACCGTAGAAGTGTTTACCCGCATGCTCGACAACGTTGTCGAAATCAACGGGTTACCACTGTTTAAGCAACGCGAAGAAATCCAGTACAAGCGTCGCCACGGCATGGGCTACCTGGGCTTAGGCTCCGCCATGACCATGATGCAAATGAAATACGGCTCCAAAGACTCCCTGGAGTTCACTGACAAAGTCACCCGTGAAATGGCCTTAAGCGGCTGGAAAACCGGTGTTGCTCTGGCTAAGGAAAAAGGCGCTGCCCCCATCATGGACGACGAATTCACTATCGACGCCAACATGATCCGCAAGCGCCCCGAACTCATCCGTGACGGCTACAAAGCCGGAGACAGAATCAAAGGCCGCGTACTGCTGGGCAAATACAGCCGCTACATGCAACAGCTCGCCACGGTAGACAAATCCGTCACTGACGCTATCGCAGAACACGGCTGCCGCTTCACCCATCACACCTCTATCGCGCCAACCGGCACGATCTCGCTGTCACTTGCCAACAACGCAAGTAACGGCATTGAACCGAGTTTTGCTCACCACTACTCACGCAACGTGATCCGTGAAGGCAAAAAATCAAAAGAAAAAGTAGACGTTTATTCCTACGAGCTGCTCGCCTATCGCGAACTGGTCAACATGGAAGCAATGCCCTACGCCACAGAAGAAGAAAACCAGCTGCCGGAGTACTTTATCTCCGCAGACGACATCACGCCCTCACAACACGTCGATGTCCAGGCCGCTGCACAAAAATGGATTGACTCATCCATTTCCAAAACTGCCAATGTCCCCACAGACTTTGCGTACGAGGAATTTAAAGATATCTACCTGTACGCCCACGAAAAAGGCCTGAAAGGCTGCACCACATTCCGTTTCAACCCTGAAGCATTTCAGGGGGTTCTGGTTAAGGAGTCAGATCTTGAAAACACGACGTATGAATTTACGCTTGAAGACGGCGGCACGATCACGTGCAAGGGCAATGAGGAAATCGAATACGATGGAGAGATCCATACAGCAGCCAACCTCTACGACGCGCTTAAAGAAGGTTATTACGGCAAGTTCTAGCTAACCAACGCTATGGAGGCTGCCGCCCTACAGCGGCAGCCATGCGGCCACACCCGCAGGGTGGATAAGAAACGAGCCAAAGCGAGTGACGCATCCACCAAGGTCCCAACACATAGCAAACCAGCAAAACCGCTTGCCAAAGCATTGTAATTAAACAAGAAAGACCCAATATGACCGGTATGACTATCAAGATCGATAACAAAATCGTTGGCTACAACGTCGTGAACAAGGAAGCTCCAGCCGAGATAGAAGCACCACCGGCTGCAGAGATCATACAAATGCACGAGGCGCTCAAGCGCCCCGACAAACTGATCGGCTCAACCTACAAACTCAAAACACCCGAGCACGTATCACAGCACTCGCTGTACATCACCATTAACGATATCGTTCTCAACGAAGGCACCGACCACGAAATCCGTCGCCCCTTCGAAGTCTTTATCAACAGTAAAAACATGGATCACTTCCAGTGGATCGTCGCCCTCACCCGCATCATGTCAGCGGTCTTCCGCAAAGGCGGTGATGTCACGTTTATGGTCGAAGAGCTGCGCTCCGTATTCGACCCGAGCGGTGGCTACTGGAACAAAGGCAAACTGATGCCGTCACTGGTGGCAGAAATCGGTGACGTGATAGAAGAACACTTAATCGGCATCGGCATGTTGCGCGGTCCCGAGCAGGAAGATTCAAAACGCGAATATATCGAGCAGAAGAAAGAGGAGTATTTAGAAGCGACTGCAGATGCAGCGATTGATGAGGAGTCAGGGTTTCCGGCCAGTGCGACACTCTGCGCTAAATGTTCGGTTAAGGCTACTGTGATTATGGATGGGTGTAGTACTTGTTTGAATTGTGGTGAGTCGAAGTGTGGGTAGTTCAGAGGACTGAAGACAGATAACAGAGGACAGTTGGTTACATTACTCTGTCTTCTGCCCCGTCTGACATCTGTCTTCTGCACTGGCATCCATGCCCTTTTTCGATGCCAGTCCCTGGCAGTACGAATCACTTTTGGAAAAGCGCCAAAAGTAATCAAAAACGCTCTACGCTGATGATCTGCCCTGCGGGTCGCTTCGCGATTTTTCGATACCACCCTCCGTCGGGCCGCGCTGATAGCACATCCATGTGCAAGCAGCGCTCACGCACCATCCATGGTGCTTTGACCCGACTGAGGATGGTATCGAAAAACTGATCAGACGCTTTGGGTTGGACGCTTGGTTGTAGGTTCGCTATTGCTCTCGCCCCCGCTCTGTGCTTTGGTG
>CALHCI010000177.1 GCA_937931165.1 uncultured Granulosicoccaceae bacterium
AAGCTGCTGCACCGTGGCCGAGTTGAGTGGCAGCCTGATTAACCTTGTCGGTATTGATATCCGCAAGGATCGGCTTTGCACCCATTTCGGCAAGTGCCTGCGCGCATGCATAACCTATCCCCTGTGCGCCTCCGGTAACCAGTGCTATTTTGTCTGACATAATTTGATCTCTTGGTTTATGGTTTTATACAGGTGTCCGGTGCGCTACACTAACTTCTTGCGGCCACGTATAAACCGCTGCCAATCAACATTGAACCCGAGCCTATTTTGAGTGCCTTTGAATTTGCATATCCCGAGTAGCGCGATGCGGCCTTGTGTGCAAGATACGCATATGCTGTTTTAACACCCCCGATGGCGACGGTCGCCACTGCAAATATTATTAATGCGTCTACAGTGACGACATTCGACAGATCTAAAAATGCAGGGAAAAAACTGAGGTAGAAAATAATCGCTTTCGGATTACTGAGTGTGGTGATAAGTCCGGCGGCAAAGCTCGCTGAGTACCTGGGTGCGGCAACCGGTTTGGCTGAGGTATTCCCGGGCTTTGAGCGTATCAATGTGATGCCAAGCCAAATCAGATAAGCCGCACCGACATACTTAATCACAACAAAAAGCTCTCCCATCACGTTTGCAAGTGTCACCAGACCAAGTAGCGCCAGCGTAATAAAAACATAATCACCGGCTACCACGCCTGCTGCGGCCATCAAGCCGTGCGGCAGTCCGGCACCGACCGAGCGTGCAGTGACGGCCAGCACACCCGGGCCGGGGATGGCGGCAAGCGCCAGCATGGCGAAAAAAAGAGCGAACGTGGTAGCTATAGTCATTGTGGTTTAGCCGGGTTACTCATGAAATAACGAGCATATCGCGCAGAGAATATTTTTTCATAACTGATTTTACTTTGACTGATATTGCGAAAGAATAAAATTTCTCCGGGCGCATAGCTTTCCATTCTGAGATCAGTGAGACACCGTTGATTTCTTCAATACCAGAGGCTGGAGTGGTCTGAAGAGGCAACGCTTACTGCGGTCAGATACTTTGCATTACCTGATTGGCAGCGAAAGCAGTTTGATAAAACCGTGACATCATGGTTGATCCCGGGGCTTTCTCAGGTGTGCTGATAGGCAGTGGTAATTCTGATTTGTCCATACCGGTTAACATATCCGCCATTGCCCGGCCGAATATGGTGCCGGTGGTAATACCTCGTCCATTGTAGCCAATGGACGTGTACAGCCCTTCATCGAGTTCATAGATGCGTGGCAAATGATCCGGTGTCATAGCAATTTGTCCGTACCAGGCGTCTTCAAATGAGACTGGTCCGATAGACGGGAAAATTCGTTTGATTTGTTTTAGTGCCCAGCGCTTCGAAAGGCCGTTGTCTTTACTGCCATGTATTCTGCCCATGCTACCGATCAATAGTCTGTCGTAAGCGTCGCGGCGTACGTTAAACATAATTTTTCCGGTATCCCAGACACCCTGCCTGCCAGGCAATATATGCGATGCATCACTGCCAAGTGGTTGTGAAGCCAGCTGAAAATAATGAATGATGGTAAACACCCTGTTAAGGCCGGGCCACAGTGAATCTGTGTAGGCATTGGTGCCTAAGATTACCTTGTCTGCCAAAACAGCACCCTGATCAGTGTCGACAATCCAGTGATTGTTCTCGCGCTGCAGGCGGGTTGCCTGTACACCGGTACTGATAGAAGCACCGGCACCAATTGCAGCGCGTGCCAGGCCACGGCAATAACTCATTGGGTTAATGGTACCGGCGCGGTGATCAAGTAGCCCGCCATAAAATTTGTCTGTGCCAATCAGCTCTTCTGTGGTTTTGCGATCAAGAAGATCGACCGGCTCATTGAGTCTGCGCCACTCGGCGGCGCGCCCCTCAAGTTCTTTAAAGCCGGCCGGAGAATGTGCTGCGTGAATAGTGCCGGTCTTTGTCGCTTCACAGCGCATCTGGTGTTTTTCAATTAAAGAAAAAACATACTCCGGGCCCTTACCAAACTGTTCAATAAAGCGCGGTCCATAGACGTTACCGAGTTGCTGACGAACATCCTGCGGTGGCAGCCACAGTGCGGCGTTAACCAAACCGCAGTTGCGACCTGAACCCCCGAAGCCTATTTGATTCTGCTCTATTACCCGTGCACTCAGTCCTTGTTCACAGCAGTGCAGGGCAGTCGAGAGACCGGTGAAACCACCTCCGACAATAGCAACGTCGACTTTCTCATCGGTTTCAAATTGACCGATGTGGTTTTTTTCCTCTGCTGACCTGTCCCATAGTGATACCGGGGGCTTGGCAGTCGTGTTGTCTGGTGTGGCCATAGTGATGTCTTAAGGCGTTTGGGGTTATGGTGCACCTGGGGGTTTGGGGCGTCAACTTTTTGCTGTTTTTCGCTGTGCTCAGCCTGACGGACGCTGCGATATTGAGGCAGGTCTGTTGTGGTAGTTGGAATGATTAATTATGCCCGTGGTGCTTAGGCACCTACTGGAAAATTTTGCCCGTACAAACTTGCTTTTCGTTGGGTGACATAAGCGAAGCGCATCTACCATTTGAGATTTTTTCGGAGCTGTTCGCTTTGAGTGGCACGCGGTTGTTTACTGCGCTGTACCCGGTGATTTATTTGCTGCACTAAGGTGCGTAGAATTTCAAGCGCTGCTGGAGCAAGTTACACGGAGGCGTTTACCTATTGCGAGATAAAACTTGTAGAGAGCATTGGTACGCTAACGCTCAACATATGACTACACAGCGCAATATATTTATTTTGTATTGCGTTAGTGGCCGGAATCCGGCCACTAATCATACTGCTATGAAAAGATCAAACTACAGCATTACTTCATTTCGATTTCAGCTTCTCCACGCAGGCCTTCTATAAATTCCTGCACTTTAGTCGACATAACCATATTTCTGATCTGGTCTTTTACTGATTCAAACGGTTGTGGCTCTTTGCTACGTGTGTCCACCAGTTTAATAATGTGATAGCCAAACTGGGTTTTTACCGGTGCTGTGCTGTATTTGCCGGCTTCCATCGTTGCAACCGCTTCTGAAAATTCAGGCACCATGGTGCCTGCATCAAACCAGCCGAGGTCACCGCCGTTAGGGCCTGAAGGGCCGGTTGAGTATTTTTTTGCGGCTTCGGCAAAGTCGGCGCCACCGTCAAGTTCGGCAATGACTTCCAGTGCTTTGGCTTCGTCTTCCAGCAGTATGTGGCTTGCCATGAATTCTTTGGCTTCTGCCATCGCAACCTGTTTTTCGTATTCTGCTTTCAGCGCTTCATCACTCATATCAAGGCTTTCGGTAAAGTCGGTGAGCAGTGCGTTGGCCAGTACACGTGAGCGCATGATTTTCATTTCGGCGACTGTTGCAGGCTTTACATCAAGGCCGCGTTTGATGGCTTCTTGTCGCATGACTTCCAGGCTGATCAGTTCTTCAGTGACTTGCTCTTCAGTGGCGTTTTGTCCGCGTGCCTGAAACTGTTGTGCCTGTACATCACGCTCGCTGATTGTGATCGCTTCTCCGTTGACCGTAGCGGCTGCCGGAGAATCGGAATCATCGGTCAAACCCTGTAGTGGCAGAGCAAGGCAAGCCAGTGTGGCAATAGTGGTAATTCGGTTAGAGCGCATTGAGTTTCCTGCGTTATGAGTGATTGAAATTAAGAAGGTTAAGATGGATGGGTATCTGCTTGCGGTTCGGTGTCTTTCAAGTGCCGCATTAAAAAAATACTTTGCGCAATGATAAAGACAATGGTCAGCGCCATCAGGCCGAACACTTTTACAGTCACCCAGGTTTTTTCACGGTCGCTTGCTTCCTGACACAGTGCCTGCTGACCGGTTGCAAAGTCAGCGCTGCAGTCCAGATTGGCCAGTTGATCGGCGTTGACCGTCGGCACAGCAGCAACCAGCGCATTTTGCGCGGTAATGTACTGCTGTGCGAAATACCAATTGATCAGGCCCGAAACAATAAAAAACATGATCCAGCCCAGATTGAGCTTTTTCCATACGTCAGTGGCCAGTTCCATCTGACTGCCGAGCATTCTTTCTATCAATGTTTTTTTCTGACCTGCCAGACCGGTCACCAGAAACGCCGCTGCAAACAGCCAGTTGACGATGGTTGGTTTCCACATGATGAATCGTTTGTCGCGCAGGTACAGCGTCATGCCGCCAAGCACGATAAACAGCCCAAGTGACACCAGATGCATTTTTTCGAAGCGGCGATGAATAAGCCAGTGCACGCCCACCTGAACGATGGATGCGGCGATGATGACCATCGTCGCCATATAAATGTCACTGAGCTTGTAAACAATCAGAAACAAGGCCAGTGGAAAAAAGTCAAAAAGGAGTTTCATGCGAAGTCCGAACTATGCAAGACGTAGTATAGTTGCGCAATTAAACGATGCCTGCGGGTTATGGGCTCGTAACAGCAGTGAAAGAACGGGTTCACAGCCGGGTTTTCGCTCATCGGTCGTCGGCATGGTAACAGCCCGGGGCAGCTTCTACGCGACTAATAATCGCACGGTCCAGTCACATCTATGACTCAGTATTTCGAAATACATCCTGACGATCCGCAGCGCCGATTGATTGCACAAGCGGCGACAATACTGCGTGACGGTGGTGTGGTGATCTACCCGACAGACTCCTGCTACGCGCTGGGTTGTCTGCTGGACAACAAAACCGGCGTGGAGCGAATCTATCGATTGCGGCAGCTGGCCAAAGGCCACCACATGACGCTGATGTGCTCCGATTTGTCAGAAATCGCGGTTTACGCCAAGGTCGACAATCAGGCGTACCGGCTGCTTAAGTCGCTGACGCCGGGCCCTTACACCTTCATTCTAAAGAGCACCAACGAGGTGCCGCGGCGGTTTCTGCACCCGAAGCGCAAAACCATCGGAATCCGTGTGCCGGCGCATAACATCGCGCAGGCGTTGCTGGCAGAATTAGCAGAGCCAATGATGACCACAACGTTGTTACTGCCTGGCGACAATTTTCCCCTCAGTGATGCCAATGACATCCGCGAAAGAGTAAAATCCGGTGTCGACCTGATCATGGACGGAGGTGCCTGCGGGCTGGAAGAAACCTCTGTAATCTCCCTTGAAGGAAGTGAGGTTGAAGTTATACGAGAAGGAAAGGGCGATACAAGTTTGCTGCGGTAATGTGGTGGCGGCAATAAAATGATGTTTTACAGGTAAATTAGATGTCGGAAAACGAATCAGCGTCGGCAAATTCGTCACCTGATCAGATGGATATGGATATTCCACTGGCGGTGGTGCTCGGAGAGCCGTACTCGGATACGCCCAAAGATCTTTACATCCCGCCGGACGCGCTCGAAGTGTTTCTCGAAACCTTTGAAGGCCCGCTCGACCTCCTGCTGTACCTGATCAAAAAACAAAACCTCGACATCCTCGACATCCCCGTCGCGGCGATCACGCAGCAATATATGCAATACATCGCCGTCATGGAAATGATGCGTATAGAACTCGCCGCAGAGTACCTGGTGATGGCCGCGATGCTCGCGGAAATTAAATCCCGGTTGCTGCTGCCGCGCCCCGAAGAAGACACCGACGAAGACGACCCCAGAGCAGAGCTTGTGCGCCGGCTTCAAATGTATGAGCAATTTAAAAAGGCGGCAGAAGATCTCGACGACCTCACTCGCATGGAGCGGGACGTTTTCGAAGCCAGTGCCGGACTGCCAGTGCTTGAAAATCGTCAGCCACTGCCGGATGTAAAGCTCGAAGAAATGCTCGCAGCATTCAAAGCGGTGGTAATGCGCGCCAACCTGCACCAGCACCACAATATCAAGCGCGAGTTTCTGTCGGTCCGTGAGCGGATGTCGAGCTTACTGGTGAGGCTGCAAGAGCAGGGTGAAATCGAGTTTGTCTCATTGTTCAGTATTGAAGAAGGTCGTGCCGGATGTGTGGTGACCTTTCTTGCCATGCTGGAGCTGTGTAAAGAATGCCTGCTTGAGATACACCAGGAAAAACCATTCGCACCCATCACTATCAGGCCGGCCACCCAGTCAAGCACGCACGAGCGAGTGAACTTCGAAGACGTCCAGGACGACCCCGATGCGAGTTATAACTAGTCGCAAGTAACAGGGCAAAAGTAACAGCCAGGCGCGAGCGATAACCAGATACAGCAGGTTCCATGGAACAGACGCAAATAAAAAAGATTATTGAAGCTGCACTGATGGCGGTAGACAAACCGCTGCCGATGAAACAGATTCAGTCACTATTTAAAACAGACGATGTCGATAAGTCAGACGTGAACAAAGCACTGGTCGATCTGCAGGAAGAATACGAAGATCGCGGCGTCAGTATTGTAGAAGTCGCCAGTGGTTACCGCGTACAGATAGATCAGGACATGTCACCATGGATCTCTAAACTATTTGAAGAACGCCCGCCACGCTACACTCGAGCGCTATTAGAAACACTGGCGTTAGTCGCCTATCGCCAACCCATTACCCGTAGTGAAATTGAAGAAGTCAGAGGAGTTGCTGTCAGCACCAACATCATCAAAACATTGTTAGAGCGTGAATGGGTGCAGGTAGTCGGCCACAAAGAAGTCCCCGGCCGCCCGGCAATGTACGCTACTACCAAAGAATTTCTCGACTACTTCAATCTTAAACGCATCGACGAACTGCCACCACTGAGTGAACTCACGGATCTTGATGCCATAGATACCCAGCTGGAGATGTCCATGCCGCGCAACGGAGAAAAGCCAGAAGCGCAAGGCGACGACTCATCTGCAGAATCGGCTGAAGGTGAAAGCGATACTGAGGCTGCAGAAACCACAGAATCAATAGATGCAGAATTTGCTGAAGAGATTGCCGAGCAAGCTGCAGACTCAAATGGTAGTGTAATACTGCATTAGGGCTGAGGTTCTAACTCTCTTTTCGTTTTTTTGTGCTTTGGTCTCTCTGAAGGGTGTCGATTGTCACGCGATGCAACTCCACCTTTCAACAAATCCTTGATTTCATGTTGCGCAGTTTCAATGCTCTCTATTCGATCAATGATTTCTGAATAAGTCGGCAGCTCAGCGTCAAGTTCATTGTGGTTTTGCCCGCTTGAAAGTCGTTTACGCACCAGCACAGCCAAGCATGTAGATAATAAAAGCACGGCGATGTAACTTACGATTAATGTGGTCATAAAATTCTCCATTCCATGCGAAACAATATGTAGAAAATGGCTGGTGCCAGCATTGTAAGAGTGGCGTAGAACGTTCGTACGCACTCTTTTACGGTACTGTCTGGTGAGTTATTCCGTTTATATGCTTTTATCAAGAGTACGAAGAGAAAAAGGATGTAACCAATCGCGGCATACTGTGCGACAAGCTCAAACGTGTGCAGCGACGTCGAAGGCTGATTGCTGAAGAAATATGTAACGGGTTTAGAGGATGTGGATACTGCTAGCAAGAGTGTGGCCGACAAGACGCAAATACTTATTTCAGTAGAGCCGTAATATATCCAGCGTTCTCCGAAAAATCGCCCATTTTTCACCGATGAGTGGATGCGGCTTACATTTGAAGGAATTGAATTGACGGACAGCCTGGATCGTTCTCTATCTACGTATTCGTATAGTGGAGATAGAAGCACGATCATGACAAATGGAATAGAAACAGAAGCCAACAAAAAAACTATTGCTTCCTTACCGAACACTGGTTCCATAGACAACCTTTACAAAAATAAGCACGCTAATGTGATATAGGTTACTGGCTGGAAATGTCAATTTAATGTGGCCAGTTTGTAGAGGGGAGGGCAGTTTTAACGTGCACTTACTATTGCCTCGCTCACGCGTCGGGTTTCCTATGCAGGAACGTGCTCGAACGCAGAATCTATGACCGGCATAAGAAAGCTAATAACGAACATAAAAAAAACGCGGAAGCGTTTTAAGCGCGTGTTGATAGGTTTTGAGTATTGCCGATCCACCGGGCAAAAGCGGCATGGATGCCAGCGTTAGCGCAGCTGCGCATTAGCGCGGCCCGGTGGGCGGCAATACTCAAAATGGCGCACTAACATCGAAGCAACAAACCAACATCCCCTCAACACTACAGAAAGCAGCACTACCCATCCTCCTAGAGCGCCATCCGCAGGGCTAATCATTCGCAAAAACACTTTTGTCTATTTATTAGTGTTTTTAAAAGTAGAGCCCGCTGCAAGTGCATCCAATCCGGCCGCCGCAGGCGAAAAAACTTACTCCCGCCCCCCACGAACCAACACATAAACTGCTCCAGTCCCACCATCCGCCTGCTGCGCTGAGCAATAAGCCAATACATCCCGATGATTCCGCAAAAAGGAAGCAGTAAACGGTTTCATCACCGGCGCATCGGTGGCTGTCTTGCGTCCTTTGCCATGAATAATCCGGACGCAGCAACTGCCGCGTTGTGCGCTGACTTCGGCCAGAAACTCGTGCATTGCTTCTCGCGCTTCATTGACCACCATGCCGTGTAAATCCAGCTCTGCCTGTACCGCGTAATAGCCGTTGCGCAGTTTTCGCATGACTCGCTTCTGAACACCTGATCTTGCCCAGCTTAAGTGCTCGCCGGTGTCTTCGGGGCCCGGGGCAGTGTGCATGGCATCGTACATGACGCGTTGTTCGTCCAACTCAAACTGACGCGGGCGTGGCGGTGGTGGGGTGGGTTTGTCGGCTACTTTGTCGTTACGTACCGGTTTTACATCACCCACCGCGTTGCGGAACATCGCCATCGGATCTTCATCGTCGGTGCTGTCCGGGTCTGTCGGGTAGTCATTGGGCGATTTCTTTTTGCTCACTGCAAAGTGCCTTGTGAATATTGCGTTTTAAGAGTGGTACCATTTGAAACAAGAATCAACCGGTCATTACAGGAACCTGATAGAAATATGAGCAAACCCGACGACAAAGACCTGCGTGAACGGCTAACGGATATTCAATATCAGGTGACGCAGGGGCATGGCACCGAGCGTCCGTTCACCGGTGAGTACAATGACAACAAACAGAGTGGGCAATATCACTGTGTGGTGTGTAACGCCTACCTGTTTGACTCGCAAACCAAATACGACTCCGGTAGTGGCTGGCCGAGCTTTTACGATGTCGCTGACACAGAGAATATTGAAGAGACGGTAGATAACTCACTGGGGATGACCAGGACAGAAGTGCACTGTGCGAAGTGTGGTGCGCACCAGGGGCATGTGTTTCCGGACGGGCCGCAACCCACTGGTTTGCGCTACTGTATTAACTCGGCATCACTGGCTTTTAAATCCGGTGATGACAACTAGCCAGTGTCGCAATTTCAAATATTAATGAGTCAACACATTAACAAGGTAGCGGTATAACTTGCGATACGAAGAATCTACGGGCCTGCCTTATACCGAAACCTATCCCGGGCTGCTCGCTTATACTGTCGCGTTAGCCTTGCTTATCGGGGTCATTCTGTTTTTTGTTGGCAGGCTCGGCAAGCAGATGTGGCTGGTGGTGTGGAGTGTGGGATTGGTGCTTTGCAGTATTGCCTACCTGATCTGGCACTTTTTCTTCAGGGTATAGCGTTTTTACGTGTAAAAGAGGTGTTCTGCCTCTTTAAACTTCTGCGGTAACTTCAGATCAGGCGGCGGACCTTTCGGTCCGCCGTTCACTACCAACTCAGGCTTGTTGATTCGCGTCCCGATTCTCAACCAGATCATCAACCACGGCAGGGTCTGCCAGTGTTGATGTATCGCCAAGGCTGTCGATTTCATTCTCGGCAATCTTGCGCAGAATGCGTCGCATGATTTTTCCTGAACGGGTTTTCGGTAAGCCCGGTGCCCACTGAATAACATCGGGGCTCGCGATAGGGCCAATCTCTTTGCGTACATGCTGTACGAGCGCTTTGCGCAACTCTTCGGTCGGCTCGGTGCCCACCATTAAAGTGACATAGGCATAGATACCCTGACCTTTAATGTCGTGCGGGTAACCGACTACCGCTGCCTCTGCGACCAGATCATGCAGCACCAGCGCGCTTTCAACTTCAGCGGTCCCCATTCGGTGGCCGGATACGTTGATCACATCGTCGACTCGACCGGTTATCCACCAGTAGCCATCTTCGTCTTGTCTGGCACCGTCGCCAGTGAAGTAATAACCCGGGTACATTTTAAAATAGGTTTCGTGGAAGCGATCGTGGTCACCGTAAACCGAACGCATCTGACCCGGCCATGGTCGGGTAATGACCAGATTGCCCGAGCCCGGACCTTCAATCATGTTGCCGTTTTCATCGAGAAGTGCCGGTACCACACCGAAAAACGGCTTGGTGGCAGAGCCGGGTTTTAAAGCGGTAGCACCAGGTAACGGTGTGATGAGAATGCCGCCGGTTTCTGTTTGCCACCAGGTATCAACAATCTGACAGCGCTCATCACCAACCACTTTGTAGTACCACTCCCATGCTTCAGGGTTGATGGGCTCACCCACCGAACCTAACAGTCGCAGACTGCTGCGGGAATGCTTTTTAACCAGCTCATCACCTTGTGCCATCAATGCACGCAATGCGGTTGGTGCGGTGTAGAAGGTGTTGACCTGGTGTTTGTCTATGATTTCCCAGAAGCGACCGGCGTCAGGGTAGGTGGGTACGCCTTCAAACATCAGTGTGGTTGCACCATTGGCAAGCGGTCCGTAAACAATGTAGGAGTGACCGGTGACCCAACCCACATCTGCGGTACACCAGTAGATATCACCATCGTGATAATCAAAAACATACTTGTGTGTCATAGCGGCGTAAAGAATGTAGCCGCCCGTGCTGTGCAACACGCCTTTCGGTTTACCGGTAGAGCCAGAGGTGTAAAGAATAAACAGCGGATCTTCGGCACCCATCTCTTCAGCAGGGCAGTTAGCAGAGCCGGCTTCTACAATTTCGTGGTACCAGACATCACGTCCGTCGTTCCAGCCCGTAGGTTCACCACCACGCTTAACCACAACCATCTTGCGAACACTGGGTGTGTCTTCGCAGGCTTTGTCTGCATTGGTTTTAAGTGCAACTTTTTTGCCGCCACGCAAGCCCTGATCTGCGGTGATAACGACAGAGCATTCTGAATCGTTAATACGATCGCGCAGTGCATCGGGTGAAAAGCCGCCAAACACAACCGAGTGAACCGCACCAATGCGTGTACACGCAAGCATGGCAACGGCAGCTTCAGGGATCATTGGCATATAGATGCAAATACGATCGCCTTTTTTAACACCCAGTCCTTTTAACGCACTGGCAAACTGACAGACTTCAGTGTGCAGTTCGCGGTAAGTGATTTTGCGCTGCTCTTCAGGGTCGTCACCTTCCCAGATAATCGCAACCTGGTCACCGCGGGTTTCAAGGTGACGGTCGAGGCAGTTGTGCGCAACGTTAACTTTAGCGCCTTCAAACCACTTGATGTCTGCCTTGTGGTAGTCCCACTCCTGTACTTTATCCCACGGCGTAAACCAGTCGATAAACTGATTGGCTTGCTCGGCCCAGAACTCATCTGGTTCATCGACTGAGCGAGCGTACATCTCCTGGTACTTTTCTTCATCGATCCACGCGTTCTTGGCTACTTCTGCGGTTACCGGATAGATTTTGGATTCTGACATTCAGACGCTCCGTATGCGTTTGTTGTCTCGACAGGCGAGATTGTGGGAAAGATAGGGTGACTGCACGTTGCGGTCAACAATTAAGTAATTGATTCAAATGTGATACATGGCGGTGTCAATCTCTGGGATTTTTTCGCGTTGCCACAAAGTGACCGCAGCGGTAAGAAATTCGCTGACTTTTGACGGGGTGCTAACCGCTGACTGACCGAGAAAGCGCCAGGCTTTCTGCAGGTTGGCCAGCGCGTCGTCGTTATCCAGTGCGTTGGCACCGGTTTGCTTGCTGAGCTTGTCGCCATGGGTGTTGGTAACCAATGGCAGGTGCAGGTATTCAGGTGTCGGATAGCCGAGCATGTGTTGCAGGACGATTTGTCTGGGCGAATTGTCCATAAGATCGGCCCCGCGCACAACATGGGTGATGCGCTGTAATGCATCGTCAACGACTACCGCGAGCTGGTAGGCGTAGAAAAAATCCCGGCGCCTGATGATGAAATCGCCAATTTTCGCTGATACGTTTTCGCGCATTTCGCCGGCATTGGCGTCAGTAAAGGTGGTTTCTCCACGGGCCACGCGCAGCCGTAATGGCAGGTTTCGCTCGGCGAGCCCCAGATTGCTGCAGGTGCCGGGGTAGGCGGTGTTGCCGGTTTCGGCCGCTACAGCGCGCAAATGCTTGCGGGTGCACTGGCAGGCGTACAATTCATTGCGGGCGCGCAGGTGGTCCAGCACGCTGTCGTAGTGCGCTGAGCGCGCACTCTGGTAGCTGATTTCACCATCCCAGTGCAGGCCGTGGGCATCCAGAGCCGTAATAATCTGCTCAGTGGCGCCTGCAACTTCTCTTGGCGGGTCGATATCTTCAATACGTAGCAGCCATTGTCCGCGGCGTTGCCGGGCATCAACCCAGCTTGCCAGTGCCGTCACCAGCGATCCCATATGCAGCGGACCGGTGGGTGAAGGGGCGAAACGACCGATGTAGGTAGTCAAAATTGACAGGGCAGGTCGCGTTATCACCCCGGACAATCCGGGGCGACAATGCGGAAGGTACTACGCGATTTGCTTTTCCCTGATTTCTTCCAGGGTCTTGCATTCAATGCACATGTTGGCTGTCGGGCGGGCTTCAAGACGGCGAATGCCAATCTCAACGCCACAACCATCACAGTAACCGTATTCTTCTTCGTCGAGCTTGGTCAGCGACTCATCGATCTTTTTGATCAGCTTTCGCTCACGGTCACGGGTACGAAGCTCAAGGCTGAATTCTTCTTCCTGCGTAGCGCGGTCATTCGGGTCCGGGAAGTTGGTCGCATCAGACTTCATATGCCCAACAGTGCGGTCGACTTCCTGCATCAGCGAGAATTTCCAGTCCAGCAGAATGGCGCGAAAGTGCTCGCTCTGCTCCGGATTCATGTACTCCTCGTCTTTGGCAGGCTCATAAGGCACAAAAGTCTTGAACTGGCCGCCGTCTGCCGTGGGCAGAGTGCCGACGATAGCTGGCTTTTTGGCTGGTGCCTTTTTCTTGGCCACAGCTTTTTTAGCCACGGCTTTCCTGGCAGTGGTGGTTTTTTTCGCTACGGCCTTTTTCTTGGACGCGGTGCTTTCATCGGTCTTACTGGCAGTCAATTTCTTCGTTACCTTCTTTTTAGCGGTTGAGGCCTTCGTTTTGGCGGTGGTCTTTTTAGCCGTGGCCTTTTTCGCAGCCGGCCGATCCTTTACTGCAACTGCGGTATCCTTTTCTGCTGCCTTTCTGGCAGCGGTTTTCTTTTTGGCAACCATCTCTACCCCTTGTCCAAATTCGAAGCCGCACGTTTCTACCAGAAAAGTTCGGAATAGGCAAACTTTGAAAGGGGGTTATGTGACCGGCAAATCAGCTTTAAGCCATTATGACGATTCGGTTTTTGGCTTTTTTTCGCCCCGGATGTCCGTCACACGTGCTGCCAGTTCACCAGAGGCCAGACGTACGTTGATGGAGTCATCCCGGCCGACGTCAGTGCTCTTTGTGACGACTTTGCCGTCCTTATCCTGGACAATGGCATAGCCCCTGGCGAGCGTATTCAGCGGGCTGATGGTCTTTAGTGCGCGCTCGGCCCCGGACAGGTTCTGCCGGGCATTCTGAATGCGCGAAACTGCATTGCCGGTGAGCCTGCTGTGCAAACGTGAAAGTATCTCTCTGCGCCGCGTGATCTGATGCTGTGGCGACAACATAGTCAGGCGACGCTGTAACTGTGCCGAGTGCTGCCCGACCTGTTGCAGCCGGTTGGCTATCAGGCGTCTGAGTCGCATGTCGAGTTCATCGCAGCGCTGGATTTTCTGCCGCAGACGGTTTTGCGGGTGCACATTGGCCAGGCGCTTTTGCAACCGCTCAATCTGATTGCGTTCGTTAGCGAAGCGTTTTTGCAGCTGTCTGCCCAGTGATCTTTCAAGCTGCTGAATGCCAAACGCCAACTCATCGCGATCGGGGCTGCACAGTTCAGCCGCCGCAGAAGGCGTAGGTGCGCGAACATCGGCAACCAGATCGGCAATGGTGTAATCCACTTCGTGGCCAACACCGCATATCACCGGTAACTCTGAATTAAACACCGCTCTGGCAACAACCTCTTCATTGAATGCCCAGAGATCTTCAATCGATCCACCGCCGCGCACCATCAGCAATACATCACACTCAGCGCGTTTATTGGCGATCTGCAGCATTTTTACAAGGGAAGGAGCGGCAGTCTGACCTTGTACCGTAGCCGGATAGACAATAACCCGCGCACACGCGAAGCGTCGTTGTAACACATTTAATACATCACGAACGGCGGCACCGGTTGGTGACGTTATCAACCCAATAGAAGTTGGAAATTCCGGTGGTGTTTTTTTGCACGACTCGTCAAACAAGCCTTCGGCATGCAAACGCTTTTTGGTTTCTTCAAATTTCTGTTGCAGCGCACCGGCACCGGTTTCTATCATTCGGTCGACCACCATCTGGTAGTCACCGCGTGCCTCGTAAATGCCCAGCCGGCCACGACACAACACTTTCTGACCATCAGCCGGTGTGAAGTCGAGGCGACGATTGTCATTGCGAAACATCGCACAACGTAATTGTGAGCGGCTGTCTTTTAAAGAGAAGTACATATGGCCGGTGCGCGCACGCATGGTGTTGGAAAGTTCGCCCTCAACCCAGATTGAGCCGAACTGTGTGTCCAGAAGCCACTTGACCTCACTATTCAACTCGGAAACGGTAAACACCTGGTCGAGTGATAGCGGGATTTGTTGCATAAATAGTAAATCCGTAAACAGTAAATGCAGTTAATCAATTTACCTGTTACGGGTCAAACGTTATAATGAACTGCACGGTGAGTTCGCCGCGCAACCCTCCAGGCTCCAGCCATGAACATCGTTCAGGATGCTCTTACTTTCGACGACGTCCTGCTGCAGCCCGCACACTCTTTAGTGTTGCCGGGGCAGGTCGAATTGCACACCCGCTTAACCCGCGAAATCAAACTTAATATCCCGCTGCTGTCTGCAGCAATGGACACCGTCACCGAAGCGCGTCTGGCGATTGCCATGGCTCAGGAAGGTGGCATTGGCATTATTCACAAGAATATGTCCATAGAAGCACAGGCTGCTCAGGTTCGGCAGGTAAAGCGCTTTGAAAGTGGTGTGGTACTGGAACCCATCACCATCACACCCGACACCACCATCAAAGAAGTTCGTGAACTTACCGCCCGGCACGGTATATCCGGCTTGCCGGTCGTTGACCGTGACGGCCTGGTGGGGATTGTCACCAAGCGTGATATTCGTTTTGAAACCCGCGAAGACGAACCCGTCTCATCAATCATGACACCGCGTGAAAAACTGGTCACCGTGCCGGTAAACGCGCCACGTGAGCACGCGGTTGAAAAACTGCACCAGCATCGCATTGAAAAAGTGCTGGTCGTCAATGATGCTTTTGAACTTCGCGGCATGATTACCGTTAAAGATATTCGTCGCGCCCGTGACTACCCGCAGGCGTGTAAAGATGATCAACAGCGTCTGATCAGTGGTGCGGCAATCGGCGTGGGTGCAGATACCGACGAACGCGCCGCCGCACTGGCCGAAGCCGGCGTTGATGTGCTCATCATCGACACCGCTCACGGCCATGCCGAAAGTGTGATTCAACGGGTGCGAAAAACCAAACAGACCTACCCCGATGTGCAGGTCATTGCCGGCAACATTGCCACCGGTGAAGCGGCAACCGCACTGGTAGAAGCAGGTGCAGACGGTGTAAAGGTAGGCATTGGACCGGGTTCAATTTGTACTACGCGCATTGTTGCCGGTGTCGGTGTGCCGCAAATCACCGCGATCGATAACGTCGCTACTGCGTTAAAAGGCTCAAGTGTTCCTCTCATTGCAGATGGCGGTGTGCGCTACTCCGGTGATATCGCCAAAGCCATTGCCGCCGGTGCTTCATCAGTAATGGTTGGCAGTCTGTTGGCGGGTACCGAAGAAGCGCCAGGTGAAGTAGAGCTGTATCAGGGGCGCTCTTATAAGTCGTATCGCGGTATGGGCTCGGTCGGTGCCATGCAGCAGGGCTCCAGTGATCGCTACTTCCAGGACAGCGAAGACTCACCCCGCAAACTCGTACCCGAAGGCATCGAGGGCAGGGTGCCTTACAAAGGGCCGGTATCCGCGGTGATTCATCAAATGATTGGTGGTCTGCGCTCAGGCATGGGTTACTGTGGTTGCGAAAGCATTGTTGCCATGCAAGACAGATCAACGTTTGTCAAAGTCAGTAACGCCGGTATGCGTGAAAGCCATGTGCACGATGTGCAAATCACTAAAGAGCCACCGAACTATCGGCTCGACTAAACAACGCTGTTTGCAGCAATAACCTCCGTTGCTGTGAATATTCCATGTCGTCCAACCCGTGCCGATCTACACGATCTGGCACGGGTTGTTCGTTTTATAACCCTACAGGCAAAGGCATGACTGATATCCATGCAGACCGGATTCTGATTCTCGATTTCGGTTCTCAGTTCACCCAACTAATAGCACGGCGCGTGCGTGAAGCAGGCGTGTATTGTGAGATCTATGCCTGCGATGCCGAACCGGCACTGATCACAGCATTTAAACCTTCCGGTGTCATACTTTCCGGCGGACCTGAATCCGTCACCGACGCCACGCAATACCCGATACCGCAACCGGTGTTCGACCTTAACGTTCCGGTGCTTGGCATTTGTTATGGCATGCAGGCGCTGGCAGCATACTTTGGTGCAGACGTCGCCTCCGCAGACCACTCGGAATTTGGTTATGCCACGGTTCGGGCGCGCGGGCATTCTGCGTTGTTAAAAGATATTCAGGATCACGTAACTGATGAAGGTTACGGGATGCTCGATGTCTGGATGAGTCACGGTGATCGTGTCGAATCACTGCCCGAAGGTTTTAAACTGATTGCCAGCACCGACAACGCGCCAATCGCAGGCTTTGCCGATGAACAGCGCCACATCTATGCATTGCAATTCCATATTGAAGTCACCCATACCAAACAGGGCGCGGCGATTGTTAATCGTTTTGTTCACGATATTTGCGGCTGCGCCAACGACTGGCAGGCGCAAAGCATTGCCGCTGATGGCGTGGCCCGCGCACGCGAACAGGTTGGCAGCGCCAATGTGCTGCTTGGCTTATCCGGCGGGGTAGACTCTTCAGTGGTTGCTGCCATGTTGCATCAGGCAATTGGCGAACAGCTTACCTGCGTATTTGTCGATACCGGCCTGCTGCGCTACGGCGAAGGTGATCAGGTCATGGCAACGTTTAGCGAATCGCTCGGGGTCAAAGTCATTCGCGTTAACGCCGAAGACGAATTTCTTGCAGCGCTTAAAGGCATCGACGATCCCGAGCAAAAAAGAAAGATCATCGGCGGCTTGTTTATAGAGATCTTTGAGCGCGAAGCCAGAAAAATAGATAACGTGCAGTATCTGGCGCAGGGCACTATTTATCCCGATGTCATAGAGTCAGCCGGCAGTGCCACCGGCAAAGCACACGTCATTAAATCGCATCATAACGTTGGCGGCTTGCCGGCAGACATGAAGCTAAAACTTGTCGAGCCATTGCGTGAGTTGTTTAAAGATGAAGTCCGCCTGGTCGGGCGTGAGCTGGGCCTGCCAGCTGAAATGGTCGACAGGCATCCATTCCCGGGCCCGGGGCTGGGTGTGCGCATACTGGGTGAAGTACGCAAAGACTTCGCAGACACCCTGCGCCGCGCCGATCACATATTCATACAGGAACTGCGACAACACGACTTGTATAACAAGGTGTCGCAGGCCTTTGCGGTATTTCTGCCGGTGAAGTCAGTTGGCGTTACCGGAGACGGTCGGCGCTATGCCCACGTGATCTGTTTGCGCTGCGTCGAAACCACCGACTTCATGACCGCAGGGTGGTCACGACTGCCAGATGATTTTCTGGATATTGTCTCGCGCCGTATTATTAATGAGCTGGACAACGTTTCAAGGGTGGTCTACGACATCTCAGGTAAACCACCAGCCACGATAGAGTGGGAATAACCTCTTTTTTCCGCAGCTGGTAAAAGTTGCAATCTGTAATATTTGTTGTCAATTGCCTGATGCCGCTTTGCTGTGGGCGGCATAGCCGCGGCTACGCTGTGTTTGCTTGCAATTCAAACCTTAAAACAGAACAAATTGCAATATATTGATTTCAGTTTTTGGTTCTATTTTTGAAATGTTGGTCTATAACCTATTACGTACTCCGAGTACTTGTCGTCTTTGAGTAAAAGAAGCGGCTAACAGCTTCCCAAAGTCACTGGGTGACTAATGGGCGAATAGTAACTAATCAAAAACTGGGACATTATCAATGAACAATAAAAAATCCCTCGTCGCCACGCTCATTAGTGCAGTATTGTGCGCTCCGGCGATCGCAGCGGAGCATGGGTTTCACAAGAAGCTCTATATAGGCGCAGCGGGTGGACAGTCAAAGTTGTCACCTGAAGTACAAACTGGCGTTGACCTCGAAGTCACTGACGAAGACAGTGAAGGCAGCAAGCTGTTTGTAGGTTGGGATTTCCGACCAAACATGGCACTGGAACTGGGCATGGCTGATCTGGGTGAGGCTGAAATTGGCTCAACTATCGGTGGTACCGGCGGTACTCTGGGTTATGAAGTCGCTAACCTGAGTGTGCTGTATCACTTCTATAACCTCGGTGGTTTTGATCGTCTGGCAAGCCGACAGGGTCTGGGCATGTTCCTGAAAG
The DNA here is from genome assembly GCA_937931165.1 of uncultured Granulosicoccaceae bacterium. Taxonomy (GTDB): domain Bacteria; phylum Pseudomonadota; class Gammaproteobacteria; order Granulosicoccales; family Granulosicoccaceae. The sequence goes on from CALHCI010000177.1 coordinate 18,763, forward strand.
CCGGTATCGGCGCGATGGATAACGAAAGCGAGCTCGACTTCGAACGCCAGAATGACGTACACCTGATGGGTGGCCTTGGTGTTGAATACGGCACACGTATCGGTCTTGCGCTGCGCGGCGAAATTGAAGCGTTTGACGAAGATGCCATGATGACATCCTTAGGTCTGATATGGCGTTTCGGTGGTGGCAAAGGTGGTTCTGACAATGGTGGCCTGTTCACCAAGATGGACCCGAAAGGCATGATCGATTCCATGATGGATAAAGGTGACGAGAACGACACCGACGGCGACGGCGTACCTAACGAAATTGACGATTGTCCGGATAGCGCAGACGAGCCGGTAACAGCCACTGGTTGTGCCATGTTCGGCGGCGTACTGGAAGGCGTTCTGTTTGAAAGCGGTTCTGACAAGCTGACTGACTCGGCGCAGGTTGTGCTGAATGATGCGGCTGACGCACTGCTTAACAACCCGGATATGGTCGTCGAAGTACAGGCACACACTGATAGCCAGGGTGCAGCCGAGTACAACCTCGATCTGTCTAAAAAGCGTGCACTTTCTACCGTTCGCTACATGATGTTGCGCGGTGTACCTTCGGAGCAGTTGCTGGCTCGTGCTTTTGGTGAATCCAAGCCAATAGACACCAATGACACTGCTGAAGGTCGAAGCGCTAACCGACGTGTAGAATTTCACGTTAAATAGGTAATGCACTAAGCGCTTACAACTGCTGCTTGCAGTTGTTACACTAAAGCCGTGCTCCGGATTCCGGGGCACGGCTTTTTGCATTTCTGAGATCGGAAAACGTTGAAAACACTCGAAAAATGCGCGTCGGCGAAGCGTTTAGGTAGGGTCACAGTGGCACTGGCAGCACTGCTCGTCAGCGCCTGTGCAACGACTGGCAACTCCCAGACACCAACCCAGGAACTGGTCAACGAGCGGCTTGACTCCTACGTTGTCGATCAGGGCGATATCCGCCACGACATAGAAAACCCCGAAGTTGCCCGTCTCTGGCAGGAGTCGGCCATACTCAGTCGCAACGGTGACATAGACAGCGCCAAGGCCCGTCTGCAGCAGGCCATCACGCTCACCCCGCGTGACGCTGTGTTATGGAGCCGCGCTGCAGAGTTCGAACTCGACCAGAACTCTTTTTTGCGCGCCGAAAACTACGCGGCAAAATCAAATTATCTGGCCACACTTGCCAGCCGCCCGCTGCGCTACCGCAACTGGTTAATCATCAAGCGCTCGCGTGAAGGTCGCGGTGACCTGCTGGGCGCCCGTGAGGCTGAAATAGAGTCCACCAAGCTTGCCGAACGCTGATTGGACCGGCTGATTGGACGAGGACAGTAACCCCACCGTAGCTCACATCATCGAGGGCGGCGACGCCCCCGGCAGCGTGGCCGAGCTGTTGGGCAATGACGGACCATTCGCTGATTGCAAACCCGGTTTCCTGGCTCGTGCAGAGCAACAGTCGCTGGCATCGGCAATTGACCAGTGCATCACCGAAAGCAATATTCTGATTGGCGAAGCAGGCACCGGCGTCGGTAAAACCTTTGCCTATCTGGTGCCGGCCATCACCTGTGGTAAACGCGTTATCCTTTCTACCGGCACACGGCATCTGCAGGATCAGCTGTACCACACCGACTTACCCGTAGTGCTGCGCGCACTGAGACGTTACCCGAAAGTCGCTCTGCTGAAAGGCCGGGCCAACTACCTGTGCCGCGCACGGCTCGACCGCGCCATGCACAACCCCGCCATGCGTGACCCGACACTCAGCGCGCAGCTTGCACAAATTCGCAACTGGGCCGGGCAAACCAATACCGGTGATATATCAGAAGTGCTCGATGTGCCGGAGGCCTCACCGGTGTGGTCTTACGTGACCTCAAGCGATGACTTCTGCAACGATCACAGTCCTGAAGATCAGGGTGGCTGCTTTGTACAAAAAGCACGCAAGAGGGCCATGGATGCCGCCATTGTGGTGGTCAATCACCATTTGTTCTGTGCAGATCTGGCGTTAAAAGAAGGCTCGTTCGGTGAAATACTGCCAGACACCGATGTCGTTGTGATTGACGAAGCGCACCAGCTGCCAGACACCGCAGCAATCTTTTTCGGGCGTCGCCTGAGTAGCCGGCAACTGTTTGATCTGGCGCGAGACAGCCATGCAGAGTTCCTGTCTGAAGCACCCGACATGGTAGAAATAAAAGATCGCGCTTCGGCACTGGAAAAAGCCGTGCGCGATTTCAGGTTATCTTTTGGGGTCGCAGAAAAACGCGGCTCGTGGGATGAAGTATCCGCAGACGCCAACGTAGAATCTTCTATTGAAGAATTGCGTGGTGCACTGGAATTACTATTCGAACCACTCGACACCGCATCGGTACGCGGTAAAGGACTGGAAAGCTGTCGCAGACGCTGCCTTGCGCACATAGAAAGCCTGGAAGCCTATACCGACCACCGCGATGAAGACTATATTCACTGGTTCGAAACCTATCGCACTGGCTTCAGTCTTAACTTAACACCGCAAAACGTGGCCAAGCCGTTTTCACAGGCACTGGGGCAGTTAAACTGCTCATGGGTATTTACCTCGGCAACGCTTGCCGTCAACGGCAGCTTCGAACATTTCCAAACCCAGCTCGGCATTGAAGACTGCAACGAAATACAAGTAGACAGTCCGTTCGATTATAAAAAAAATGCCATGCTGTACCTGCCCACAGACATACCGGCACCCAATGACCCGGGCTTCGATCAGGCAGTGTTGCGTGTGGTGCTTGAAGTCACCTCGGTAAGTGAAGGCAGGGCGTTTGTTTTGTTTACCAGTCACCGTGCACTGGAACTTGCGGCCACCGAGCTTAAGCGCAGCAGTCGGTTCCCGGTGCTGGTACAGGGCCAGATGCCCAAGCGCGAACTGGTCGATGCATTTCAATCGATGGGTAATGCCATACTGCTGGGTACCGCAAGTTTCTGGGAAGGCGTTGATGTACGCGGCAGTGCGTTATCGTGTGTGATTATTGACAAGCTGCCGTTTGCCTCCCCCGGTGATCCGGTGCTACAGGCTCGTATACGCGGTATGCGAAACAACGGTGTTAACCCGTTTGTTGAATATCAGCTACCCAAGGCCGTGCTCATGCTAAAGCAGGGTGTTGGAAGGCTCATACGCGATGTCAGTGACCGGGGCGTATTGGTGATTTGTGATCCGCGCTTAAAAACCAAAGAATATGGCAGTACTTTTATCAACAGTCTGCCCGGCATGCGTATTGTGCAGAAGCAGATCAGTGTCGAAAACTTTTTTAAAGCCGATGAAGCCGAACAATAAACGGCTGCTGGTGTTAACCGTTGGCATCGTGAGAATCCAGGTTTGAATATTGTAGCCATCGATACCGCAACCGAAGCCTTTTCCGTTGCGCTCAAATGTCATAGCGAACAGAGCGGCAGCAACACACTGCACAGGTACAGTATCGAACCACGTATGCACGCAAAGCTGTTGCTGCCAGCACTCGATGATTTATTCGCAGAAGCAGAACTAAGCCGTTCAATGTTAAACGCGGTTGCGTTTGGTCGTGGCCCCGGTGCCTTTACCGGCGTACGCATAGCAACCGCCGCATCACAGGCAATTGCCATGGCCTTTGATATACCTGTCGCACCGGTATCAACACTTGCTGCCATTGCTTTGCGCGCGCACAGAGAAAAAGGCGCCGAAAAAATCGCTGTTGCCATTGATGCCCGAATGGGAGAAGTCTATTGGGGGGCATACCGAATCAACAACGGGCTGCCAGAACTCCATGGTGAAGAAAAAGTCTGCGCGCCAGAACAAGTACCCGAAGTCGGAACTGAATGGACTGCGGCCGGCACTGGCTGGGACGTCTGGGCAGAACAACTACAGCGTGCCAGTGGTGCAGAGATTATTAATGACATGCCGGCACTGCCGCATGCACTCGATATCCTGCAAATCGGCGAAAACTACATAAAGCAAGGAAAAGGCGTCGATGCGGCAAAGGCGTTGCCGGTTTATCTCAGAGACAACGTCGCTAAAACCGAAGCAGAGCGAGCAGCGACTAAATAACCAAAACGCATCAGGAAAAACCGGGGGAATCATGTCAAACGCAATAGTGACTGAAGCACAGGTAGCGTCATTCGAAAAAGACGGTGTGGTGCTGATAAAGGGTGTGTTTAAAGACTGGGTAAAGACGCTGCGTAAAGGGATAGACAACAACATGCAGTCTCCCGGTCCATTCGGGAAAAATTACACCAAAGAAGGTGCCGGCGGACAGTTCTTTGGTGACTACTGCAACTGGCAGCGCATCGATGAATATCGCGAGTTTTTGTTTAAGTCACCTGCCGCACAGGTGTGTGCAGAGCTGGTGCAGTCAAACACCGTACGAATTTTCCATGAGCACGTACTGGTAAAAGAACCCGGAACCACTCAAAAAACCCCGTGGCATCATGATCAGCCATACTACTGTGTCAATGGCAGCCAGTTATGCAGCCTGTGGATACCGCTGGACAACGTCGCGCAAACGGTATGCCCTGAATTTATAACCGGCTCGCACAAGTGGGGGAAATTATTTTTGCCCACCAAATTTTCCGGCGTTCAATATGAACGTAAAGGAGAGCCGCTATCGGTCATGCCGGATATCGATACCGCACGCGATAACTACGACATCGTATCCTGGGAACTCGAACCCGGTGACTGCATTGCCTTTCATTATCTGACGGTCCACGGTGCACCTGAAAATCTTAGCGGCGAAAGACGCCGGGCATTTTCTGCAAGGTTAATGGGAGATGATGCGGTGTATGCAGAGCGGGGCGGCGAGATATCACCACCGTTTCCGGGGTTGGAAAAACGGCTGAAGGCGGGTATGGCAATGGAAGCTGAGGAGTTTCCTGTGGTTTACGGGTAAGTAAGACGTTTGCGCCTCGCTCGATAGGTAAGCCACAGTTACTTGATACTGTATCATTGACGATCTAACGGGCTTTTTACCGGTAACACACCCGGTCGATTCATGACATGAGTGTAAATCATCGTGGTAGAAACATCACTGTGGCCCAGTAACTCCTGCACCGTGCGAATATCGTAGCCTGCCTCTAATAAATGCGTCGCAAACGAATGCCGTAGTGTGTGACTGGAGATTGGTTTGTTTATTCCGGTTTTAGTAGATGCATCACGTATACTTTTTTGTAGCCCGCTTTCGTGGATATGGTGCCTGCGGGTGGCTCCAGAGCGCGGGTCCACCGATAATCGTGAACTTGGAAACAGGTATTGCCAGGTAAGTTCTTTGGATGCCGAGGGATATTTCACCGCCAACGCATCGGGCATAAAAACTGTTCCAAAGCCGGCAACGATATCTTGCTCATGCAGATTAGCCACTACTGAAATTTGTTTTTCCAGTTTGTCAATAACCTGCTCGGG
>CALHCI010000178.1 GCA_937931165.1 uncultured Granulosicoccaceae bacterium
CAGCGTGCGTGCGGTGGGCAGAGCCGAGAAGACAGCCAACAGAAAAACGCTCAGTGCTCTAATAGCGTGTTGATAGGTTTTGAGTATTGTCGATCCAACGGGCAAAAGCGGCAGGGATGCCAGCGTTAGCGCAGCAGCACAAGGACGTGCGTCTGCGCGGCCCGTTGGAGCGGCAATATTCAAAATGGCGCACTACCTACGAAGCAAGATCACCAACACAGCAAGATAGAAATTAAAACAGCTTCAACTATCCACAAAGAGCGCCACCCTGCGGGCCAATCATTCGCGAAAAGCGTTTGCCTACTTTGCGCTTTTCAAAGTAGGGCCCGCTGCAAGCGACATCCCAACAGCCCGCTACAAGCGAAACCCCAGAGCGAGAAGACAGCCAACAGAAAAACGCTCAGTGTTCTAATAGCGTGTTGATAGGTTTTGAGTATTGTCGATCCAACGGGCAAAAGCGGCAGGATGCCAGCGTTAGCGCAGCAGTGCATGGATGCACGTCTGCGCGGCCCGTTGGAGCGGCAATACTCAAAATGGCGCATTACCCTCGAAGCATGATCATCATGACTGCACGATAGACCTCAAAACAACACCAACATCCGCACAGAGCGCCACCCGCAGGGCCAATCATTCGCGAAGAGCGTTTTGGCTACTTTTGCGCTTTTCAAAAGTGGCGCCCGCTGCAGGCGAAGTAAGAACGGCCCGTCGCAGGCGCATCTAATCACCCTGAGCACATCGAACAACAAAGCAACCCACCCAGCAAGTAATACGCGTAGTGTTTTAACACCGAGTTGATCGGTTTTGAGCTTCGTTGGTTCAAAGAAGAATAAACAATAGTCAGAGGTCAGACGCAACGCATCTGCGTTTTAGCAGCGTGTTGATAGGTTTTGAGCTTCGCCGGTTCAGAGAACAACAAACAATAGTCAGAGGTCAGACACAACGCATTAGCGTTTTAACAGCGTGTTGATAGGTTTTGAGTATTGTCGATCCAACGGGTAAAAGCGGCAGGATGCCAGCGTTAGCGCAGCAGTGCATGGATGCACGTCTGCGCGGCCCGTTGGAGCGGCAATACTCAAAATGGCGCATTACCCTCGAAGAAAGACCTCCTTAGACGGAACAAAAAAATAAAGTAACATCAGCCATCAGCCAAGAGCGCCACCCGCAGGGCCAATCATTCGCGAAGAGCGTTTTGGCTACTTTTGCGCTTTTCAAAAGTGGCGCCCGCTGCAGGCGACATCCCACAGCCCGCCGCAGGCGCACCTAGCCACAATGAGCGCAGCGAATGAAACACAAACCAGAGCGCAGCGAATGAAACACAAGCCTGAGCGCAGCGAATGAAACACAAACCTGAGCGCAGCGGGAAACACAAACCTGAGCGCAGCAAACACATCACTACCTCCCAGCCAACGCCCTGGCAACCACCGCCATCATCACACAAGTCACCAGACAATATACCCCCATCGCCACCAACTGAATTTCAAACCCCACTCCGGTGTCAATCAGCCATCCGGTAACACCTGGCCCCAGCGCTGACCCAATCACCATTGCTGCCATAATCAGTGAACGTACCGCACCCAGATGACGTGTGCCATAGACCTCCGGCCACAGTGCTCCGAACAGTGTATTACTGATCCCTTGTGATACTCCGTGCAACAACATAAAAATAATAATTACCGCTGCACCATCCAGCCAGCCCAACATCACATTCGCAATGCCCAATGGCAGTAAAAACAACGGCAACATTTGTCGTGCGCTGTAGCGGTCTATGAGCCAGCCGGATATCAGTGAAAACACAATAGTCGCCACTGCAGCCACTGCCAGTGAACTTGCAATCAGTTCCCGGGACCAGCCTTTAATTTCACCAATATGCACCTGATGAAAAAACACCGAGGTACCAATAAATGACGGCGCGACTACACCGGTGAGCATGATCCAGAACAACGGGTCGGCGAGCACTTCGGCATGTGTCCATTGTTTTTGAATACCGGAGTCTTCTGCCTCTGTTATCTGTCCTCGCGGTATGCGTTCTTTTTGCATTAACAGATAGATTGATGGCAAAGCAACAAAGATCATCAGACCAGCCGCCAGTGCCCAGCTTTGTCGCCAACCGATTAACCCGATCAGGCTAACCATCACAAACGGAAATATGCCGGAGCCAATCTGATATCCCATTGAGGTTATCGACACGGCACGACCGCGCTCGGCAGAGTACCAGCGCCCCATGGCAACCATGGCGATATGAGACATCATGCCCTGTCCAAACAGTCGCAACCCGAATACGACCAACACTAACATCCACACAGACGAAACTACTGACATGGCTGCACATGCCAGACTCAGCGCTATGCATACCCAGAACGCCACCTTGCTGACCGAGTAGATATCGACTACCCGCCCCAGCCACACCAGCGTTGCTGCACTGACCAGAGTACCGGCCATGTAAATGCCGCCAAACTCTCCGTGAGATAGTGAAAACGTTGCTCTGATTTCACTACTGAACAGCGCTATAAAATAGGTTTGCCCAAAGCTTGAGAAAAAAGTCAGGATCAAACCACCGAGCAACCAGCGCATGTTGCTGCGGATAAATTCAAGTGTATTCAACAGAGGCTTGTCGTTGGCGGGAAATCGTGAAGTGTACCGCACAGAGGTAACACAGAGAGGGATATTTCATCGGGAAAGACACGACATCTCAAACAGAGAACGCCTCACTCGGAGAGTCAGCGTCCATCCGCTGAAAAAGATATCAGGCGTAGCGCAAATGCAGATTCGGTCAGAACCAGAATCTCACCCTGCCCCCGCGCCATTGGAAATACTGGAAGATTAGTCGATACAAATTACAGTGCTTTGAGCCGCTTGACTCCGCCTGTCAAATACGTGAACTTGGTGTGGCGGTGATTGCTTCATCGCCCCTGACGGTGAATCTTTAGTGATCGCGTTCTCAAAGTACCGGGCTTATTATTAAAACGGAAGTTGGCAGCAGAGTTCAAAAATGGCATTTATCGGAATTGACCTCGGCACCACAAACAGTGTGGTCGCCGGTTATTCAGACGGAATATCCACCCTTATACCGAACGCACTTGGGGATTTCCTGACGCCTTCTGTCGTGAGCGTCGATGAAGAGACCGGTGAAATTTTTGTGGGTGCAATAGCCAGAGAGCGTCTGGTTTCCCACCCGGCACTTACTGCAGCACAATTCAAGCGCAACATGGGCACCAGCAAGGTGTTTGCGCTTGGCAACCGCAAATTCAATGCAGAAGAGTTGTCATCGCTGGTACTCAGATCGCTCAAGAGTGATGCAGAGCGCCACCTGAAACAGGAAGTCACCCATGCTGTCATTAGCGTGCCGGCTTACTTTAATGATGTTCAGCGCGCCGCTACCATGACGGCCGCCAAACTTGCCGGTCTACAGGTAGACCGCCTGCTCAACGAACCCACTGCCGCGGCCATTGTACATGGCGTTGAACTCGACACCGAACAACAGTTTCTGGTGCTCGATCTGGGTGGCGGCACCTTTGATGTCACCGTACTGGAGGTTTTTGACGGCGTACTTGAAGTCCATGCCAGCGCCGGTGACAACCATCTGGGGGGTGAAGACTTTACTCACTTACTCGTTGCTGACCTCGAAAAAAAGTACGACCTTGGGGACTCATTCCGCTCCCCCCTATACAGTCTGGCAGAACAGTTGAAACAACAGGTGGGTAAAAAACCAGACGTTAGCATCAAAACCACCATCGACAACCGCGACCTCACCATTGAGTATTCCCGTGAGCAATTCGGTGCTCTGGCAGAACCGCTTTTAAACAGACTTACTATTCCTATTGTAAAAGCCCTTAAAGATGCGAAACTGACGCCTGAAGCACTCGATAACGTGTTATTTGTTGGTGGTGCCACCAGAATGCCAGCATTCAGGCGGCATATCTCAAAGCTGTTTAAGGCGTTTCCAAATACCGACAAAAACCCCGATCACGTCGTGGCTTTAGGTGCCGCCATGCAAGCCGCACTTATCGCTCGCGACAGTGCACTGGAAGATGTCGTACTCACAGATGTTATGCCGTTCTCACTGGGTACCGGGGTCATTAGTCATGAAAACCAGAATCGCAGTCACTTCAGCCCGATCATTGAGCGCAACACCACCATACCGGTTAGCCGCATGAGTACCTTCAGTTCGGTACGGCCCGATCAAAAATCGGTGACATTTGATGTCTATCAGGGTGAGAGCCGTGACCTCAATAACAACCTGCTGTTGGGTGAACTGGAAATTGAACTCCCGAACAGCAATGAAATTGAAGCGGTTGAAGTTCGTTACACCTATGATGCTAACGGACTACTGGAAGTCGAAGCCACTGTTCTGAGTACAGGCCATAAAAAGCTCATTGTGCTGCAGAATAATGCCGCGCGAATGACTGAGGAAGAAGTAGAAAAAAGTTTGCAAAAGCTCCAGGCACTGAAAATACACCCGGCCGACAAAGAAGAAAACAAACTGCTGATGGCACGGGGTGAACGTTTGTTTGAATTTGCCACCGGACAGGAACGCCAATACATCTCGGATCTGATGTCACGCTTTGACCAGGCGCTGAGCACACAAGACGAGCGCATCATTGAAAAAGCCCGCGAGACCATCAGCGTATTGCTCGATGAACTGGAACCGGCAGACCTGCAATGACACCATGGGAAATACTCGGCATTGCAAGAGATGCAGACAAACGAGAAATAAAGAAAGCCTACAGCAAACTGATTAAAGCGCATCGCCCTGACGATGCCCCGGAGCAATTTCAACAGATTCGAAACGCCTACGAGCATATGCTTGACAACCTCACTGGTGCATCAGTAAACAACCAACCTTTCGCTGCTGTTGATCTATCTGACACACCATCAACGTCCGCCGAGTTACCAGGCCCGGTAACGACACCCTCA
>CALHCI010000179.1 GCA_937931165.1 uncultured Granulosicoccaceae bacterium
AGAGCAAAAAAACGCACAGCGTTTTAACAGCGTGTTGATAGGTTTTGAGTATTGTCGATCCAACGGGTAAAAGCGGCAGGATGCCAGCGTTAGCGCAGCAGTGCATGGATGCACGTCTGCGCGGCCCGTTGGAGCGGCAATACTCAAAATGGCGCACTACCTACGAAGCCAGTTCACCAGCACAGCAAGATAGAATTTAAAACAGCTTCAACCATCCACAAAGAACGCCACCCGCAGGGCCAATCATTCGCGAAGAGCGTTTTGGTTACTTTTGCGCTTTTCAAAAGTGACGCCCGCTGCAGGCGACATGATCAAACTACCCACGCCTCTCAACCGCAGTCTCAGCAAACCCGCGCCCGACATCTGCATACAAATTAAACGCAACACAACCAAGCGCCTCCAACTGCTCACGCTCATCATTAAACCCAGTGGTCACCGCAATCGTACCGTCAAACCCGAGCTCTCTGGCAAGATTGACTACTGCCAGATGTTCACGATGACTACTTAAACTCACCAGTAACATTTCGCAATCTGTCACACCGGCTCGCTCCCAGAAATCGCGGTCCGAGGCGTCACCATGAACACACCTGAAACCCTGCGTTTTAAGATCTTCGGTGCGTTCGTAGTTTTCTTCAACGCCGACAACGGTATCGCCATATTCTTCAGTCAGGAACCGATAAGCGCCCCGCCCGACTCGCCCCATACCAAGCAACACGACACGTGCGTTTTCAATCTTTTCGATGTGCTCTTCAGGTAAACGCTGCTTCTCATGTTTCAGCAACTGATTTCTTACTGAACGAAACCATCGGTGCACTTGCTTGTTTAACGGAGTGGCAACAAAAAACGACAATGCAATTGCCAGCGCCAGAGTGACCAGCCACTCATTACTGATCCATCCTTCTGCTGCTGCAATAGCAGCGACAATTAACCCGAACTCACTGTAGGTAGTCAGCGCGATACCGGCAAGGGTAGCGGTACGGGCACGGAGGCGAAAAAACGTAAACAGCGTAAAATAGATAACCGGACGCAACGCGAGCACCGCCAACAATGCCAGCGCCACCAGAAACATTTCAGCTGACGGAATTCCGGCATAGCCAATCTGTAAGAAGAACCCTACCAGCAACAGGTTTTTCAGATTGAGCAATCGCTTGTAGAGTTCGGACGCACGAGCCGGATCGGCCACTGCCAGCACAGCACCAACAACCAGTGCCCCCAGCCCACCTTTCAAGTGCAACAATTCGAACAACTCGTAGCCTGCCAGCGCCATAGCAAAACCGAACAGTAACTGCAACTCGCCATGGCCAACCTGACTCATCAGTCGCTTAAGAGCAGGTATCCATAGCTTGCCGGATAACGCCAGAGGAATAAACGCCAGCGTCCAGATAGAGGGCAGCTTACCGGAGGCAAGCACCAGATAAACTACCGCCAGCACATCCTGTATGACCAGTACACCAATGGCAATTGCTGCGTGAAACGACTGACCTTCACCGCGCTCATCAAATATCTTAATAGCAAATACGGTGCTTGAGAATGACAGAGCAAGCGCCAGCGTCCAGGGAGCGGCCGCATTATCAAAAGACAACACGGTAAAGAACACACCGCAAAGCATAATCACCGCAGCGGTCAGCGGGATCACCACAACCATATGCACGAGTGCCGGCACCAATATGTATCGCTTCATTAATACATCGACGCGCAGCTTTAAACCAATGGTAAAAAGCAACATCGTTATACCAAGGTCTGCGATAGGTGCTAGTTGCGATGCACTGCCAAACCCGAGTGCCGCACACACAAAACCGGTGATCAGATAGCCAAGCAGCGGCGGGTAGCCTATATGGCGAAAGCCAAGGCCCGATACAAAGGCACAAGCCAGTATGACTGCAATTGAACTCATGCGAATAGACAATGCACACGCGGGCGGTGTGTTCAGAAACCAGAGGCAATAAATCTAGCACAACAACCCATGAGCAGTGGTTGCAAAACTGTGAATTGGAGGTAAATAAAACGGCGCGAAACGACACAGCTTGCAACCGGCTCGGGTTTCCTAAAACCAGTTACCAATTAACGCCACAACCGCAAACACCACCAATGCGCACAACAGCCCGATTAGTGCGTTGCCAAAGCGAACTTCCGGTGCGCGAGTATCAGCAAGCCATTTCATTTTGCCAGTGATCATCGGTTTGATTAAATTCTGCCTGCCGACAAAAAAATAAATGGCGATCATGACGATATGCACTATCACCAGCAATTTCAGGATATCTGCGACTGTATGATGAACGTTGTACAACGTGTCACTGATATCGATGGACACAAACCCGTGCAACGCACCTTCAACCCAGCCTTCGTCATCGGCGATAAAAAGTCCGGTAGAAGCCTGTACCAGTATGAGCACCAGCATGGCAATCACCGCCCAGCCACCTGCGGCATTGTGACCGCGCTCCTGATGCGGCTTGCGTTGAAGTAGATCTTTCAGGTGAGAAAATGCATGCTTCGGGTTAACAAGAAGACTCAGCAACCTCGCATTACTGCTGCCGAGAAAGCCCCACATCAATCGAAATAAAATCAGCCCGAGTGCTACTTCACCGGCAAAACGATGCCAGTCAAAAAAACCCAGACCGGTTTCACCGCTGACTAACAGAAAGCCAACGGTGAAAACCAGTGACCAATGGAACAAGCGGACCCAGAGATCCCACACCTTAATCATAGGTCTGTACCGTGTCCGCTAATTTTTCCAACGATAATTAGTTATCCGGTTAGCGTTTCTTGGCGCGATACTCATCATGGCAGCCTTTGCAGGACTTACCCACTGCCCCCATGCTGCTGCGCAATGCATCAAGACCATTACCCGCCTCGGCAGCCAGCACTGCTGCGGCATCTTTAAGTTCCTGAGCATTTTCACCAATGGCCGGAAATGTCTCCCAGATTTTTGGTAACGCACGATTTTTCAGGTTATCGGGATTACTGTTGTCAGAACCGGCTGGCCAGAAGGCACTTTGCCCAAGGTTTGCTGCCGCATTAAGATTTCCAGCCAGCTCCTTTGCCAGCTCAGCGTCGTAATCGATCTTTCCTTTTGCCATATCACCCAGCACACCGGCACTGAATGAATAAAGCTGAAACATAGCCTGACGCGCTTTGATGGCCTTATCGTGAGGCCCCTCTGCGTAAGCAACACCGCAAGACATGACTCCGGCGATCAGGCTGGCCGCGAATATTTTTTGAAATTTCATGGTAGTTTCTCCATCTGTTACGGGCATTTTCAGTCTACCGAAGAACCATCATAAGAACTGCACAGCTATTGTGCAAATTTGCACAGCGATGCTTTCTGGCGCATTATGCTGCGAAATCCATCTACAAGAAGAAGCACACTAGTTGAAAGGCAACTGGGATCATCTGCGTTACTTCAATGCACTTGCAAGCCACGGCACACTCAGTGAAGCGGCCCGGCATCTCGGTGTCAGCCACAGTACCGTGCAACGCCACATTAATGCCTTTGAACAAGAACTGCAGGTGCAGCTTTTCTACAACGGTGCCAGCGGATTCAAACTGACGTCAGCCGGTAAAACCCTGCACCTTGAAACGGCTGACATCCAGCGTACGCTGACAACACTTTCAACACGCCTTGCCAACACGGATGAACAACTGAGCGGGCAAGTCTCTATTACTGTGCCAGATACCATTGGCCATTTTATAATCCCTGATCTTCTACAATCACTAACCCGTCACTATCCAAAAATCGACTTCTCAATCAGTGTATTAAACAAACTAAGCAATATCGCAGATTTAGAGGCAGACATCGCTATTCGCACGGGCGGCAACCCAGCGGCTAATCTGATCGGTCGGCAGGCCGGTAACATTTCGTTAGCCGTTTGCGCATCGAAGAACTATTTATCACAGCATGCACTGACACCTGACTCAGCCCTGGGCACTGCAAATAACTTCATCATGCTCGACGACAGTTTCGACCGTGAGACTTTTCACCGTTGGTTGCCAAAATCGACAGATGACAAACAAATTATCAGAGTCAACGGATTTTTAACAGCGTGGCGTTTGTGCAGTGCTGACATGGGTTTGACTTTACTACCAGCGTACCTGCTAAAACACGACAATAACATTGAAGAGATTGTCAGTAAGACACTTCCAGACAATAACCCGTTATGGATTTTAAGTCATGCAGATTTGCGAGACTCCAGCCGTGTCAAAGCGGTGCGCCAACACCTGACAGAGAAACTCACTGCGCTATTCGGGTAAGCCAAACTCACGACTACAACGAGGCATATCGTACAGGATCAGTATGGCCTGCTTCGGCAAACCCTTTTAGGCGCAACATGCAGGAATCGCAACCCCCACATGAAGCGCCATCCGCTGCCGGGTCGTAGCAACTGATCGTTTTTCCATAGTCCACACCCAGTGCGATGCCTTTTTCAATGGTTTGCGCTTTGGTCAGCTCGATAAGCGGAGTATGGATGTTGATTCTCTGCTTCCCTTCCACACCAACCCTGGTCGCCAGATTAGCCATCACCTCAAAGCTCTCAATGAACTCCGGACGACAGTCAGGATAACCGCTATAGTCCAGCGCACTGACACCTATAAAGATATCGTACACATTCAACACTTCGGCCCAGGCCAGCGCAAAAGACAAGAATACGGTATTGCGTGCCGGCACATAGGTGATTGGAATATCGTTTCCCACCTGATCTGCCGACTCGTACTTTGGCACATCAATATCATCCGTTAACGCCGAGCCACCAAACATTCGCAAATCAATATCTGCGACGACATGCTGAACTACGCCCATTTCTGCAGCGACTGCTTTGGCAGCCGCAAGCTCTATTGAATGACGCTGGCCATATCGAAACGACAATGCGTAGGGCGCGTAGCCCTGCGCTTTGGCAATAGCCAGCACGGTGGTCGAATCGAGCCCGCCACTCAGTAGTATCACGGCGTTTTTGGGGTGCGCCATCAGAAATCCTAACCAGGAAAAATATAATGATAACCCGATTTATCTGCGCTCTGACCAAAAAGCAGCGAGCTTGGCTAAAGCCACGAAACCCTATAGAAATTCAACCATGATTACCCCCGGACAGGACCATCCATTGCAGCTTCTGTCAGTGTTGAATATGGACTATTATTACGTAACTACTGGTAACAAGAATACACCGCATGAGAAGACGCGCTTTTATGCAAGTCGGCGGAATAGCGGCACTACACACCGTGCTTCCGCGTGTACTTGCTGCAGGTGATTCTGCCGCCCCTCTACAGCTAACACCGAAGCCCGGCGAGGTCAATCTGGTTGGGCCGGACTTTCCAGCGACCGAAGTCTGGGGCTACAACGGTCAGGTCCCCGGGGTACCAATCAGACTGACACACGGGCAAACTCTTGACGCATTGGTCACTAACGGCCTTGAAGTGCCAACCGCAGTACACTGGCACGGCATTCGACTGCCCAACGCAATGGACGGTGTCGCAGGCCTGACACAGCCACCAATCAAGCCCGGTGATTCGTTCCGGTATACCTTTACACCACCGGATGCAGGCACCTTCTGGTATCACTCTCATGTCAATGCCTACGAACAAGTCGGACGCGGACTCTATGGACCACTAATAATAGAAGAAGCTGCACCACCGAAGGTTGATCGTGAACTGACCTGGATGATCGACGACTGGCGATTACTGGACGACGCCTCGATCAAAAACGATTTCAGCAACGGCCATGACAGGTCACATGCCGGTCGTATTGGCAATGTACCTACGGTCAACGGCCGCTTTAGAGATGTGATTGAAGTACAAACCGGTGAACGTATCAGGCTGCGAATCATCAATGCTTCCAATGCGCGGAACTTTGCACTCACGTTTACTGATCTTGAGCCGTCAATAATCGCCATAGACGGACAACCGGTGACGCCTTATAAACCTGAAGCAGAGATTATTGTTGGCGCTGCCGGTCGGGTAGATCTGATTATCGACATGACAGGCGAACCGGAATCACTGACATCTGTCATTGATAATTTTTATCGCCAGTCTTTCGACCTGGTGAAGTTTGCCTATCAAAAAGCACCTTTAAGGGATCAGGCACCAGACACATCTATTGCACTGGCACAAAGCAGTATTCCTGAACCCGACCTGAATACCGCCACTACGCATAATGTCGTTCTGGCAGGTGGTGCGATGGGTGGACTGCAACAAGCCAAACTAAACGGCGAATGGATGGACCTTCGACAAATTGCCCGGCAAGGCTATGTATGGGCCATGAATGATATCGTCGCAAACAAACCGACAATGCCACCACTGGTAGAAGTAAAGCAGGGACAATCAGTCAGATTAGTCATAGACAATCAAACCGCATTCCCACATCCCATGCATTTGCACGGCCATCATATGAAACTGTTATCGATAGACGGCAACCCTGTCCGCGAGGCACACTGGGTAGACAGCCCGCTGGTGATGCCAAGACAACGCATAGAAGTTGCATTTGTGGCCGATAACCCCGGAGACTGGCTGTTTCACTGCCATGTTCTGGAACATCATGTCGCGGGCCTTGGCGCGCTGGTTAGCATTACCTGAGAGATAGTATGATCAAATCATCCCACGCAAAAACACTGGTATTAACAGTCTTCGGGTTGTGTTTCAGCAGCCTGGTTCTCGCGCATACTGGTGCCACCGGTATAGTCAAAGAACGCATGGAAGCGATGAAAGACATGGGCAAAAAATCCAAAGTAGTGGCTGACATGCTCAAGGGAAAAACGGCATTCGAAAAGAGCGCGCTCATGGAGGCGGCTGACAGCTTCGTGTTGCACGGCAGCCAAATGAAAGATCAGTTCCCAAATACTGAGCACAGCAGAACAGGTAGCAAAACCGAAGCCTTGCCGGAAATCTGGGAAGATAAAGACCGCTTCAACAAAGACATTGACGAATTTATTTTACTCAGTGAGACACTTCAGGAATTACTTTCCACCACTGATGATCAAAAAGCACTGAAAGCGGCATTCCTCCAGACGGCAAAATCCTGCTCTGGCTGCCATAAACAATTTCGCAAAGCTAAAAAATAAAGACACAGACTTCGCTATGAATAGTATCTCTCTTCGAAACTTCATCGCTTTGTTAGTTCTGGTAAGCACGGGTATCTATGCAGCAGACAAAGGTAAAGACGGCATACTGATCACGCTGCAGGCAGATGATTTAAAAGTGGTGCAAGCGGGTGAAACCGTCTACCGGGCACACTGTGCGAGTTGCCATGGTCAGTACCTTGAGGGCCAGCCGGACTGGCGAAAACGTGATGCCAACGGCTACCTGCCAGCACCGCCACATGATGCCTCAGGTCATACCTGGCACCATGCTGATGATCTATTATTTGAAATTACCAAGTACGGCCCGGCTGCGGTAATCGGCGATGCCAACTATAAAACACTCATGCCTGCCTACGAAAAACTACTTAATGATCAGGAAATTGTTGCTGTGCTGTCGTTTATCAAGAATACCTGGCCCGCACAGGAACGCGAATGGCAGGAACAAATGAACGGTAACGACCCGAATGAAATGGGTATGGTTAAAGAAAAATCATCATTGCTTGAGAAACTGCTTAAATAGTTTATATCCAGAATTCATCAGGAACGCTTATGCCAAAATTCATTAAAACCAACCTGCAGATAATCGCACTGATAGTGATACTTTTACCGGGCTGCGGGCAGGAGCCAAGCCAAACGACTAAGCAGGCTAACGACAACAACGCACTCAACCCGTTAGATGCTGAAATTACCGTTTACAAAAGCCCGAGTTGCGGCTGCTGCGCTGAGTGGGTAACTTACCTGCAAGAAGAAGGATTCACAGTCTCCAGTATTGATCACGACAACGTCGATGACATTAAAACCAGGTTTGGCATTCCAGACCCGGAGCTGTACTCATGCCACACAGCAATCGTAGACGGCTATATTATCGAGGGACATGTTCCGGCAAATGACATTACCAGGCTTCTTACTGAAGCACCAACAGACATCAAGGGGCTGACGGCACCGGGCATGCCGATGAAATCTCCAGGCATGGCAAGTCGTATTCCAAAGGACTACGCGGTACTTTCATTTTCAGAGTCCGGTGAAACTTCTGTCTATTCGCAGTATTGAAAAATCACTAACCCTACTAGCCTGGATTATTCATGAGGATTCGCCAGTCAGGGGCAATAGTGCTAAACAGGTCGGTAAATCGGACGAGAAACGTGGCCCGCCACGTGCCGAGCCGGATTTGTCGAGATGTGACGCAATATTGTTCCTGATGGTGAATAGACACACTGCTAATTACCAGGCATACCAAATTTAAGTATTTGATGCTGTATTTATAGCGGTTTCTCTTATATAAGGCTGTCGCCTCATGAATTATCCAGGCTAGAGCAACTAATGTGTTGCACCGAGTGCCATCTGATAGTGATGTGCCTGATGGTGAGAATCCAATGACATAAAGCCGTAAAAGCCCAGTGCTTTGAGGCGCAGCGTGTCTGCTTCGTTTTCAACCGATATGTCGAGCACTGCACCACGCTCACTTAATTGCGTATCAATGCTCCAGCCCCGACTCTGCTCAATGTACGCTGCATGTGCCGGTACCATTCGGTGCATCGCATCCACTGTAGCCGAGTTACCCTCAGGTTCTGCCACCACGGTAAACTGCACCACATTGTCACTGACCACACTCTGTGCACGACTGCTCATTACCAATCTGTTCATGTCTACCAGGTGATCACGTAGCGCATCAATATTGACGTGTTGCCAGTCAGTGTCAGGATTGTTCTCTAGCAGACCTACAATCTCGGAAAGCGCTGCAAACGCCGACTGACCGCCCTCTTTCGGGAGCTGGTCTCTGCCAATATGGGCGTGCCCTGAACTAACAGCATGGTTACCTGGATGTGCGATATGACGTCCCTTAACAAAAACCGCCACTCCCAACATAATAGCCAGAACAATAGCCAGAACAATCGCAATACCGGTGACATGTGTTTTCATTGTTGTATCCGCTACCTGTTTTTATTGATAATGTAGTAAACACGTGATCAGGAATATGATTTGAGTCATGTCAGAGACCCCACTGCCAGCCCCGCTATCGCACATCGACAGAGACGACACTGTTGTTAAAACACTGGATAGTGGCGAAACATTATTCACTCAATCTTCAGCGACCACAGGCCTCTTCATTTTACTTGAAGGGGCAATTATCCTTCGCCGAACAACACAGACCGGACATACCATTGTTATTCACCGGGCACACCCCGGAGAAACGTTTGCAGAGGCTGCAGTTTTTTCGGAAACCTACCATTGCACCGCGAGCGCCTTGTGTAAATCGGTAGTAGTAGAATGCAAAAAAGGCGCTGTGCTTAGCCTGCTGAATCAGGACAAACCATTTGCCAGTGCAATGCTGCAACGCTTTGCCCACCAGCTACAGGTGAGTAGACGACAAGTGGAGTTACTGTCGATACGGGCAGCAGATGAACGTATTATTGCAGCCCTGCACGACGGCATGCTGGTAGAAGATATTCACTCCTTCGCCGACACCATCGCACTTGCACCTGAAACGGTTTATCGTGTACTGAAACAATTGACAGAAGACGAGGTACTGATTAAATCAGGTCGGGGCAAGTACCACTTAAACACGGCGAACACGGGCGACGTTTGAGCGTAATACACAGCAACAGTCACTGACCACCTTACGGATCATCTCACAGTACTATGCAAGAAACCGAATTTTCCATCGACACATCTGAAGGTAGCTTATCGGCAACGGTGACTGAGCCACAGTCTGCAACCCACGCCCTGCTGCTGGCTCACGGTGCCGGTGCAGACCACAAACATGCACACATGCAGGCACTGGCCAGCGCCTTTGCTTCTCAAAATATACTGACAATGCGTTTTAATTTTCCGTTTAAGGAAAACGGACGTAATCGTGTCGATTCAAAAGCGGTTTCAATAAGCTGCATTACACAGGTCGCAAAACACCTCCAGGCCAACACCAGCTTTCCGCTGCTGATCGGTGGGCACAGCTTTGGCGGTCGCATGGCAACGCATGCCGTGGCAGAAGGCGCACTTACCTGCGATGCGATGATTCTGTGTTCGTTTCCATTGCATCCGGCGGGAAAGCCATCCGTCAGCCGGGCACAACATCTGCCGGAAATTTCCACACCTATGCTTTTCCTGAGTGGCACCAGAGATAAACTGGCAGAGCAGGAGCTGTTGAATCAGGAAGTTTCAAAGCTTGCCACATCACACAAAGTCCACTGGCTGGATACCGGTGATCACTCCTATAAAATACTGAAACGCAGCCGCACAGCAGGCCCGGACATCTACACCGAAGCGGCTACTGCAGCCCGTGATTTTCTCGATACAACCCTGTAATTGACGGCAATAGACATTAACGCCTGTTTTCAGACAGACACGCAGTCGTGCTGCTGGTAAATTACCCGCATGTTATTTGAACTACCCTTGTTTGAACTCCCCAGTCACGCTCAGCTCTACAGCGCCTTGTGCAATCGCAGCAGTGAGTACGAGGGCCGCGCTTACGTCTGTGTCAAAACAACCGGTATATTCTGCAGGCTCACCTGCCCGGCCAGAAATCCAAAACCCTACAATTGCCTGTTTGTAGAAACCATTGCCGAATGCATTAGCAGCGGTTTCCGACCGTGTAAAAGATGTAAACCACTGGCGCCCGAAGCAACTGCCGATAGCACTATTCAGTTGTTACTGAAAAAACTCAACGCGAACCCCG
>CALHCI010000180.1 GCA_937931165.1 uncultured Granulosicoccaceae bacterium
TGGCTGATCACGCCGTGTCCCCGCAATGAATCATTCGCTGTGGCCAGTTTGCACTAATTCAGATCACGACGCGACCGGTATACCTGGACACAGCGGTGCTTCCAAAGAGCAACCGGAACCGTGTTTTACTGACACAGGCTACTGATGGTGTTGAGCATTTTGGGTCCAATGCCCTTAACACCGGACAGCCTCCCTTCATTCAGCGCCGCGCACAGCGATTGCACGCTGTCTATGCCGTGATCCTGGTAGAGCATCCGCGCTGTCTTCGCCCCCAGATTATTGATCGCTGTGAGTTCAAGTACACTTAACGGTGGCAACTCACCATATTGATTATCCTTAAACTTGGCCGTTGTCCCGGTACGAACAATCTCTTCAATATACCCGGTGATAGTGCCACCCACACCGGCAATGGTATTGAGCTGACTATTCTGCTCGAGTGTGTCAATCAACTCCGGCATACGAGAAATAGTATTTGCTAACTGGCCATATCTTTTAGCGTGATCCTCAGGATAACCACCAATAATCAGATACTCACCCAGCTGCTTAACGACAGCGGCCACCTCATCATTCCGGAACCACCTTTTCCTGCCCTTCTCATCAACATAAAACTGTCCGCTTGACTGTCCGCGCGAATCTCCGCCAGAATTTACTTTACTGGTCATCTGCGTTTACTCAAGCCAAACACGGAATCAAACCAATCCTGCCAATACTCAGGCAGAGTCTCCTTTGGAAAAATAAGCAAATGGTATTGCAAACGGCCCAAACAACGCGCCCATCACACCCCAAAAAACCGGCTTCGAACCACGCCGCCTGGCAATGTAGTGGCAAAGAAAAATACTGATGATATTGACCGCAAGCAGCACAAATATAAACGACAAGGATGGTACTCCTGACAATTTAAAGACCCGACAGTTTGAATTGTGCTCACAATTATACCGCGTTGCCGAACCACACACTCACATGTTTTTCCAACCGTGTATCATCCTCTGTCAGGGATTACTTGTGACGCCCGGGTAGACGCAGCATCCGGATGTGACATCTGGCAACCGGATTGCCGCCACTTAACTTTATCGATTTCACCCTGACAACCAGAACCAAACAATCACAGCGCGGTCAGTTATAGCTGAATAACTCGATCCGGTTTACCCTGTCTTACAAGCGATTTTTAGTTTGAACACCCCTTACAATGCAACCCTGCCCTGGTACGACTCCGACAAAACACGAACTTCGCTGGATCTGCTATGGCAGGCAATGGCGCAGTTTCTACAGAAAAACGGCGTTGAGAACGTTCCAGCCGCCTTACAACGACAATCAGCACCATCACAACTATGGCAATCACCACAGCTAATCATCAGCCAGTGTTGCGGCCCGGACCTGTTCACTCCTGAAGGAGCAGACCTGTGTGTTATTGGAAAACCGGTGTTTGCCAACCTCGATTGCACAGCGGGTTGTTACTACAGTCACATTATCAGCAGACAGATTGAATACAGTCGCACCGCCCGAATAGCAGTCAATGCTATAAGCTCACGCTCAGGCCACTACGCGCTAACTGAATGGCTGGAAGCACGTGAGATAGAAGTCACACAGTTAGGTGTTAGCGGGTCTCATTTGAACAGCCTTTCAATGCTGGAGAAAGATGTTGCCGATTACGCCGCGCTTGATGCCCATCTTGTGGATCAGTTTGGTGTAAAGATAGATATGCCGGTAGTCGGTCGTAGCACCGAGTCGCTTGCACCACCCTTTGTTTTTCATCGACATGCAGACATTGATAATGACCTGCTCTATAAGGCACTAAAACATGCTATTGATCGCAGGGGCAGAGAGGTTGGTATTATCGATCTGATAAAATGCGACCGCAGTGACTATCAAAACCCTGGTGCCAGAGACGTCGCAACCCCCAACACCAGGCGAATACAACCACAGCACTACGGCCCCTGACTCCGCATAATCATGCCGAAAAATCCGCCAGTCAAACTGCCAGTAAAACCGCCAGTCAAACCGCTAAACAAACGGCCAGGTAAATGGCCAGACCTGAACTCACAGAAGATCTGACCACAGTTCCTGTTGAAACGCTGTAATTTATAAATCTATTGCGTACTCAATTGAAATAACATCTCCATTGCCCGAGCAGTGAATCGACACACCTTCGCCTGCACCTTCGATCTCTGCCTCGTAGCTCAGTACACCAGCCATGTTGTCAGTAAATGACTCGTATTCAACTTCACTATTACCGGTCAACTCCTGCTGAAAACACAGAGACACATTTGATGGAATTTGATCAACAGCTAATTCCTCTTCCATTTTCAGAAGGTTACCTGTTACGTCGAAAATCACTTCAAACTCCGAGCCTGAGATTTCAAACTCACCTTCGTAGGTGACGTTACCGTCGTTGTCAGTTTGCTCCTCAACCTCGTCTAGAGAAACACCGGGGTACAAAACAGCCATCACATCTGTAACAGCAGCAGGCACAAGCACACCCTCCTCAGTAGATACGGAAGACGAATAGTTACCAGACACTGTGTATTCGGCGCTGATCTCCACACCCTCGACGTCAGCGCTTTCCCCGGATACGACAAACATCTCTGAAACCACAACGCTTTGATCATAGGTTATTCGCCGGTACTGCTCCTCAGCAGAAACTGCCGGAAATCTGCTGGCAAAGTCATCCAAAATACCGGACGGAAATGCACTCATCGTGTCAACGACGTTTATTGAACCGGCAGTCACTGGTGCATCGGCCGCCGCTGCCAGGGAAAGTGGTCCTGACAGCTTGATCATCTCAGCCATTGTTGTTGACTCAGAACCCCCACAACCGAGTAATGGCAACGCCATCATTGTGCAGATATAAATTTTGCTACGGATATTTCTGATCATTTTTTTGACCCTCATTTGCTGGATTGCAAATGGATTATCGGCACCAAAACTTAGGGGAAACTTAAGATTGGTGATCTTAAAAAATAGTCTGGAGGAAGTGAGCTATTTACGCGGCTTGTGCCAGATACGGCTCAATAAAATAATGCAACTGCAGAAAACGCTCACATTCTGAAGCAGGGACGGAAAGACCTTTGACTGAACGACTCGTGGTTAGCCTACACCACCAACTCCATCAACACCGAAACTTCATTGAAACCGGATTTTTTATAAGCGCGGATAGCACCCGCATTTTCGGCATACACCTTAAGTTGAATATTTTTCATGCCTTTACTGATATCCCAGTCTTTTAAAGCGTCGATAATCTGCCGGCCTATCGCCTTCCCACGACACCTGGACTCCAGGTAGATAAATCCGAGATAGCAATGAAAATCGTGCGTGTGAAATGGCCTGGACTGCCTTATTTGCGCGTAACCGCTACCCGCAATCTCACCATTAACTTCAACGACAACCAGATATGAATCTGAATTCGTAATAAGTGCTGGAATATCATAATAAACCACCCCTTCTTCCTTAAGATAATTATCATAGGGTCGTTCAGAATCAACAACGCCCTGCTCCATCTTTACCTGCTCCATCTTTAATTAGTGCCGGTAGATCATCTATCGTCGCCGCTCTGACTTTGGTCATAGAATATCCTCCGTGTATTTAGTCTCTCTTTTTTCTCAAATAAATGAAAGTTGCCAAAACCAGCGCAATTAGCGCCACCACATCTGCAAAAATCACTTTACGAATAGCGTCATTGTATTCCGCGACAGACCCGGCTATTAAAAAAAACGCAATGACACTGACAAACCCGGCTATAAACGCCAACGGTTGATAGGTGGGCGTAAAAGCCGCATACATAAAAAACGTCCCAAGCAAACCAAACAAAACCGCTCTATGTCGCATTAATATTTCAAGGTCAGGATCATTCAGGGTAACCCCATACAACATAGCAAGACGTTCTACACCAAGCACACCTGAAACAGGCAATATATGAATAATACCGACCAGCACCAACAACCCTGAGATGACCTTATTCATAACATACAGACCTCGCTTGCCTATTCATTACCTTCCATTGCTCATTATTGCTGAAATTGATACAAACTGATATGCCCAACTCCAGGCACGGCTGACAATGACTAACGTTGTCCATCAGCAAGGGGAATAAAACCGAAAGAGTAATCACGCCAATAAATACGGTACGTTTTCTGTAAAGACAGAAAACATTTTTGAAGATACTATAAGCCCCGCATATTCACAGAAAACCTGACCAAATATACGAGCTGTTGAACGGGTAAACTCAGAGCCAAAAAATGAATCAAACACTGCCACGTGAAATAACCCCGGATGAAATCAACACCTATCACCGGGACGGTGTCGTCCTGCTTAAAGCGATATTTGATTCTGACTGGATCAACCTGCTAAAGCAGGGACTCACTAAAAACGGCGCAAACCCGACTCATCGTGCGCGAACCTGGGACCGTGATGCCGAAGGGCGAACCATGTTCTGGGATAGTCAGGCATGGCAGCAGATCGATGAATACCAGCAGTTTATATACGAGTCCCCGGCCGCCGAGCTGGCTGGTAAAGTATTAAAGGCCAGAAAAATTAATTTTTTCTTTGATGCTGTTTTTATCCGATCACCAGGCACACAGTTTTCAACACCATGGCATCAGGACGAACCTTATTGGTCAATAGAGGGCTACGACACCTGCACTATCTGGATGCCTCTTGTCCCTGTAAGAAAAGAGAACGCTCTGGCATTCGTACCGGGATCGCACCTGGATAATTCGATATTTGATCAACCCAATTTCGGTGATCTTAACCCGGACAATAAAACCGACGTTGATCAAGTCAATTTTTCGGGCATTGCAGAAGACTCTATCCCCGATATCGACGCAAACCCCGAAGAATATGGCGTTATAAGCTGGGACATGGAACCCGGGGACTGTGTGGCCTTTAATAGTCGCATCTTGCACGGCGGGTCTGGAAAACTGCCTGAAGAGACAGGGCTGGAAGTGTTTACCACCAAATGGCTGGGAGATGATGCCCGAATAAAATTCAGAGAGTGCGGCATGGACCCGGACCACAGTGCCATCATGACCGAGCACGGCCTCAAACCGGGTGACCGTCCTGGTACTGATTTGTATCCGTGTGTATGGCAGCAATCCTAAAATGGGGCACAATACAATGCGTGTCTTGCGTTGTGGCAGATGCGCCCTGTTAGTCTAATCGGTTTTGTATAAATGGTTTTTGTATAAATGATTGTATCGTCGGTTCCGGCAGATGATAGTTTTATCTGTTTCTAGAACTCTGTTTCGCTTCTAGCTCTGTCTTCCTGCGGCTTCAACACGGCACTAATAAAATCATTTACAGGGGTTGCTACGCCAAACCGCTTTCCAAGACGGGAAACAGCACTATTTTGATAGTGCAATTCAGACGGCTTTCCCGCCACTATATCTCGTTGCATCGATGCTGTTGCCTCGGCAGGTGCATCATCAAGCATTTTCATTGTATTCCCGACTGAATCTGATTGGAGGGGAATGCCACATGCCCGGGCGACCATCAAAACTTCTGTTGCACATTCCCGCATGATAGATCTGATCTCCGGATTCTGACGACAAATACCGATTGGAGCCCGTGTAACAGAACCAATGCCGCTCATCGTTACGATGAACATGAATTTCAGCCAGTAAGCGACCCGTATGTCATCCGGAGCTGAAGCGGTAACACCATTTGCATGGTTCAGGAACTCAACTACTTCACTGACCCGAGTGCTTGCAGAACCATCTCTCTCACCTATTTTGATAAAAGGATCAACTCCCGCGTGATAAACATGGCCCGGCGCTTTTAGAAAAGAAACAATGCCACAAATACCGGTAACTACAGCCGGCTCACCGAGAATACCCGCCAACTCATCTGACGCCTCGACTCCGTTTTGTAGTGGCACTACGGTGGCATTTTCTGCAAGCAGACCTTTCAGAGCAGCGCCTGCCTCTTTTACCTGCCAGGCTTTGACGGCAACAATGACCAGATTGTAGGGCGCGTTTCGGGAAGGATTATTGTCGACCTGCACGTTTTGCAGATGCAGTGGGCCGGAAACTCCGGATACTTTTAACCCGGCATTTTGCATAACACCAAGATTCTCTCCTCGTGCGATAAAAGTAACATCTGCTCCGGATTCAACCAGCCGTGCGCCAAAATACGCACCAACACCCCCGGATCCATACACACAAACTTTCATTACTCCCCCCTTTTTCTCAGGCCATGATAACGAACATCCAGAATACACGGTATTGGAGGATGTTCTTTCGGCGTGATGACTTCTGAATCTACCGCCTTTGCAGCTTACATGGTCAGGCAATCGTTAAATTTCCAGCTAAAACAAAGAATCGTCCTAAAAACGCATGGCAATTGCATAGTGACAGTATCCACAACGTCAGAGTTTCGTCATGAAGTTATGCAGATCACTACTGGTACCCGGAATTTTCAAGCTCAAGCCCCTTGCGATCGCTGTATTTGCAATGGCTACCACGAGCGGGTACACCGCGGATGAAGTCGACGAGCCGGTTAACCAACTCACTCCGCAGGCCAGTTCACATCAGGTGACTGAAGAGACTGTAAAGCTAGTCGATGACACGCGATTACTTGCGCGAGCTCAGGAAAGAATCGATGCAGATTCACGTGAGATTGATGCGATGTCACTACGTATCAAAGAGATGATACGCGCAAGACATCTTATTGAAACACAGAACCTTAAAAACCAGCGCATCATTGAACACCTGAAGCGCCAGCTCGCTGAACTCAATACACAACGTGATGAAGCACAATTAAAACACCAGGGGTTATTGTCTGAGAAAGACGATCTTCTCCGTCAACTGGACGCTCTGCGCAATAAAAATCAGAATGATCGCGAGAGTATTGCCTCTCTCAACGGGGTCGCTACCAGGCAGGAAGGTATAATCGCTTCCCTGGAAAATGATCTTAACAATGCCCGTAGTGATCTACAGACAAAACAAGCCAGTATTGCCGACCTTCAAAACAGACTAGACAGTATTAAGTCTGACGAACAGCAAGCCCAACAGAAAATCGATAGTCTGAATGCAAAACTGGCTAATGCCAATCAGACTGGCAGCGGCCTTACCTCGGAAAGGGACAGACTTGCCGGAGAATTAGATCGCTTACAAGCGCACGCAACGCAATCACTCGCGGATGAGCGTGACGCACATGCAATTACCCGGAACCAACTGGCAAACACAGAAAACAAACTGGCCAGCATACAACAGCGACTGGCTGAATTACAAACCGCACATACCGAAGCAACTACCGAGAAGACCGCCTTACAGGCAACCGCCGATGGGCTTGGTACGCAGTTGCAACATATGCAGTCAGAACTCGATAACCGTGTGACAGAAATTCAGGCAGCGACCAGCGATTTTGTTAATCTGAAAGATAAAATCAATGATAAAGAAGCCGATTTGATTCAGGCTAAAGGACAAATTGCAGATGCAAATCAGGAAATAGACGCCCTGCAAAAACAGGTTGCAATGTTAACCGGCGATCGCAACAAGTATCTCGATACCAATGGCTCACTGCAATCTACTATCGACGAGTTACAGTCCAGGCTTGCAGCGAAGGCTGCTGATTATAAACAGTTAAACAGCAGATATAACGACGAGCAAACACAACAGACCGGCATCATTGCAAATCTGAACAATGATATCAATGCATTGAACGAACAAATGGCCCGGTCAAACGCCGATCAATCAGCACTGCAAACTCAGTACGAAAAAAGCCTCAAGGACATAAACAAACTCAACGCAAAGCTCGCTAAAAACGGCGAGGAACATGATGCACTCTCATCGCAGAAGCAACAACTGGCCACAGACCTGGCTGGACTGAAGAAACAGAACAGCGCGCTTCAGGATGAACTGGCAGAGCTCGCTGCAAAGAACAATGCGGTTCTGCAAGAGAAGATTGCACTGAAAGGCAATCAAAGAGCGCTTGGAAGAACCAATGAAACACTGCTTACAGAACGTGATTCACAAGCCCAACAGCTGCAGACTCTTACCGGTATTCGCGATGCACTGGCAGCAGAACGTGATGAACTGTCTGTTGAGCGGGATTCACTGGCAGAGAACTTAAGCAGCGTTCAAAAAGAACGCGATTCACTACAAGCTGCAATTGATGCACTGACTGCAGAAAAAGAAAAGCTGTCAGCCCGGACCGCTGCCCTCGTAACAGAGAGAGATAATCTGAGTGCACAGTTCCAGACTGCTACCGACAAATCAAACAAACTTCTTGCAAACAATAACGGCTTAACGATAAGCAATCGTGATCAGGCAGAAACGATCAACGCATTGAAAAACAAGCTGGCTGAGATGCAGGCAAACGCAGATTCTACCAATGCGGAGTTCGCCAGCTTTCAGCAGAACAGCTCAGATCAGATCAGCCAGTTACAACAAGCACTCGCGGCATCACAGCAGCAGCTTGAGGCAAGTGATGGCCGCTTGAATGCGCTCATGCAGGAAAACGAGAAAATCGACAGTGAACGGAACCGGCTTGCAGATAATGCCGAGGCGCTCAGACAAAAACTCGAAGACGAACTGGCGGCTGCCGAACTCAATTTCGTCACCGTTCAAAATGCTCGTGAAGACAGCTCTATTCCGCTACGCCTTGGAAGCGCTGATTTCTTCGCTACCGGTAGTGCCGAGCTAACCGCAGAAGGCAGAGCGAACCTTCAAAAACTGACCGACATCATTACCAAGTTTGATGATCGCCGGATTGTTGTTGCCGGCCACACAGACTCCAGGAAAATCGGTCAACGACTGAAATCCCGCTATTTCAGTAACTGGGAGTTATCAGTAGCACGCGCAGCAGCCGCCGTCCGGTTTATGCAACACAAGTCGAACATTGATCCGACCAATATATCTGCAGCCGGTTACAGCGAGTATTTGCCTATTGCAGACAACGCGACACCGGAAGGCCGACAAATGAATCGACGAGTGGAAGTGGTGTTATACCCGCGCGTTGAAAAGGAAAAACTCTACAGCGAACTCGACGAGTAGACCGACTATTAGATCAGTAGCCGCCGCTGCACAATTCAGTATGCACTTGTGGCAGCGGCGAACGGTACCTGGCCACATTTGATTGCCGGCCGTTGTACTTGCTGTTATCCAGGCTGTCGTTCTGGCCGTTAACCACAGCCAGGTACTGGCGAATGAATTACTT
>CALHCI010000181.1 GCA_937931165.1 uncultured Granulosicoccaceae bacterium
CCCAAAGGGGTGGAAGGCAGGATGCCTGGAATAAATTAGGTCATCGCTGGGGTATTAATACGAAAAAGCCGCGTCCGTCTGGAAGCGGCTTTTTTCGTTTTAAAAGCGCAAGAATTCAAGTATTGTCTGGAACAGTTTTGAGCTGCACGCTGTTTGTGCTGGCCCCGGGGGTGTAGGGTAGGAAGACGCCTGGACTTGAAGTAGGTCATCGGCGGGGTTTAAACAGCAAAATGGCCTGGTGCAGCTTTCTGTCCTCTCTCTTCTGCAAACATCCGCCTGTTATGTATACTGGAGACAATGAAATCACCTGACGCCAGCTAGATGTATGCAACTCCAGAATCATTACCCAGGCTAACTGCTGCTGAATACCTCGATTGGGAAACGCAGCAGGAAATGCGTCATGAACTGGTCGATGGCTATCTGTATGCTATGACGGGTGCCAGCCTACGCCATGATGAAATCGCGATGAATCTGGCTGCTGCGCTCCACGCCCATTTGTCTGGCGGTCCTTGCCGGGTGTACAAAAGTGACATTAAAGTCCAGGTCGCAAATAACTTTTATTATCCGGATATTGTTGTTCGTTGTGATGACGGTCATTCAACGCCGAATGAATATTCGTTGGCTGATCCGAAAGTCATTATTGAGGTTCTTTCACCTAGCACCCAGCGGTTTGATCGTGGTGATAAGCGAATGGCCTACCAGCAGATTCCCTCTTTGAGCGACTATGTACTGGTTTCTCAAGATTCACATCTTGTTGAGCATTTTTCCAGCGAAGGTTCTCAAGTGTCGTTGAATAGGGATGCTGATAGTTTGGTGCTGGAGTCGCTGGATTTTTCGATTCGGTTGTCGGAAATATACCGGTAAAGAAGTTGTTGTAAGCGCCATTCAAAAAGCGCAGATATTTGCCGCAGCTAAATTCAGGTTAAAATCATATTCATAATTAAAACTTGTGATTATTGCGCCGCACCGTAAGCGCCCGCTCAAGACCCACTAGCCAGCGCGAGGCGAACGGTAAAATACTGGTGTCCACTTAAAACAGGTGGACACCTATGTTAGACACATAAGCCCCGGGCAGATACCCACTACAGTCGCGCCAGAGCCTCGCAAGACACGACGCACCTACCCCAGAGAAGTTCAAAGCTACCATCGTATCTGAGTGCTTGAAGGGAGAGCGTTCGGTAGCCAGCATTCGCTATCGCAGCCGTTTGACGTAGGGTGAGATATGTGCGCCACATATTGGCCAATGATCAGCTGTTCACTGAGGGGGCTTTTTCATACACTCGCTTTGGTTTTCCTTTGTTACTGTTTACCTCTACTCATTCAGCCGGTGAGACATCGGCGGTCTTCCATATGTCGATATCAGCCACTGCCAGCGCCTGCAGGATGGCACGAGATTGTAGGTCCCAGAAATGGTGTGAGAACTGGCTTAGCTAGTAGTGGCGAAATCGGTAATGGCACAAGTGAGAGTGCGGTAAAGGCTTGCGTAAATGAATTAACGTCTCGTTATCGTACGTACAGTAAACAA
Source organism: uncultured Granulosicoccaceae bacterium (assembly GCA_937931165.1). Lineage (GTDB taxonomy): Bacteria > Pseudomonadota > Gammaproteobacteria > Granulosicoccales > Granulosicoccaceae. The sequence goes on from CALHCI010000181.1 coordinate 1,526, forward strand.
TCGATAACGTACAACGCAGATCCTACCAAAACCGGTTTTCGCTCTTTGTAATTGCGGTATTTCTATCTATAACCCATGGCAAACTAAATATAGAACGTACCAAGTACCAATCTGAATTTTTTAGACTCAATAGCAAAAGCAGGAACTTGATTCTGGCTTTGAGTAAAGTACACCACGCGGAGTAGGTTGGCACGTTTCTCTGTGGTGTGAAGACTACCTTGTTACCCGATGGATCTATGCGTTTTCCACCAGGTTCGTGTTGACGGAGAGTATTTGAGGCGCCAGCGGCTTAGCCAGAATAATCGGTCGATAAACAGGATACCTTGCAGGTGATCAAGTTCATGCTGCATGCAAACGGCATTCATGTCGTTCAAAGACTCGCCAAAACATTCACCGGACACGGTTTGCGCCTGCACATTGATTCTCATGGCGCGTTTGACAGTGCCCTGTGCGCCAGGGAGGGACAGGCAACTTTCGAGCACAAGCCCGGGTCTGGACTCCGCTTTGATGACCGGATTTATGTAGATGCGCGGTGGTTGTGTCGCGTCAGGTCGTGTCACAATAATTCGTTTTGATATCCCGACCTGAGGTGCACATAAGCCAATACCACCTACGCTCATCAGTGTGCTGGTTAAGTCGTCGGCGATTGACTGAACACTTTCGTCAAACCGTAATACCGGTTCGGCAACTTGCCTGAGTATGTCATGAGGATGTTGTACAATCTCAAGCGTCTGCATTTTGCTATCTAGTTGCCGGCATGTTGTGGTGATTAGGCTGGTTGCTCTGTTTAAGCAATGGTTTGACTACAACAATAGCCAGCACCAATAAACACAGCTCGATCGCGTAGACTGCGTAGTACCCATTGGCTGGGTTGTTGTTACTTATGACGTTTACCAGGTCGCGCAGTGTTCCACTGAGAGCGATTCCAAGGCCTGCAGCGGTGGCCTGAACGGCTCCCCATGCTCCAAGTGCCATGCCGGTTTTATCTGCTGGGGCATTGTTCATTGTTGCGGTTAACGTACCATGGCCGAACAGTGCTCCACCGAAGCCGATAAGGAAGTTACCAACTAAGAACAGTGCGGTGCTATTGAGAGGTACAGAAAGCACCACCAATGCAAAGCCCGGTATACCTATTGCCGCACCATTCCATGTTGCACGGTAGGGACTCTGTCCCTTGGCTAGAACGTGTGATGCATAGGCAAATCCGACCAGCCCACCAAACGCCAGCAGTGCAGTTAACTTGGTTGTGCTGCTTACCGTCATAGACAGCACTTGCCCGCCAAACGGTTCGAGTATGAGTTCGGCCATCCCAAAGGCTAGTGTGCCTATGCCTACGACCGCGAGTTGTCTTTTAGCGTTGTTTGTCGAGCAGTAATTGGTAAAGGTTTGAAAAAAATCAGCTTTTGAGTCTTGTGGCTGGTGTTGGCGAGAATGCCGGGTTTCCTGTTTCCAAATGGCGATAGCGTTCAGTACCACAGCGACCAAAGCCCCGCCCTGAATTACCTGGATTAGTTTTCCGGGAGAAAAGTTATGCAACAAGACACCAAAGGCCAGCGCACTTACTAGCATGCCAGCCAGCAGTGCGACATAGAGAAACCCGACCACACGTGGATGAGATTGCCTGGGCGTTAAGTCTGTAGCCAGTGCAAGACCGGTGGTCTGCACTATGTGAACGCCAGCGCCTGTCAGCAAAAATGCAATCGCCGCCGCAATTAAACCAACCCAACCGGGTAAATCTGCTGACTCACCAACACCGGCTAACACCAGAATCGCAAACGGCATAATGGATAGCCCTGCAAAAGTCATCAACGTGCCATTCCACATAAACGGCACGCGTCGCCATCCAAGGGCACACTGATGGTTGTCGGAGCGAAATCCAACAACAGCGCGAAACGGTGCAAAAAGTAGTGGCATCGCCAGCATAATGCCAACCAGAGATGATGGCACACTGAGTTCGACAATCATGACTCGATTCAATGTGCCAACCAGTAGCACCAGTGTCATGCCGACAGAAACTTGAAACAGTGAAAGGCGAAACAAGCGCCCGAGTGGGAGGTCTGCCGTGGTGACATCGGCAAAGGGGAGGTAGCGGGGTCCCAGCGACCGCCAGTGGTTTACGAGTCGAAGGCGAAGCGATGACATGTGGGTTCGTTGGTTATTTCAGTGGGGGCCATCTGACCCCCACATCGGGTCAGTAATCAGCCGCCGAAAAAAGCAGCAACCCAGGTGGTATTGCTCATGACGGAGTAATGGACGATTAGTGATATCGTCGCAACTGCACCGAGGAACAACGGGAGTCCTATGGTGGGGTTAACCACACACCAAATTCTACCTTGGTTCATTGTCTAGTTTCTCCTTCACCCAAACCAGGGTGACAATGCAAAAGCGAGGATATGTGCGAACAGGGCAATGACAAAAAACACTCTTGACCCGTCAATCACGTGCTTGTGAATCTCTTCCGATTCGCGAATGGTAAGTCCCGTAGGCCAGACGCGATCCGGATCGTTTAAGTCTGATGACATATTCATCTCCAAGAACACTATGTAACAGCTTTCCGAACCGCTGCAGCTGTCAGCGGCCCGAAAAGGCGATGTCACGGGTAAGATCGAACTTGGTGGACGGTAGCCGACATTTGCCCGTAACCTCACCTTAGAGAGTGCTACAAAAAATGTCAAATAAAATAGACGATTGTATATGTAATATATAAATTACATATACTTGGCTCTTCCTACAACGCAAACGGCCCGCGGTAGCGGGCCGAAACAAAGAAACAAAGAAGCACAGCAGCGTATCAATGCCCTGGCGGCGGGGGATCAGCCGGGGTGGTGTCATTGGCGCTGACCAGCGTTGGTATCCCAAACGAGCTCGAAGGTGATTTATTCCCGTCGGAGAGGGTCGGCATTCCCAAGGCGCCTGAAAGAGGCGCCGCACGCTGACTCAACAATGGTAAACCGAAAGTTTTGTCGCCCATTCTCTCATTCACCAGATCGGGTAACCCCAGCCGCGAGAAAAATGTGCCAGTGCCGCGGGTGAGTAGCGGCATTCCCAGGATTCCCTTGTAGGGTCGATTGTTGTCTACCAGTTCATCCCCTGCTATGGCTGTGAGCGACCTATTATTCCGCGGTACCGTGCTGAACCCCAGAAAATCTGACAAGGGCGTCGGGTTGTTGCGGCTTAGCACTGGCATACCCAGTATAAAAGACATCGGCGTGCCCCGATGGAATGGGTCGTCATCATCCGGTTTGATTTCAAGGGTTGCAGGGTTGCAGTCGTCCATGATCCGTGAGACACGCAGGCCACTCCCAAAGGCTGCCTCTGTGGCAACTAAAGTTTGCCCGCGCTCCAGGGCCACAGCGAACGGCTCCACCGATGACGCTTTGGCCAGTTGCCCACCTGCTCTGAGGTAATCGGCTGCGGCGGCCTCCGCCTTGGCCGGTCGGATGACGTTGATTTGTGTGTCGCTGATGCCCGCTGCCCTTAGCATTTCGACCGCCTGGCTGGCGTCGGCTTCGGATTCGTAGGCGCGAGTGATCGTGGTCATGGCGTGCTCCGGTGTAACAAATATTTATGGCATGATACGGCGACCTGGCGCCGAGCCGTTGCACTGCAGTTTGCCGTAAAGCTACGCAACAGCAGCGCTTGTCACTCGAAACCTATTAAATAAACGCTGAAATGTCAATATAGAAGGACAAAAAACACTGTCTATTATTATTGACAATCCTTTGCTGCTAGGCAATTTTCTATGATTAAACACCCTGCCGCCTGTTTGGAGTACGAAGGAAAGCCGCTGACCGATCAGCTTAAGGCCGCCACACGCCATATTCACCTGGAAGCCGAGCAAAGCGGTGTCATTGCCAGTTTATTATCCGGCTCGATCGACAGAACGTCTTACGTTCGATATCTGCGCAATTTGGCTGAGGTGTATCGCGCACTGGAGCAACCTGCGTCTGTCGTCTCGCTGGGTAGCGCTTTGCATCGGTATCCGAGTATTGCACGTGATCTCACCGCGTTAGTTGGCTCCCACTGGAAAACAACGCTGCCGGTGTTGCCTGCTGCTGGGCAGTACTGCGACCGTATAATCTCACTGGTGCAAAACAACAGTAAACCGCTACTTGCCCATTACTACGTTCGTTATCTGGGTGATCTCTATGGTGGTCAGATTATCCGCCGCCGATTACAAAATAATCTAGGATTGGACGTATGCCAATTGACCTGGTTGGAGTTTGATCAAGCACTGTCGCTGCAACAACACCGTCAAGCGCTACGCGAAGTGATGAACGGGTGCGAGCTCTCATCTTTGCAGACCCGCGAGGTGGTCGAAGAGGCGCTTGTAGCGTTTCGATACAACATTGAGTTATCGAAGGAGGTCGCTACACTGGGATAATCGTAAAGTAAAGAGGCGGGTTACTGCTGCTTTTTATCAGTAGAAACTTCCGCATGTCTGATGAGATCGCCAATCAGCTTTGAAGTTCTTGTCACAGATGCTTCAACACCCTCGAGCATCGTTGGAATTCTTTTTACATCAATGCCGTCGGTAATTTCCATCGCTGCCAGTTGCGCATTTTCAACAACCGCCTGCAGCAATGATTCGTACAGCAACTTGCTTGGCCCATCTATGTCGTCTGATATATCGCCAATTTGATCGAGTGTATTTTTTGGAAACCGACGCCTTGCATTATCAGCCATTTGTCTGTCACTGATATCGGTAAGCAGAATCACATAGCCAAGTAATCTGTTGCCGTTTTTTATCACAGCATCGGCACGGATTAATACTTGTCTTCCGTCGAGCGTGGCGCTGCCGTGCCATGGTTGCTGGCGTTGTAAAAGCGCCATTAAGTACTGGCTTGCGAAAGCCTGTTCTTCAAAGTATCGGGGTAAGTCAGATACATGTGGTATGGGTGGTCCGTCTGTCCATAGCAAGTTGTCAAACGCTTTGTTGCGTAGCAAAATTTTCCCGTCAGCATCAGCAATCAGCGCCGGTAGCTCGGAACCTGAGATTTGATCTGTGAGTGTCTCGAGATGATCGTGCGCAATCATTACCCGCATTGCATGAAACTGCTGTATGACATCGATAATGGATGCAGCGATGAGTTGGGCGACTGCAAGCGAGCTCTCATTAAAGTGTTCGGATGTGTTTTGAAGCTCTTGTTTCCACTTTGCAAAAGAGGTCCGTGGTGTAAGTTCTTCACCGGTTGGTTTATCCGGTACGCCTCCCCAACAGATAGTGCGCACGCGCTCTGGCCTGAACCAGATCAGGTACTCACCGGGGACGCTGGACAGTGGAAAGGCAAGTATTCCGGGTGTCACTGCAGCCAGTGTTTCGAACTGTGGGTCTTCGTAGCCGATCGCGCTGTTAAAGTACAACGTGCCATCGTGCTTTTTATTAAGCCAGCGGGTCAGCGCGCTGATGTCCGCTTCGGAGGGTGCTGTGCCGATTCGTAGCATTTGGTTGTCATGCGTTAGCGCAGCACCAATTGCGTCAAGTGGTCGCAATAACTTGTTGCTTTGATTAACCAGCGTAGAGGTCCAGTCGCCGTCCTGCGAAATAGCTTCGATCAGACTTTGTTCGAATTGTTGCACACCCTTTTCGGCGCGCGCACGCGACAGCCCTTCAAGGGCGGCAATTCGTGTGGCAGTTATCTCTGCCAATAACTCGGCCAGCAACCTGCGTTCATAGCCCATATACCTGGCGCTTTGATGGTGACAGGTGATCAGTCCCCAGAGTTTTTCCCCACATACCAGTGAAGCAACCATGGTTGCCTGCACGCCCATATTAGTCAGATACTGCCGATGAACCGGGGACATGCTGCGCAGATGACAATGCGTCATGTCAAGATCGTCCAGTTCACCAACCGCTGCTCTGGGACGAACGGCGCAAGGCTGATAGTTGACGTCAGGCAACATCCGCACGCGGGTCTGTTTGTACAGATCTCTCGCTATTTGTGGAATATCGGAGGCGGGGTAGTGGTTACCCAAGTACGCTTCCATATCTGCCTCGCACTTTTCCGCAAACACTTCTCCGTGCCCTTCAAACGCAAAGCGATACACCATCACACGGTCGTAACCAAACAACGCGCTGAAGAGGCCTGTCACGGTGTCGCACAGAGATTGCAGAGAGGCTGCATTGGTAATATCGTTGATTCCCTGCTGCAACAGGCTTGTGAGACTGGGTTCAAGTGCCTCGGCGGGTTCGAATTCGAGAACCCATTGTCCGGTTGACGCCTGATGCATGAGACAATCGACGGGTTGTGATAACTCGCACTGTGTGGCGACCCGCGGATGGATGCCGTTGCGTGCTGCAGCACCGGCAAACGAGGTAGCTAACTCCGGTGAAAGGTCGGTAAGCGATCGTCCTATGACAGTGCCTAGCGCATTGCCGGTTAAAAATTCTGCTGCATTTTGGCTTGCATGCGTGATAGTAAGTGCTGATTCGTCGACGACCAGTAATGCGCCATGTGGCTGTATGGAACCTGGTAGGTGAATTTTTTCGCGTTCGCAATTCGACAGATCAGCACGACCAAAGCGGGTGCTGCTGCGTTCAAATGGCAAAACGCGTCTACTCAAGGTGACCGTACTCCACGTTACAAAGGCCCATGCTGTTTCCCCGCTATGCTGCTACCGGTCGTACCACCATTAACATTAAATCATTCTCATCGGCGGCCAGTCGCTTTGCCGATAATATCACCTGGCGTCGTTGCGTATTTTCGTCAACGGCGGCGTGTAAATACCCAGGGAGCTCGCTAATGCGATCCTCGACATGCAACCGATCACGCAGTGCACTTATTGTGCTGTCGGAAGTTTGCAACCATCGATGGATCGGCTCTCCCACCATTTGTTCGTGGCTCTGACAATTTACGAGGGTTGCAAAAGCCTGGTTCACATGCGTTATGACGTCGTCGGTGTTAACCGCGACCATACCATCGGGCAGGTGCGTTAGGATATCGCTGATACTAATGCCGCTGAGTGCTTCAACGTTGCTTAACTTTCTGGCCAGATTGTGTATCGAGAACTGCAGCAGAAATTGCACGCTGCCGTTACTCGAATAACAGGAAACACGAAGTCGCCAGCTTTCCTGCGCAACTCCTGCAACCATAATACTCAGCGGTGCACGACCTGACTGGCGTGCGGTGTCAATCAGTTGTTGGAGCTTGTTATTGTCCTGTTCTGATAGCACCAGCTCTGAAATATTGTCACCCGCACTCAATCCAATATTCCGCCGCGCCTGGGTGTTGGCATCGATCACCTGCAGGTCGGGTTCGCGTACAACGATCACAGCGTCTGAACTAGCATTGACCAGCGTGGTGTAGCGCGCCTCCAGCTCCCGGAGCTTCCAGATTTCCGTTTCGATCGCGCGTTGCGAAGCCAGCAGCCGCTCCTGAATTCTGACTACCGTTTGCATGTTCTTGCCAATCACGGTCAACTGCCCTGAGTCACCACGAACCGCGACGAACTCAAACAGTGCGCTGTCACCACCGGGGAGATGCTGATTAATCTGGCTGTAGCCACAAATCTCGTGCTCGATGGCCTCTTGCACCAGGCGCTCTGCCTTAGCTGCATTTGAGGCTTCGCAGGTGTCCTGCCAGCGCTGCCCGATCAGACTCACGGGCGAAAAAGACTCATTGTCGGCAGGGTTGATACGCGCATCCTGAATCACACCGGTCGCGTCCAGTGTCAATATGAGGTCAGGCTTAAGCGGTGATGTTGCCATATCTACGAGTATACCGGTTTTTGGCGCATTCAGCTTGAGCGGCGAGGTCGCCGGCTCAGTTGCCAGTTGGGTGCCAGTATGCTGGTGATAGATCAGCGCGAGTTTCCTGCCTGATGGTATGCTGGCGGTTATTGGGAGGACAGGTTGAGTATAGACATACCCGAAAACAAATCGTCTGCGGTGTTTCGCTTTGTCGCGGATGCGTCTGCGCCATATCGATCCATGTGCACCGATTGTGGAGTTTCGCGCGGGGCATCGCCGGCTGATTGCGGCAAAGCCTGTCAGTTTATTCAGCCAGACTACCCAACACAGGAACAGCAGGTGCACGGTCGTGCGCGAGCCGGAGCGGCCGAAGTGTTTTTCGGCGTACACCAAAAGATCTTTAAAGCGAGGTTAAAAAAGCCGGCCAGTGGTGCTCAGTGGACGGGTATTACCACGCGACTTGCTGAAGTGCTGCTGGAAGCAGGGCGGGTAGAAGCGGTGTTGACGGTAGTCCCGGACTCAGAAGATCGGTGGAAACCGGTACCGGCTTTGCTCACTCGCAGCGAAGACCTACAGCAGGCACGTGGCATGCGCATGGGTTACGCGCCATTACTTGCTTTGCTTGATGAAGTTCAGCAGCGCGGTATTCGCAAGCTGGCGGTGATTGGTATTCCATGCCAGGTGTATGCGTTGCGAGCGCTGCAGGCAAAACAACAACTCGATGAATTATTTGTCATCGGTACGCCCTGTTCAGACAATACCACCACAAAAAACTTTCATAAATTTCTAAGCTTACTGAGCCCGCAACCAGAGACCATAAACTACCTTGAATTTCGCGCCGATTACCATGTAGAACTGCGTTTTGACGACGGTCACCGGCAAACCATACCATTTCTGAAATTGCCACTGGCAAATTTGCCCGGTGACTTTTTCCCGCTAACCTGTCGCAGTTGTGTCGACTATACCAACTCACTTGCAGACATCACTGTCGGTTACATGGGTGGCGAGGGAGATCAGTGGCTTATCGTACGTAATGAACGCGGTGCGCAACTGCTTAGCCTGCTGGGTGAAGAAGTAGACCTCCAAACGCCGGGTACTGCCGGTAGACGAAAAAATGCAGTTGCGGGGTTTAAAAGCAATGTCGAGCGTGCGGCCGGTGGCTTGCCTCTGCGCACCATGCCCGATTGGTTAAGACCGGTGATGGCGTTTCTCATGCCACGTATCGGCCCGCGGGGTATGGAGTTCGCGCGGGCGCGTGTCGAGATGAAGGCAATCGAATCGATTCTGCATTTACGGCGAGAAAAACCAAAACAGTTACGCGCTATGGTGCCGCAACATGTGTGGCAGCTGGCATCGCATTACGGCCTGACACCGGCACCGGGCGAAACACCGCGGTCGGCGTCGTCGGAGGATGTAGGCCCTCGGTCCTAAGTGGATTTTTGTGCAGTCATTACGGTACACAAAAGCGGTAACGGGGTATTAACCACACGAACCTCTGTAAAACCCGTCTCAAGTAACATCGATTTTAGTCGTGCAGAGCTTCGCGGTTCACCTTTACCCATCGCCAGAAAATACACATTAAAATAGGCCTCACCGACGCGCTCAGCGCCGGCACCGTCAGACATGGGTTCGGCAATGAGTAACGTGCCGTGCTCAGGCAGTGCACGATAAATATTGTTCAGCAACACCATCACTGCGGCATCATTGTGATCGTGCAGAATTCTCACGAGCGTGATGAGATCGGAGACCGCCGGCAGCGGGTCATGCAGAAAATCTCCGCGATGTTGTTTGATGTTTAATTGGTTCAGCAGTGTGTCCTGGTGACATTCAGACACTGCCGGCAGATCGAATAAACCCAGCTTCAGCGTTGGATATCGCTGCCTTAGCGCCTGCAAAAAACGTCCGGTCCCGCCACCAACATCCATCACGCTATGATGTTGCGAAAACGAGTAGCTCTGCAGCACCTGTTCGCTAATCATCGGCTGTGATATCGCCATTAAATTCGAATAGTCGGATACTTCGTTGGCGGTGGTTTGATCGATGGTGCTTTGATCAGAACGACTGTATGCCCAATATTCACCCAGACTGGTCGAGCCCGGGTTGGTAAAAAGGGTAGTGGGCATAGACAGGTCGCGGTACAGCATATCGTGATGTGCCACCAGTGCCTGCAAACCGGCATTGCCGATCATTGCATTGCCTAATCGTCCAAGCCCATAGTGATGTGCCGGTAGCACCTTGGTCAGTTTAAGTACTGTTGTGGCACGAAGTAATCGTGTAGCCGCAGTTGTAGACAGTCCCGTTTCAACGCAGACAGCAGATAATGTTTTCGGTTGTTTTAGCACATCGAACAACTGTAATTTCACCGCAGCGCTCAGCACCTGTGAGTATACAAAACCGCTAACAAGATCAAATAACTCACTGGCCTGACGACGTGCGATAAAGCGCGTTGGCCAGAACCATAGGGCGCCGTTAATGAAGCGCGGGCTGGACATAAGTTTCGATAGATTGGTGTGCCACCGCAGTCGCGAGCGATCGACAAATCTCGGCTTTTTTGCTTCTCGATTCATACTACAAAAAAAAGTTGTTCGGAAACTTCAGTAACAGAGATTGTACAGCTCTGGTATTAGTGGCCGGCATTTTCAATGGTGATGTTTGTCTCATTGCTAACGTTAGCGCATTACCCGGCGCAAATGTTCATACCAGAAAAACAGTCATTTTCAGGTCCAGTCTCGTGGCGCTAAGTCGCACCCGGGGCATTTAGTTTAACCACCGTAAAATTAAGAAATGCCGCGAAACTAACCCATGCCAGATAGGCCAGCAGGGCCAGAGCTCCGTGCGGTGAAAAGGGGGCGATGACAACCATGATCGAGACAATGGACAGCCACAGTAATACGACTTCGTAGAGTGCCAGCATTGGTCTCTTCAGGGTAAAAAAACAAAAGCTCCACAGTACATTCAATACTGCGTTAATGGCAAACACAATGATGATTGTCTTGTGCGCTCCCTCGGGTGCATTGGTGTAACTATCGACTGCAGCGTAGCCCGTTAAAATAAAAATGACCGTCCATGCCGGTCCAAATAACCAGTCGGGAGGTTGCCAGCTCGGTTTATTAAGTGCTTTATACCAGGGACCAATCTGTGTGAACAATGCACCGGCAACTGCCACTATAATGATGAGTGTGGTGACGATGACAATGGTAGATAAGGGATAGTTTGCAAACATTCTTGTGCGGTAACTGTGTTGGACTGTGATCCGATCCTTAGGCAGTTTGAGCGCTTTATCGTACCTGCGCTACACCAATCAAATGGGCGAGATCTTTAAAGAATATTCGTACGTGTGCCATTGGCTTTTTTCGCACCAGTTTTTTATTCATGTAAGCCTCCCAGGTTAATCGCTGCACATCGGGATCCCTGCAGATATGCACAAACTTCTCTCGCAGCTTATCCGATCGATACCAGAAGCGCTGCATGATGCCAAGAATAAAAAATACCCGGCCGCATTCCTTTGCAAACACCTTGCGTGCGGATTTGAGTGCTGCAGGATTATTGGTCACCAGCGCCTGATCCACCGCATCGCCGACCAGTTCGCCGCTGCGCATGGCGTAGTAAATCCCTTCACCGGAGGCAGGTGCTACCACGCCGGCCGCATCACCACACAAAATAACCCGTCCATTGTGCCAGCATTTCAGTGCTTTGAGGGGGATAGGTGCACCTTCGCATCGTACTGTTTCAGCGTTGGCAAGGTTAGACGCCTCGCGTAGCCGGGTAGTGGCACTGCGCAACTTATAGCCTTTTACTGCACTGCCGACACCGATGCTGGTGACATCACCGTGCGGAAACACCCAGCCGTAAAAGTCGGGTGAAATACGACCCTGGTAATACACATCGCAACGTTCGCCATCAAAGTTATCGTCGGCCGGTGACCGAACAATTTCATGATACGCTGACACAAACGGAATTTTATCTGCGCCTTTAACAGATTGTTTACCGACCGCAGAGTTGGCCCCATCCGCACCGATGACATAACTGGCGGTGATCATATTGGTTTGTTTGTTGTCGCGTGGTTGTGCTGCAGGTCGATAATATAATTTGATTTCGGTTTGATTCTTTTCCGACTGCAATGTCACGAATGCGCCATTGATGCGAGTGGCACCCGCTTGCTCGGCACGGCACCGCAGCCATTCATCGAAATGTTCCCGGTCTACCATGCCAACATAGCCACCGTCGATTGGCATATCCACTTTAGCATCGGTCGGCGAAATCATACGTGCACAGCTGGCTCGTGCCTCAATCAGTTCTGTCGGTATCTCATAGTCGTTGATCAAACGTGGCGGCACGGCACCTCCGCAGGGTTTGATGCGCCCTGGCTTGTCGAGCAGTGCGACGCGATGGCCGGCCTGAGCAAGAGTATGAGCTGCAGTAGCGCCTGCGGGCCCACCACCTACAACGACAACATCAAAGTGCGACGGCATGGTCAGGCTCTCTTTCGGTAGACAGGTTAGTGGCAAGTACGGCAGATACAACAAACAGTGCGGCTTGAGCTGCAAACACCGCAGCATAAGCTACCGATGTGTTATCGATCAGGGCGCGTGCCAGATCAATCATTGCAGTGCCTGCAAAGCCGCCTATAGCAAAAGCCAGCGCCTGTGCTGCTCCCCATACGCCCATGCGAATCCCTTCACGGCGAGGTTGATTTGCACCGGCCAGTGACATCATGGAACCAATGGCTGACACAGCAAAAACACCGTTGCTTAAACCCAGTATAAACACCGCCTGCTTTAACGGAAAACCTGAGTTCTGTACGCCACCGTAGGCCAGTGCCAACAGTGCAAACGCTGAGGCAATACAGCCACCAGCGCACCACATCTTCAGGTTGCCATAGCCGCGTTTTGCGAGTTGGGTACCGATCACAGCAACCAGTATCATGCCGAGTAGTACGCCGCCATGGTGTACGCCCGCGAGTTGCGTTGACTCGCCGGGTGTAAAGGCGAATACCGCACCGGCAAATGGTTCCAGAATTAAATCCTGTGCGCTGTAAGCCAGCATCGATATAAACACAAACACGGTGAACTGGCGCGCCTGATCATCCTGCCAGGTTTCTTGCAATGCCGTTTTAAAATCTGTGTTAGCACGAGCGCTCGACGGAAGTGCAACTACTTTAAACCGTTTTTCTATGCCTGCTATAGCAAGTATGGCGACAACAATGGCGATCGTACTGACGATCGTGGTGATCACCAGCAGTCGGGACATACTAAAAGGGTCTAGGTTAGCGCCCACCGTTGCCGCTGTAATCACAAAACCTGCAATCATCATCACCCAGACGATGGTTGCTGCTGCAGGCCGTCTGTGCGGATCAACTCGCGAGGCAAGTAGTGCCAGTAGCGATGTACCGGAAGCCCCTACACCAAGCCCAATCAAAGTAAACGACACGGTTGCACAGATGATTCCTAACGCAAGGTGTGTTGCCATCAGTGCAGTGGAGGCAGTCGCGGCGATAGTGCCAACAGCCAGCACTACCATGCCACCAACAATCCAGGGTGTGCGATAAGTACCGGTGTCCGAGCTGTGTCCCATTCGAGGCCGGCTTAGCTGTACGATATAGTGCAGCGCCACCAGCACCCCTGGGAGCATCGCGGCCAACGCCAGTTCAATCACCATCACACGGTTCAGTGTCGAGGTGGTTAACACGACCATTGAACCCAGTGCGGTTTGCACCAGACCGAGCCTGACGATGCCGAACCAACCAAGTGTTTGCTTGTGCATAAATCCCTCCTGTTATACGCCCGGTTTAAGCAACGCCGGTGTGAATGCGCAGCGCGAACGCAGTAACCAGCATGCCCAACACATACAGTGTGACGCCAAAAGCGCTGTACCAGATTGCCCGCGCTTGCGGGTCGGATAAAAACCGGTGCATTAACACCAGTTGCGTGACTAATAGCGCCAGTACGGCGGCGGCGTGCGCTGGCTGTTGCCACACAAAAAGCAAAGCGATCACTACTACCTGAGGTACAGCCATCATTGCACAGGCCAGTTGTGCGGCACGTGTTACGCCCAACTGTGCTGGTAGTGAGCGTATGCCGAGTTCGAGATCACCCTTGATCGATTTAAAATCGTTGAGTGTCATGATCCCGTGCGCACCAACGCTGTAGAGCAATGCGATCACTAAAATGGTTGGGTCGGGCAGGGCGGCAGCCATAATCGCAGCACCGGTTAACCAGGGTAGCCCTTCATAGCAGGCAGCAACCGCTGCGTTACCCCACCAGCCGTTTTGTTTCAGCCGTACTGGCGGTGCACTGTAAGCCCAGGCCAGCAACAAGCCGAATGCCGCAGTGACTAAGCCAATCGTGCCAAGGCCACTTGCCACCAACATTGACAGCGCTGTCCAGAGAATCGCGATGTATAAACCCCAACGGCCGGAGACGCGGCCTGACGGGATAGGCCGGTTGGGTTCGTTAATACGATCAACATGGCGATCAAACCAATCGTTAACTACCTGGCTTGCACCACAAACCATTGGACCGCACAGCAGTATCCCCAGCAATATCAGCCAGTGGTTGTCAATTTGCGGTGCTCCGATAGAAACGATACCGCAGCCAAATGCCCACATGGGCGGGAACCAGGTAATGGGCTTGAGCAATTCAACAACGGCACTGAGGGGCGGTATCGACATGCCCTCAATTTATCTGTGTGACTGTAATCTGTCAATATAAATTGACAGTTTATGTGTCAATTAAGTATTACGCTTACTGCTCAGTGTTGTGCTCGGCAATACCGAATCTTCGAAGTTTTGTATAGAGACTCTGACGACTCACGCCAAGCATTTCGGCAGCCGATGCGCGGTTGTCGCTGGTCATTTCGAGCGCGGATTCAATACACAGCTTCTCTATCAGGTCGGTTGATTCTCGCACCAGTTCTTTCAAGGGTACCCGGCCGACGAGTTCTTTAAGCGGAGCGCCCGGGGTCGGAACCATTATTTCATCGGCTGAAGGCAGGCGGCTTTGAACATTGCGTATCACCAGCAATACATGCGGAAACCTGCTGTCTGCAATTCGGGCAGCTGATATTTCCACATCGGTGCTGAGGCCGTGGCCGCCGGAAATAATCGTTGAAAACTTAGGCAACACGCCGTGCTCTTTCAGGTTTTGCGATAGTAATCGATGGTCCAGTTCACTGCGGCCCAGCCACTGGTTTACGGGTTTGCCAATGGCAGTTTTCGCAGAGGGTAACTGCGCCATATAGGAAAACGCTTCGTTGGCTGACAGTATCTGACCGCTGTCATCGCAAATCAGTATGGCATCGGGAGAACTTGCCACCACTGATTCAAACAGCGTCGGCGTTAGTCGTGCCATATTGTCTTTGTCAGTTTCATTCATCGGCGACAATCGCACCATGATGATACTTTCCTGTCGGTCCCGCAGTAGCGCAGCAGAAGCCAGAAATGAACGACGCTGATCATTACTGGCTATAGCAACGTCATCAGCTCGACCGGTCAATTCGGCTTGTTGAATCAGATCTTCCAGTGCACCGGTGCTGGCATCATCGAAGCCGGTCGGGAAACGGTTGCTTTTGAGCGGTGCAATGTAGGGTCCGAGTAACCGCTGTGCCGCCGGGTTCGCATCCATAATCTTCCGGCTGCCGACGTCAATCGAAAGTAGTGCATCTGCTGACAAATCAAACACTAGCCGGTAGCGCGATTGTGCCTGTGCCATGCGGGCAAAATCGGTTTCGAGTGCCCGTTGAGCCTGCACCAGTCGCTGTTGCAGCTGAGCCATTGAATCGACGTTTTGGCCAACCAGCAATACACGGTTGTCATCGAGCGACAACGCGCTGTATCGCACGGGGAGGTCCGGTGCATCGGGGAGCGGGTGATTTACCTGACGCCAGCGACTGGTGTCGTCGGAGTCCTCTTTCAGCAGCTCTTCGATCTTTGGCTTGCTCTCAACGGTGACCGTATCGAGGAATGAGCGTCTCTCCCACTTGCGAAAGTTCACCGAAGGTTCGCGGTCAGCCTGATACTCCACATGGCTGAGCGTACCGTCACGTTGCAGCACGAACAGCCAGTCTGAAGTACGCTGCAGCATAGCCATCAGTGCTTGCTGTGGTAGAGGCTGCCTTGTTTGTTTGCTCTTCTTGTTCACGGTTCCCTTAATCTGTTAAACCTGGCGCAAGGCGACGAGTGTATCTCTTTTTTCCCTGAGTGCTGCTAACCACCAGTCAGATCCGGCGGGCGCTAGGTTGATAGCGTGCCATTGCCAGTGCCGCGTCATCGTCTGCAGTGACAGCCTGATCGGCGCCAAGGCTGGTAGCGATTGCAGGGTGTGCGTTGACCAGGGAGCCGCCGACCACTATCGCGATGTCAGTGTTGCACGAATGCTTGCGTATCTCTGTGATCAGCGCTTTTGCCGACTTAATATGCGTTTCACTGCTAACGGAAACTCCCGCAAGCTCATACCATTGTGTTGTAACTTTTTGCCGGCTTTGCTCAATCACCGAATCAATGTCGATGTCGGTGTACCAGCCGTCACGAAAGAGCAGCTCGCCGACCATTAATAAACCGAACGAATGCTGGTCTCCGGGTGCGGTTGTCAGGAGTACACGCCCGCCATGCGCGCTGCCGTCAAGCGTGCGCATGTCCTGCGGATGCATGAGGCGCAGCAACTGGTGTAGACGACATACCCCGATCGTCACATCGGCAAAATCTGCCAGGTCCTGTTCCCACCGTCGGCCAAGTTCGGCACTGGTGGGCGCCAATAGTTCCAGGAGTATGGTTTTGTCGTCGACACCGTCGGCACGTAACTGCTGTAAAACTTGCTTGCAGGGCGCTTCGCTGTCTGCCACTACCATATTGGCGAATTCTTCAGGGGCAATCCATTGAGCCGGGTACGACCTTGCTTTGCTGGCAACGGATGTGCTTTGCGCTGCGGATACTCGCGGGCTGCGATAATAAGCCACTGACTCGAGCCACGTCATCTCGGAGCGATCGTCTTTGCCGGCGGGGTCTGTAACGTTCCTGGACAGTTGCTTCAGGAGTGTTGGGAAAATTTCAGCTTCGATAGCCAGTTCAAGATTGTCAGGCGGGGTACGTTGTTCCGTTGACCGAGTTGCACTTCGTGGTGTTTGCTTACTATCTGATCCCATTGTCTCTCCCCCGTAAAGTTCTCGACTGCTGCAACGCATTGTCGTGGCGTGCTGATCGGCTCCGCACCGCTGCTGCTGTCGCGAGTATGCGCCTGTTAAGGATGTGACTCAAGGATTCAGTCGCAATCAGCGTCCAGTCTGCTTGACAGCATCGGGCAGTATTGGCGTCGAAGGCAGTGCTTCGCTGAACGATCATTTGTCACGTATCTCACTGTTGTTAAAGCCGGAGACGCAAATTCCGGGAAGTTGTGCAGGCAAACAGAAAGCCCGTTAAAGATATGATGAACCTAGGTAACATGTCAATTAAAATAGACGTCAATATTTATTGACAGTCTGGAAGTAAGTCTCGTAGACTGCTGGATAACTTATGTCCATTTGGTCGGAACGAGGAGGGGTGTAGTTGAATTTACCAGGCGATTTGTACACACCTGAACAACGGGCACGCCGCGACCGTACTCGGTGGACAGTCGTACAGGGCGTACTCGCCCCAACGCAGTTCCTTGTGTTCGTCATCAGTCTGTTACTGATATGCAGGTTTTTGCTGACAGGTCAGGGTTATGAAGTGGCAACAGCCTCAGTGTTCTTAAAAACCGCACTGCTGTATCTCATTATGGTGACAGGTGCGATCTGGGAGCGCGTAGTATTCGGTCAGTATCTGTTCGCACCGGCATTCTTCTGGGAAGATGTCGTCAGCATGTGGGTGATCGCGTTACATACTGCCTACCTGTATTGCTGGTTTAGCACGTCCATGTCGGCCACGGCCATGATGTGGGTCGCGCTCGTTGCGTATTTCGCCTATGTCATCAACGCTGCACAGTTCCTCATAAAATTCAGGCTGGCGCGCAGGACAAAACAGCGCGCTGTACCGGTCGGCTCTGTAGTGCAGGTGCCATAGATGGACGGCGCAATCAACGAATCAATAGCAGCAGTGCCGGTACAATGGGCATCGAAAGCTGTACAGATTCCGGCTATTCAGGAACGCGGCCAACGTGAGGTCTTTTGTGGACTGACCGGCATCGTATGGTTGCATCGTCGAATGCAGGATGCGTTTTTCCTGGTGATTGGTTCCCGAACCTGTGCGCATCTGTTGCAGTCAGCCGCCGGGGTAATGATATTTGCCGAACCTCGTTTCGGCACTGCTATTCTCGACGATCGGGACCTGTCAGGTCATGCAGACTTCAACGACTCGTTAGATGAAGTTGTGCAGCAGCTGCACCTCAGGCGTCCTGAAATCAAAACACTTTTTCTGGTCGGCTCGTGTCCTTCGGAAGTTATCAAGCTCGATCTGGCCACTGCCGCAACCCGGCTAAGTCATTCCTATCATGGCCAGTTACGGGTACTAAGCTATAGTGGCAGCGGCATAGAAACCACATTTACACAGGGTGAAGATCAGTGCCTAAAAGCGCTGGTTGAAAGCATCCCGTCACAACCAACGGCAACCAAGACTGCGACGCAGTTGCTGGTGCTTGGCACGTTGGCAGATCTTGTCGAAGATCAGTTCACTCGCCTGTTCGAGCAACTCGGTGTTAACGATGTGGTTTTTCTGCCCGCGAAGCGCGCATCGGAACTGCCGGTCATCGATCAGCACACACGCGTGGTGCTGGCGCAGCCGTTTGTCGGCGATACATTGCGGCAACTGGTGCGAATGGGTGCCACACCCATAGACGCAGGTTTTCCATTCGGCGTCGAAGGTACACGTCAGTGGTTTCATGCGATTGCCAACACGTTTGACGTCAGTAGCGAAACGTTTGACAGCGTCATGGAAGCACCTACAGCCCGCGCTCGTATCGCGCTGCAAAAAGTGGTGCCTCAACTTTCAGGAAAGTCAGTAACTTTTTTGCCAGATTCACAACTCGAAATACCACTGGCGAGATTCCTACACCGAGAGTGTGGCATGGATATCATCGAAATTGGAGTGCCGTTCCTGGACAGGCAACTGGTGCAGAGCGAACTCGATCAACTACCCGACAGTATCCGTCTGACAGAAGGGCAGCACGTTGATCGGCAACTCGATAGATTACGCAACGACAAACCGGATTTGACGGTCTGCGGCATGGGGCTTGGCAATCCGCTTGAGGCGGAAGGCTTTGCCACCAAATGGAGTATAGAACTGGTGTTCAGCCCGATACACGGGTTCGAACAGGCGGCTGATCTTGCCGCACTATTTGCCAAACCACTTAAACGGCGCAACCTACTGAGTGTGCCGGTATGAAGTTATCGCTGTGGACTTATGAAGGTCCGACGCATATTGGTGCAATGCGTGTCGCCAACTCAATGAAAAACGCGCACCTGGTGTTACACGCACCACAAGGGGATACATACGCCGACCTCTTGTTTACGATGATTGAACGTCAGGATCATCGTCCGCCAGTGACTTACACCACATTTCAGGCGCGCGATCTCGGTGGGGATACCGCCAATCTTTTTGTCGAATCTGTCAATGAAGCCGCTGAGCGGTTTAAACCTGAAGTGTTGTTTGTCGGCGAGTCGTGTACAGCAGAACTGATACAGGATCAGCCTGGCGCGCTGGCGCATGGCATGTCACTCGATGTGCCACTGGTGGCGCTGGAGTTACCGGCCTATGCACGCAAAGAAAACTATGGTGCCAGTGAGACACTCTATGCGCTGGTGCGTGCGGTACTGTTACCACAGGCAAAAGCACGCAGGGAACAAAAAAACACGGCTAGTGCCCCAACCAATCCGCGGCCGCTGGTGAATCTTATTGGTCCGAGTTCACTCGGCTTTCGCAGTCGTGATGATGTCACTGAAATTACCCGATTGCTCAACACCATGGGGATAGAGGTCAATGCGGTTGCACCACTGGGGGCAACGCTGCAAGACATCGCCAAGCTCACTGAAGCGAGTGTCAATCTGTGTTTATATCCTGAAGTAGGGCGTGCTGCCTGTGACTGGCTGAAGCGCGAATTCGGTCAGCCCTGCATCAACACCGTGCCCATCGGTGTGACTGCCACACGAGAATTTATTCAGGAAGTCGCCGATGCCGTTGGTGTCGATGCCGGACCGGTTCTCAACGCCGATGCGTCACGCCTTCCGTGGTATTCCCGCTCCATTGACTCAAACTACCTCACTGGTAAACGCGTGTTTATTTTTGGTGATGCTACCCATGCACTGGCTGCAGCGAAAGTTGCATCAGACGAACTCGGCTTTGAAGTCGTTGGGCTCGGCACCTACAGTCGTGAGTTTGCACGTGATGTTCGCGAGGGTGCCAGACGCTACGGTGTCGATGCACTCATTACGGACGATTACCTAGAAGTAGAACAGGCAGTCATCGACAGCGAACCCGAATTGGTACTCGGCACGCAGATGGAACGGCATATCGCCAAGCGTCTCGGCGTTGGCTGCTGTGTGATTTCTGCACCGTTTCATGTGGAGGACGTACCTGCCCGCTATGCACCGCAAATGGGTTACGAAGGTGCTAACGTGATCTTTGACAACTGGGTACATCCGTTAATGATGGGCCTTGAAGAACATCTGCTCGGCATGTTTACCGAAGACTTTGAGTTTAGTGGCACTGCGACACCATCACATCTGGGGAGTCATGGCCAGCCGCTAACACAAACATTAGCCGATGCTACTGCATCGGTACCGCAGTTCGCCGAATCTGCCAACAGTGCCGTTGAACCACCCGGTGGTGCAGTCGAGGTTTCGAATGCGTTGAACTGGGCGGTAGATGCTGAAAAGGAATTGAAAAAAATTCCATTCTTCGTACGTGGCAAAGCGCGAAAAAATACCGAGCGCTATGCCGTCGACAACGGACTTGCCACCATCACTATAGAGACGCTGTATGATGCCAAAGCACACTACAGCAGATAATACGATGCGCGTTGCCATCGTTACTCTCGACAGCCATCTGGCCAGTACCGCTGCACGTGTAAACAACGAATTGCTGCAACAGAATATTCAGTTAAGTTTGCATGCCGCCGGTGACTGGGATCGTAACCCGCAGAGCCTGCAACGCTGCCACACGGCTATTGCACAGGCCGATATTGTTGTTGTCACCATGCTGTTTATGGAAGACCACATCAATGCTGTAATAGATCAGTTGCGTGCACGACGAGATCAGTGTGATGCGATGGTCTGTTGCATGTGCGCCGGTGATGTGGTGAAGCTCACGCGTATGGGGCGCTTTGCTCTCGACGGTGGTGACAGCCGTGCGAAAGCCTTTTTTAAGCGCCTGCGAAGTAAAAGCTCGCGCAAGAAGAAAGTCAAAAGCGGCAAACTGCAAATGGCAATGCTGCGCCGTGTGCCGCAAATACTGCGCTACATTCCGGGTACGGCACAGGATATTCGTCAATACTTTCTGGTGCTGCAATACTGGCTGGCAGGCTCAGAACGCAATGTCTCCAACATGGTGCGCATGCTGGTAAACACGTACGCCAGTGATGAACATTTGCGTGACCGTTTAAATGTTGAGTTACCCAGGGAATACTACGATGTCGGTCTTTACCACCCGCGTCTGCCTGATGCAACGGCTGACCACCCCGACGGAATGGTTGATCGCGTAGAGGCGTTACCTGCGGTTGTCGGCCTCGCACCTGACAATGTTAAAGGCCGGGTCGGCCTGTTGTTGATGCGCTCTTATGTACTGGCAGGCAATGTTCATCACTATAACGCGGTGATCGAACAGCTCGAATCAAACGGCTATCAGGTAATACCGGGCTTTGCCTCGGGGCTCGATGCGCGACCTGTGATCGAACAGTTTTTTGTCAAAGATGGCAAACCTGTTATCGATGTGCTGCTGTCGCTAACCGGTTTTTCACTGGTCGGTGGTCCGGCCTACAACGATGCCAGTGCTGCAGAGGAAGTACTGGCAGCGCTGGACATCCCGTATCTCGCTGCCATGGGTCTTGAATTTCAGACGCTTGAGAACTGGCAAAACAGTGAACGCGGACTGTTGCCGGTAGAGTCGGCCATGATGGTCGCTATTCCGGAACTCGACGGTGCGCTAAACCCGATGGTGTTTGGCGGTCGCAGTGAGTCAGACGCCGATACCGACAATGGCAGCAATGGTGTCAATCAAGTCGATATGTTTCCGCAGATGTCGCAGGTAAAACGCCTAACCCGGCGTGTGGACCGGCT
This sequence comes from uncultured Granulosicoccaceae bacterium, assembly GCA_937931165.1. Classification (GTDB taxonomy): domain Bacteria; phylum Pseudomonadota; class Gammaproteobacteria; order Granulosicoccales; family Granulosicoccaceae. The sequence goes on from CALHCI010000181.1 coordinate 23,454, forward strand.
GGTCAGTTTGCGCAGGAGCAGCAGAGCTGAACGACGCGTGGCACTGGTGATATTTAACTTCCCCCCCAACTCCGGTGCAGTCGGCAGTGCCGCACACCTGTCGGTGTTTGAGTCGCTCTACAACACACTGCAAAAAATGCACGCAAGCGGTTATACCGTCGACTTGCCGGCCGATGTAAACGCATTACGTGAAGCGGTGCTTTACGGCAATGCCAAAGACTACGGCGCCGATGCCAATGTGACGGCACGAATTTCGGCAGACGACTATGTTCGCCGCGAAACCTGGCTCGACGATATTGAGGCTGCCTGGGGGCCGGCGCCCGGTGGACACAACCGCCACGGTAACCACCTGCTAGTACTCGGCAGGGAGTTTGGCAACGTACTGGTGGCGGTGCAACCGGCCTTCGGTTATGAGGGCGACCCGATGCGATTGCTGTTTGAACACAGTTTTGCACCTACCCATGCTTTCTCTGCGTTTTATCGCTACCTGCGTGAAGATTTCAAAGCCCATGCGCTGCTGCATTTCGGCACCCATGGTGCGCTTGAGTTTATGCCGGGTAAACAAGTCGGTTTATCGGCTGACTGCTGGCCGGAACGCTTGCTGGGCGACGTACCCAATTACTACCTGTACGCAGCCAACAATGCATCGGAGGGCACCATTGCCAAACGTCGTGCTGCCGCCACCCTGATTAGCTACCTGACACCACCGGTTACTCATGCGGGGCTATACAAAGGTTTGCTCGATTTAAAGGCCACTATAGATCGCTACCGTCAGTGTACCCCCGACGAGCAAAATACGCGGCAGGAGCTCTTAGCGCTCATCACATCACAGGCTGAAGCGCTAGAACTGACAGTGCATGCTGATAGTGGTGATGCCTATGTTGCCGCCTGCCGTGAAGCACTGATTGAATTTGAACAGGCCTTTATACCGCACGGACTACATGTAGTTGGAAAAACACCCGATGCGGCCGAACGGCAAGATCTGTTACACGCGGTCGCCTGTGTCGAGCTTTCACAGCATGAAAAATCTACCGACTATGCCGAAGCACTGGTAGCACTTGCCACAGGTAGCAGCATTCACCCGGACAACAGCGCGGCACCGTCTGTCGACTTGCCGGATGATATAAGGCAAAACATCTGCAGCACGCTGCAATCACTCGATGCATCACTGCAACGCGAAACCGAACTCGATTCGATCATTCATGCACTTGACGGCGGCTATATCAAACCGGTAGTGGGTGGTGATCTGTTACGGGCACCGGAAATTCTGCCAACCGGACGCAATCTACACGGTTTTGATCCGTATCGAATGCCGAGTGTGAGTGCGCTGCGCAGTGGTGAAATAGCGGCTCAACGTTTGATTGAAAGGCACATTGCCGAAGGCTGCGACTATCCACAAAGCATTGCGATTGTATTGTGGGGTACGGATAACCTGAAGACCGAGGGCTCCCCGATTGCCCAGGTGCTTTCATTAATCGGTGCCGAACCACGTTTTGATAACTACGGCAGGCTGTGTGGTGCAAAGCTGATTGACCTGGATAAACTCGGTCGCCCGAGGATTGATGTGGTCGTCACCCTGTCGGGTATTTTTCGCGATCTGTTGCCACAGCAGACACGTCTGTTGGCAGAAGCAGCTTACCTTGCTGCCACCGCTGTCGACGAACCGGTTGAAAAAAACTTCATACGTAAACATGCACTTGCCTACATGGAAGAACATCAGTGTGATATGGAAACAGCAGCGCTGCGGGTGTTCAGTAACGCCGATGGTGCTTATGGTTCCAATGTGAATCATCTGATCGATGATGGCAGCTGGACTGACGCAAACGAACTGGCCGATGTTTTTTCCAACCGCAAGTCGTTTGCATACGGTCGCAATGGCGACAGCGCACAGCAAAGCGCACTGTTTAACAACGTGTTGTCACGAGTTGATTTGGCCGCCCAGAATCTCGACTCGGTAGAGATCGGTGTGACTACTATTGATCACTACTTCGATACGCTTGGTGGAATTAGCCGTTGTGTCGAAAGGGCGCGTGGCACAGCGCCAACGGTTTACATTAGTGATGACACCATGGGCAAAGGCAGTGTACGCACACTGGCAGAGCAGGTTGAGCTTGAGACCCGCACCCGTGTCCTCAACCCCAGGTGGTACGAACAAATGCTCGACCATGGCCACGAAGGCGTCAAGCACATCGAAATGCACATCACAAACACCGTTGGCTGGTCTGCCACCACAGGCCAGGTCAAGCCGTGGGTGTATCAGCAACTGACCAATACATTCATTCTTGATGAAAACCTGCGCAGCCGGCTGGCCGATTTAAACCCGGAAGCATCTGTTCGTGTGGCTCATCGACTGGTCGAAGCGCATGAGCGCGACTACTGGCAACCGGATGAAGAAACTCTCGCCGCACTCCAGGCCGCCGGGGAAGATCTTGAAGACCGCCTGGAAGGTATAGTTGAAGGGGCACACGCATGAGCGCGCAACCACTCCCGTCTTCGTCGGGCAAGTTTATTCCAATCAAATCCGCAGGTCCCCCAGTAGACGGTGCTGGCAGTGTTCAGGTGGTCGACGACACTGTCCATATCGACAACGCTAAAGTCTTTGCAGTGTATGGCAAAGGGGGGATCGGCAAGAGCACCACGTCGTCGAATTTATCCGTGGCTTTTGCCAAGCTTGGCAAGCGGGTATTGCAAATCGGCTGCGATCCAAAACACGACTCTACCTTCACGCTGACCAAACAGTTAACACCGACGGTGATCGATATTCTCGAATCGGTTGATTTTCACTCTGAAGAACTGCGCGCCGATGACTTTGTGTTTGAAGGCTATAACGGAGTGATGTGTGTGGAGGCAGGTGGCCCGCCGGCAGGCACCGGTTGCGGTGGTTATGTGGTCGGGCAAACAGTAAAACTGTTAAAAGAACACCATCTGCTGGAAGACACTGATGTGGTGATCTTTGATGTCCTCGGCGATGTGGTATGCGGTGGATTCGCAGCACCGCTTCAGCATGCGCAGCGGGCGCTGGTGGTCGCGGCTAATGATTTTGATTCTATATTCGCAATGAACCGAATTGTCGCCGCCATTAAAGCGAAATCGAAAAACTATCCGGTCAGGCTTGGTGGTGTGATCGCCAATCGCAGTGCCGGGACCGATCAAATTGAACGGTTTAACCGCGAAGTCGGTATGAACACCCTGGCTCACTTTCCTGATCTCGACGTGATACGCCGCAGCCGGTTAAAGAAAGCCACCTTGTTTGAAATGGAGTCAACACCAGAGCTCGAAGCAGTTCAGCAGGAGTATCTGCGTCTTGCACAGTCTCTGTGGGATGGCACCGATCCACTGATCGCCTCACCAATGCGTGACCGCGAGATCTTTGACTTGCTTGGCTTTGATTAACTGGAATATTAGCCGGAGTTATTCTTATGATCGACACCAGTTACGAAAACAGACGCCACGAAATCGCTCGTTATTTCGATGAAACAGCGGTTGATGCGTGGAAACGGCTCACCAGTGAAGCGCCGGTATCGCGCATTCGGGCAACGGTCAGGGCAGGGCGTAAAAGAACCTTGAACACCATATTGTCTGCCCTGCCGAAGAACCTTAGCAATACGCACGTACTCGATGCCGGCTGTGGCACCGGTGCACTGGCTATTGAACTGGCCAAACGCGGTGCAAGGGTTACTGCTGTGGACTTGTCGCCAAAGCTCGTTGAACTTGCCAAACAACGTTCGGCATCGCAACAGGTCACCGGTGAAATCACTTTCCAAAGCGGCGATATGCTCAACGGCGCACTTGGCGATTTCGATTATATCGTCGCCATGGACTCACTTATTCACTATGAACCTGTCGATGCTATCAATGCACTAGCACGGCTGGCGGCGCAAAGCCGGCACGGTATTGCTTTTACGTTCGCCCCTCGTACACCGATGCTTGCAGTCATGCATCGGGCGGGAAAACTGTTTCCCAAAAAAGATCGTTCTCCTGCGATTGTGCCTATTTCTGTTGCGCACATGCATCGTGAGATTGATCAGTCGGTCGCGTTAGCCGACTGGCAACGCGGAACAGATTGTCGTATCGACAGTGGCTTTTATAAAACCCATGTGCAGGTGCTGAATCGCCAATGAGTGATCGCAGCGCAAGTCTCGACTTCTGGCGACAACACGGACCGCGGTTGTTGCCGTTTGCCGATGCTGCGTCTAAAGACTTGCCGTTGTCCCGCATTTTGAGACTGGCGTTATTTCAGATTGGTGCAGGCATGACCTTCGTGCTGCTGAACGGCACGCTCAACCGCGTGATGATTGTAGAGCTTGGCATCTCTGCCATGCTTGTGTCGGCTATGATTGCACTGCCACTTGTGATCGCGCCACTGCGAGCGCTGATCGGGTATCGTTCAGACAGCTACATCTCTTATCTTGGCTGGCGTCGTGTGCCGTTTATTTTTATCGGCTCGATGCTGCAATTCGGTGGGCTGGCACTGCTACCGTTTGCACTTATTCTGTTATCAGGTGACACGCACTGGCCACTGTGGTTTGCAAAGTGTGCAACCATGATTGCCTTTTTATTAGTCGGTATCGGCATGCACACCGTGCAGACGGCAGGACTGGCACTGGCGACAGATATTGCGCCGGCGCAAAGCAAGACTCGCGTGGTCGCCCTGCTGTTTGTCATGCTGTTAGCCGGTATGGTTGTTAGTGCGTTGATACTGGCGCAGTTGCTGAGCAACTTCTCAAGCATAAAACTTATTCAGGTCATTCAGGGTTGTGCGGTTTCTGTGTTGCTGCTTAATGTCATAGCAGTGTGGAAGCAGGAAGTGAACAACCCCGTCATCACACACCCCGAACGACGCCGCGACTCTTTTGGTCAGAGCTGGCGGCGTTATTTAGGTAAAGATCAAACCCGGCGTTTCCTCTGGGCACTGGCGCTCGGCACCGCAGCTTTCAGCATGCAGGATATCTTGCTGGAGCCCTTTGGTGGACAAGTGCTCCATATGGATGTCAGCGGTACCACCCGATTAACCGCAATGCTGGTGACCGGCACCTTAATCGGTGTCGCGCTGGCATCGCGGTTTGCATCGGCGGAACCGTGTCGACTGGCTGCCTATGGTGTAACACTGGGTTTGTTTGCTTTTGTTGCCGTAATTTTCGCCGCACCGTTTGGTTCGCCCGCGTTGTTTAAATCCGGTGTGCTGCTGATTGGTATCAGTGCCGGTTTGTTTTCCGTCAGTATGCTGGTGGCAGAAATGGCCCGAAGCGATGGTCGCGATGCCGGTCTGGCGCTGGGTGCCTGGGGAGCGGTGCAAACCACTGCAGCGGGTGTGTCGATTTTTGTTGGTGGTGCAGTGCGCGATGGTGTTACTCAGCTGGCACTCAATGATCGATTCGGCAGTACCTTAAATCTAATCGATACCGGTTATCACGCTGTGTATTTACTTGAGTTGGTGCTGCTGTTTATGACGCTTGTCATCATTGGTCCGCTGGCCGGGCGCTGGGCACATGCACAACCACAGAAAAACTTAAACCTGGTGGCATTCCCCGGATGAGTCATTCAGGCGCAACTACAAACATTAGACACAGGAGTACTGCACTATGCCTACTGGTGCGCTGACCGCCTACCTCGATGTGGCTCAGGTGGTGTTATACGTATTCTGGATTTTTTTCTTTGCGTTGATCTACTACCTGCACCGTGAAGATAAACGCGAAGGCTATCCGCTGGTTTCTGAACACCCGTACCGCAACGAGGTGTTCACTATTCCCCCGGTACCGACACCCAAAACGTTTCGTCTGATGGACGGTCGCACTGTACAGGCACCGCGCGACAACGGCGACCGACGCGAGCATCCACTAATCAAGTCAAGAGTGCCGATGGGATCACCGTTTGTCCCGCAGGGTGATCCGATGCTTGCAGGTGTTGGCCCCGGTTCATGGGCTGAGCGTCACGACATTGTCGATGTCACTATGGAGGGGCATCCGCGTATCGTACCAATGCGCTCACAACATGAGTTCACACTTAACCCGAGAGATCCCGAACCACGGGGTATGGCGGTGGTTGGTGCTGATGGTATTACTGCCGGTACCGTGGTGGATGTCTGGGTGGATTGCTCTGAAATGCTACTGCGATATCTTGAAGTGGAACTGGCGATCACTGCAGA
>CALHCI010000182.1 GCA_937931165.1 uncultured Granulosicoccaceae bacterium
GGATGTGCGTTCAGCGCGGCCCGATGGAGGGTGATTTCAAAAAATGGCGCAGCCACCCGCAGGGCACTTCATCAGCGTGCTAAGAGAAAAGCGTTTTCGTTACTTTTGCGCTTTTCAAAAGTGACTCGTAGTGCCATGGAATGGCAATCGAAAAACGGCATGGATGCCAAGTCCCACACGGTTGAGCGCAGCGAATGACTAGACAGCTGAGCGCAGCGAACGAAACACAAGCTGAGCGCAGCGAAAGAACCACAAGCCCGAGCGCAGCGAACAAAACACAAGCCCAGCCCACCAACCAAAAAAAAAGCCCCGCATAAAGCGGGGCTTTCCAGAGACTAGATAACTCCAGTCAGCATTACATAAATGCTTTTAGCTTCTCAAGGATTGGCTCAAGTACTGGTTGCAATACACCCCAGATACCATCATCACCTTTCAGCTTGTCTACCATTGGAGTCAGAGACTCCATGCCTTTGCCTGCAGCATCTGCGATAGCAGATTTAGCTGAGTCATCAGCACCAGACAACATACCGGTCAGACCGTCGAGTGAACCACCCATCTCTTCAAGCTTCGGTAGTGCTGCTTTGGCTGAGTCAACATCGGTGATACCACCCAGTGTCTCGGAAGCAGAACCAAACATGCCGGTGACTTTAGAAGCAATGTCACCGTCTACCATGGCAGTAGCAGAGGCAGTTGCATCAGAAGCAGCTTCAGTTGTGGCATCAGCAGCGTCAGAGGCTGCTTCAGTTGCAGACTCGGCTGTGGCAGTTGCCGCATCACCCGCTGCGTCCATATCTGACTCATTCATCTTCTTGAAGCCAAACCATGCAGCAATTGCAATCAGAAGCGGGATCAACCACTTCCAGAAGCCACCGCCACTCTTGCGCTGAACGGTATCAGCGCCGGTGCGTGCACCGCTGCTGATGGCATCGCCGGTACGGCTGGCTGCATTTGATGTGGCGCTTGCAGCACTACCAACTGCATCACGACCAGCGCTTACTGCACCACCGACTTTGTTGCCAGCAGCATCGACGCCGCGCTCTGCTGCACGACCGACTGAGCCGGCTGCACCTTTAGCGGAATCTACTGCACCTTCGGCAGCGTTACCTACTGCGCGGCCAGCACCGCGAGCAGCGTCTGTTGCGCCTTCGGCAGCATTGCCTACACCGCGACCGACTGAACCGACAGCACCACGAGCCGCATCGGTAGCACCTTCAGCAGCATTACCGACACCACGGCCAACACCGCGAGCCGCATCACCAGCGCCTTCAGCAACATTGCCAACACCGCGACCGACTGTACCCGCTGCGCCGCGAGCGGCGTCTGTTGCGCCTTCGGCAGCATTGCCCACACCGCGACCGACTGAACCGACAGCACCACGAGCCGCATCGGTAGCACCCTCTGCAGCATTACCAACACCACGGCCAACACCGCGAGCTGCATCGCCAGCACCTTCAGCGACGTTGCCGACACCACGACCGACTGAGCCGACTGCACCGCGAGCGGTATCTGCAGCGCCTTCAGCAACGTTACCGACACCACGACCTACCGTGCCGGCAGCGCCACGAGCTGCATCGGTAGCGCCTTCAGCGACGTTACCCACACCGCGTCCGACGGAACCAACCGCACCGCGAGCCGCGTCAGTAGCACCTTCGGCAGCATTACCCACTGCGCCGACTGAACGTGAACCGAGGCCTGCAGCAGCTGCTGCTACACCGGCTGCACCTGCGGCCACTTTGCCGCCGGAGAAGCCACCACTGCCACTGCCCATACCGGCGGACTCAAGGTGACCGATCAATCCTTGTGGCAGAGCGGCAGAAATGTTACCACCCTGGCTTTTCAGCATGCTGGCAAGCCCGGTAGCATTCAGGCCGTCTGACCTGGACTTACGCTTAAGCAAACCCATGATCATTGGCGTGAGCATGCCCAGCAGTGAACCTGCAGAGCCTTTGCCAAGGCCGGTGAAGCCAGCCAGTCCGGAAATCATGCCGGTAACGCCTTTGTTACCCATGAGTGAACCGAGACCTTTCGTGCCTGATTCGATCAGTGAAGATGATTGGTTGTTGCCGATCATTGAACCGATGTTGTCCAGCAGACCATCGTCCTGGTTGTCGACAAGATTAAACAGGGTGTCAGCGCCCGCAGGTTCCTGAGCTGCGTCGCCAATGCCTGCAAGTAGCGCGGGTAGTGCGCCGTCAATAGCTGAGCGGGTTTTATCCGGGCTCTCACCCAGTAATCCACCGATTTGACCGACGAGCTGATCGTTGATCTGGCCCTTGACAGCATCCATGATATTAAATGACATGCTTACTCCTAGTGTTAAAAAATGCGTTGAAGTGAGATTGCGTATTGCGGTTTGCTCGTTACAGCGTGAGCGATGCGACACGCGCAACCCAATAAGCGGTTAGAGCGGTTAAGCTGATCTCCGGAGGGGCCGGAAAAAGCCGTTGATAATTCTTTGCCAGCACTCTGGCCACCCCCGACTGACTCAGAGAATCTTAACAGAAATCAGTACTGTATGAGGTTTGAACAACTGTAAAATAAGGATGCAACTGAAGCGGGTTTTTCACTAAAATCAGTAGGTTCACGGATTATTTACAAGGTATCGTCGTTAGGTGACGGATGTTATGTAAGTTAAACGTTACACACTGAGCGGGGCAGGGTAACGGACTGTCCGTTTTGTACGGCAGGCTTTGGTCGGACGATTATCCGCTGGCGCGGCTGATTCTGTTTTGTTGCTGCACGGCTTGCTCAAAAGCATCGGCGTCAAGTGGCTTGTAGTAGTAATAGCCTTGTCCGTAATCGCAATTGGCGATCTGCAGTTTTTGATGTTGTGCCTGATTATCAATTCCTTCTGCCACCACTTTAAGTTCCAGTGCGCGCGCGATATTGATAGCACTGTGAACGATTGCAGCATCGCGTTTGTCGGTAATCATGTCTCTGACGAAAGTCTGATCGATCTTGATCGTTGAGGCAGGCATGCTTTTCAGATACTGCAGCGATGAATAACCGGTACCGAAATCATCGAGTGAAATACCGAAGCCAAGATTTCTGAGCAATGCCAGCTGCTTTCGGCCGGACTCAAGGTGTTTGATGGCAACGGTTTCGGTGAGTTCGAGGCTAATGTCACGCGGTGATATGGAGTGCTTTTCAGATAGCGTTACGATGGTCTCGGCAAAGTCAGCGTCGTCGAGTTGAATCGCAGAGACATTAATAGACGCAAACATACCGGGGTTGTTCAACTTGCTATGCCAGTGCGCCATTTGTTTGAAGCTGGTGTTGAGCACCCACTCTCCTACCGAGTGAATGTCGCCATACATTTCAAGAATTGGCAGCAACTCTGCGGTATCGAGGTTTGCCGGTGTATCCGCGACCCAGCGCAACAGACATTCGCATCCGACAATACTGCCATCGGCCAGTGAGACAATCGGCTGGTAGGCAAGTTGAAACAGGTTGTCATAGTCCTGCTCACGAAGCAGGTTAATGATTTCGCGCTGACGTGAAAGCGCATGCTGGGCGTGTTCTGAAAACAGAAATATCGAGCCACGACGATTGCGCTTGGCCTGTTGCAGGGCCTGCTCGGTTAACTTAAACAGTTCTGCCAGATCCAGGGTTTCCACTTCTTGTACGGCAGCCCCTACAGAACAGGTGACATTGATCTGGGTGTCATTAAACACAATCGGCTCGGCAATCGTTGCCTGTATTCGATGAATGATGGTCTCTGCGGTTTTGGGTGCAATCAGGTTACACAGCACTATCGCAAAGTGATTGGAATCCATACGTCCCACCTGATCTTCATCACGCAGTTCGTTTTCGATACGCAGTGCGACTTCTTTAAGTACCGCATCTCCGGCAAAGTAGCCGAACACATCATTGATCTGCTGAAAGTAGTCAATATCGAGTGTGGCCAGTGCAATGAACTCACCGTCCGGGTGCGGACGTTTTTGAAACTCTGACAAAAAGCGGGTCACCGCTTTGCGGTTGGCGGTGCCGGTCAGTTGATCTACCGACGCCATATTGTCGAGCGCCTGCTGTTTCCTGCTGAGCTCCTGATCAGAAGTTTGCAGTCTTTGTTTTAGCTTGCGTATGTGTCGCTGTTGGAACGCTATTCCTGCAACAAGTGCGAGCAACAGCAATGCTGGTAAAAAAGAAGTGACGGCGCGCGGGTCTGAAGGCTGACCATCAGGATATCTCTGTACCGTTGTGGTATCTCGATTTGCTGTTGCGGTGTTATCGGATTGAAGTGTCACACTTGCGGGCGCCGCAGGGGTCTGCCACGCTGATGCGGTAGCAGAACCGACTGCCACAATAACGACACAGGCCACTGACAGAAGTAATCTCAGGTTTCTCACGGGAGACTGCGCTGGAAGCTTTTCATGTGAATAGTGCACGACGCCAGGCGTTGGCTTTTTGCTGCATGTTGAGTGATGCCATCGCAGGGCTGGACGATGGCAATGAGACTATAGCTATTTCTGCAGACAACGCTAACTCCGGCAATACATGGCGATTAAACAGTTGTTCAGCTGCCTTGCCGTTGAATGCAATTTTTTCCAGTTTACTGTGAGTGGACAGAAAAGTGTTGAAATCGTTACATACGACGCTTTTCGGGTCGATGTTGGCGTCCAGGCTGCCGGGGCGTTTGCACTGCGCAAGCACATCCCAAAGTGCTACCTTGGCACCATGCAATAACGCTATTTTATCTTGATAAGACTCCGGAGCAGGTGGTGTGCCAAACAGTGCCTGCATGATGGGCCAGAACGCGTTTCTCGGGTGGGCGTAGTACTGCTGTGCGTCGAGTGATGCGACCCCGGGCATTGAACCGAGAATCAGCCACCGGGCGTCCGGGTTGCTTAGCGCAGTGAATGCGCTGAGCGTTGTCTGGTGGTTGCGGGTAGTCATTTGCCGCTATTGTACTGCAGTCTGGCGGTGGCTTTGTATGCGTATAACACTCGCATTTATCATCTTGCCAAAAACTGGTGGAAGCGCCTCCGGCTTATGCCACCCTACGCCATCATCCGGGGTATCATCTTTGCCGTAAAATGCCCGATATTACCCTCCCACTTGTGCCCCACTTGTGGGAGAGGGTCAGCGTCTAAGCGCCAGGGTGTGTGCTTTAGTCAGGAGCCGGTGGCCTCTTCACTCAATCGTCTAAAGTAGTCCGCGCTGCGTTTGTTGAAACCTTTCGGGGCGCTAGTGGTTTTGGCGCTGCGAACACCACTGAGTCCTTGTCTTTCGCGGTATACCTGCAATTCCAGTTGCTCGAGTTGTCGCAGCAGTAAGCGCACATCGGCATCGATGCGC
>CALHCI010000183.1 GCA_937931165.1 uncultured Granulosicoccaceae bacterium
TCGATGCAGATGAAGTAGTACCGGCGCTTGAGAGAGTCATTAAGGTATACCTCGATACACGCACAGACAGCTCAGAGACGTTTCAGGCAACTTGTAATCGTGTTGGTAACGAGCCATTTAAAAAAGCTATTTATGAAAAAAAGGCTGAAACGTCGCCGCCTTTTGATGAACATGATGCTGCAACAGACTCTTCATTATCGCTTGCGAGTTAGCCATGCTGATCACCAAAGATAACCTGCCGGTCATTAACTACGAATTTATTGATGCGGAGCTTTTGACTGATGCGGATAATGATATTGCAGTTGAATGTCCGGCTGACCATATTCCGGCAAGTATAGAAAATGCGCTTGATCGAATTTCAATTATTCGTATACCGTTTGCTGATACCTCTGACGGGCGTGGCTTTAGTATTGCCAGAATATTGCGTGAGCGTGGTTATGACGGAAAGTTGCGAGCCAGCGGGCGGGTAATCAGTGACCAGTACCGCTTTGCCATTGAATGTGGTTTTGATGAAATTGAAGTGGATGAAGATATAGCCTTGCGTCAACCGGCCAGCTTATGGCGTCACCATCCTAAAATCAGCTATCGAGACAAGCTGAGTCAGGCGGCTGAGTAGTGACTCCCTATCGCGTAACCTCGCTAATGTGGTGAAAGTCAGGCAGTACTCAGCGGTAACAGTTTGTCTATCATTTCGGTTGCCGCCTGAAGCTTCTGCTTGTGTGACGCGTCTTTATCAACTGAACCCTCGACCAGTAACGTCGACAACCCGTGCACCGATGACCATGCCAGCAACTCCGGAGCGCTCAGACTCTCGGCATCGGTGTCCTCCAGCGTATTGGCAAACCCGCCCTGAAGCTGTGCACGCAGGTTTAGCGCTGCGCTCGCATAGGCCTCATCGTTAATGTAAATGCCTTCTTCACGCCACATAGCCCGGAAAAACGCCGGTTTATCCAGAGCAAACTCAACATAGGCCAATGCCACTGCAGCAAACGCATTGGTCTGTTTTAACATGGCCTGTTCTCTCGCTGCCGCCATCGACGCTGACAACTGCACCAGAGCGCGGGTGGCAAACGCCGTTAGCAGCGCTCTTTTATCTGCGTAATGGCGGAAGGCAGCAGAAGGGGAAACACCGACGAGTTTTGCGCAGGCACGCAGAGTGACTGCTTCAAGGCCGAACTTGGTGGCAATTTCGTCGACGGCGTCGAGCAGCGATTCGGCCAGATTGCCGTGGTGGTAGGATTTCTTTCGCTTCTTCATGGCAGCAAGTGTAATGCATAATGTAAACGCTGTTCACTTTTTTTCGTCCAACCCCTTGTATCTGCCGCAGGAGTCTGTATATTGGTTATGTGAACGGTGATTACATTGTTTGTCGCAGGAAGCCGACAGCTTACTAAATCATTGTTTTTACTTTTAAAACCGCTTCCGTCAATCCCTGAAAGGAGGGTGCTTAGTATGTCTTCAACTGTAGAAAGAGCAGATTATCGCTCGTGGAAAGATCGGCGCTGCCGTGGGCATTGGTCGGGGCTTAATATCGCCGCGATGGTCATTGGTTTTGTATTTTTCTGGCCGATTGGACTGGTAATACTGTACTGGACCATGACTGGTCGAAACGTCAAGGAACTACCCGGTGCGATCCGTGAGAAGATTAGCGGTTATTCGGGTGGTATAAATGGCGGTAAAAACGATACCGGCAACATCGTTTTCAATGAATATCAGCAGACCCAGTACGATCGTATTCGCGAAATCAAAGCTGAAATTAAAGAACGTTCGCGTCGATTCGAAGCGTTCAGAACGGATGCACAGCGCAAGGCCGACCAGGAAGAATTTAATCGCTTCATGGCGAGCTCACCCGCGACTGAGTAGGTAGATCTGCAGCGTTGGTAGCAATAAAAAAGCGACGCACAGAGCGTCGCTTACATTGTTTTACCAGCCGCAAATTAATTGTGATTTGCCGTTTTGAGCTGACCGATCAGTACGTCGCAACACATAAACCGTACACGTTGTGGGTCGGCAAAGTGAGGTTTTACACCCGTATAGTACGTGCTTTATTGTGAGCGTTCGTAGCGATTAATTTTCCCTGTTTTTAAAGAGCGGTAGGTGTATCGCTGTTCTTCGATCGATAATATTGTATCGATATCTTTATAGTTTTCAGGTAAGGGCATACTGCTTTCAAGGTAAGTCCAGATGAGTCTGTCGCCAGTCAATTCAAGGCGTCCGCTGTAGGTCCAGAAAGCGTTACCATCGATTATTGCCTGGCCTTTGAAGGTTTTATTTCCTTTTACTTCAAGTTCAATCACTATTGCTGAACCTGATGGTTGTATTTGTTCTGTTCGCCAATGTCCGACCAGGCGGTCGAAATTGGGTGTTGCACAAACTGATGTAGCAAATATCGCTTGCGCAAGCAGGGCCAATAGCATGGTGATTAGGTTTGGAAAAACTGATCTGGTTTTCATCAATGCTCAGGCTGGTATATCAAGGTGCGCGTAACAACGTAGCGCTCGTAAAGAACTATTCATTGAACCAGGGTGCTGGATTTGTGACTGCGCTAAAGCTGGTATGACGGGTAGCTCACAGATTGTGAGCTATGTTGAACCATTATTGACAAACTCACGTCACTTCATTCGATATCGGGCACCAGGCTAAGCGGCGGGAGTAACACCTTGTCGGTTTTGAATTGTTCAATACTGACAACCGGTGTCATTGCCGGAAGCGGTATTTCTTCGTTGGCGTTAGCGCCTGTGGAGTAGACGACCAGCCGACCATTCTCTTTGTCGATAAAAAGTCGCTTGTACAGTGCCAGCATGTCTGTTTTGGTGATTTTTTTAAGTTCGGCTGCAAAAAGTTCTGACCCGTCAAAGCGATAGTCTTCGCGTACGATGGCACTCCAGTAACGGCCTGTCCGCTGGCGTAAGCGGGTGTCCTGTTCTTCTACGCTGGAAACCACTGACTGGACGTTCTTGTTAAATTCCTCATCGGTCATATTGAGCAATCTGTTTTCAAAATCAACTAAAAACCGGTCAACCGCTTCGTACAGTTTGCCGGGGCCGACAGCGGGAGACTGCAGCGTTATCACCACAGAGGGGACCTGAATAAGATCGATGCTGTAGGTGAATACAAAATAACCAAGCTGCTGGCGGGTTCTGAGTTCGGCGAAAAGCGGTTGTGATAACAGCTGTCTTAATAGCGCATAGCGTGCGCGGCTGGGTCTGTCTCTTTCCAGGCTCTGCAGATAGAGGGTGAGTGCAGAGTCGCTGTGGTCGAGTTGCATTTCATCGACGTACTCCTGGCGCTCGGGAAGTTGAATCATGTGAATGCGATCGACGGCCGCAGCCTTTGCAGGATTTGTCAGTTTCTGCAGAATAGCAACACGTTCAAGTGTCTGAGTTGCGGTGAGGTTGCCGTGCGAGAGGACGACGACCTTCAGGCTGTTAAACAAAGTATCTGCAAACGCGGTAACGTCAGCAACAGAGATTGTGTCGAGCGCTTCGAGGTGTTCTGCATCAGTAAAATAGGGGATATACAGCAGTTTGTATGCACGGCTGCCGGTCTGTGTGTATGGAGCGTCCTGCGTACTGTTTTGGATCTCTTCGCGCTTAGTACGCTTAACTCTGTCAAATACGTCGGTATCCGGTTGCAGGTTGGTCATCGCTTCCACCACGTTTAGCAGCATTTTTTCCTGACCGTCTGCGTATCCACCCATGTCGAGGCTGATTCCGCGGCTGTTGGTACTGAGTGATGCGCCGAGGCCAGCCAGATTTGCAGCGTACGAGAACTCGTTGAGTTGTTCGTTAATCATTTCTACATAGATGTCGGTTAATACCCGACTCGTGGCATCAGTAACGCTTACCGGCAGATGGAAGTTTGCTTTGAGATTGGCGCGCGGTACACCGAAAGAGGCATCGGTCCGGTGCCAAACTTGTAACTTCGGGGTGTCTATGAGCTTTAACGGATCACCGGTTCCATCTGCAATTAAATCCAGTGCTTCCGGTAAAAAACGGTTTGGCTCGGGGAGTGTGACTCGCGGATTGACTTCTGCGGCAGACCAGCGTGCCAGTGTTTTCGGGTCGATATCATTAATGGAGTAGGGTGCGTTGTACCACTCGGTGGTGCTGTCGGTTGCAAGGCCGGGGGCGACGGCAACGATCTGAAGGTTGTCGGGTACCAGATGGTCGAGTATTTGTTGAATGCCTGGCTTGTCGAACTTTGTACGTCGGTACGGGCCGGATAGCAGCATGGCTTTTGGCCAGTCCTGAGCTCGGACTGAGAGTGATCGGACCAGTCTGGCGGCAGCGCTTTTTTCCTGGTACCGGAAAGAAAGGTTGTCGATCAATTGATTTTCATCGTACAGCCATTCCGGCAAACCGCTGTGCTGAATGCGTTGTATGGCGCTGAACACTTCATGGACGATGTCGTCAATATGGCCTACCCCCTTGTGGGTTAATCCGATAGACAAATCAAATGTACGCGAATTTCTGGTGTCTGTACCGCCGCCAGCGGAAAGACCGCTAACCCAGCCTTGCCGTTTGAGTTCTGATAACAGGCTGCCGCTGCCCTCATGCCCGAGTATATTGCCCAAATAGGATCGCGGACGGGTGAAGCGGTGTTGGTCTACCTTCGGGATAGGAAAGCTGAGTATCAGAAATCGCTGGTCAGTCAGGGGTTGTACGTTGACACGCTTTGCCAGTTGATCCTTCGTATATAACGGCATTTCAAATAGCTGTTTTTGTGCGTTGCGGTTTTCTATGGCAGAAAATTTCTTCACAGCCCATTGTTCGAGTTGATCAAGGGGTTCGCTGCCAACAACAGCCAGCGACATGATGTTTGCAGAGTAGTACTGGTTATAGAACGCGATCAGTTCGTCACGTATGTTCGAGCCTTCGCGGTCGGCCAGGGTGGTCAGATTGCCAGTGGTAAATCCTGTCATCGGGTGAAGCGGATTAAAAGCCGCTTTTCGAGCAGACCAGAAGCGCAACGAATCTTCTTTTTGTTTCCCGGTGAACTCCGAGTGGACAGCATTTTTCTCGCGTTGCACCAGTGATTCACTAAATAACGGTGCGATGAAAAACTGTGCGAATCGATCAAGCGCAGGCTCTAGTTGATCAGTGTCAATTTCAAAAAAATAGTTGGTATTGGCAAATGTGGTGTAGGCGTTGTTGCTGCCGCCATGTTGCTGAATAAATCGTGCGTATGCGTCAGGGTCCGGGTACTTCTCCGTGCCGAGAAACAGCATATGTTCAAGAAAATGGGCCAGACCTGAGCGATCTGACGGGTCGCTGCCTGCACCCACCGCGACATCCATTGACGCGGCTGCTACGTCGGTGTCCGGGTCGTGTATGAGGGTGACTTTGAGGCCGTTGTCCAGCTGGAGTTGCCGGTACTCCCTGGTATCATTCGGGCTTTTTTCAATGCCGGCTGCACTGCTCAGCGAATGCAGCGAGAGCGCCAGCATCAGTGTGACAATTCTGGAAATGTTGTTAAGCAAGTAAATGTACGCCATGAAAAAGGAAATGTTCTGCTGAAATGTGTGCTTCGACTGACTGTCTGGATTAATGTTGCAAACAAGTGGCAGCATTATTCACGAGAGCACCATTCAAATCGAGTGCAGATCGCCTGAAACTAATTTAGCTTTGCATTGACTAATTTACCCTCCAGCAGTCTGTGCTCTGTCAGAGGGGTAGCCACTAGTGTAGCAATAAAAACGGGTACGGCTTTGAGGTTGAGAAGTAAACAACGACACGGCGTAATGAAAGTGGCAGTAGCAGGTTCAGCCTGGAATCGTGTAATGTAACGCTGCAGATAGGCACATGCAAAAACAGGGGATCAATAAATTGACTATTAAAAACAAACTTCAGGTGGCGGGTATCGCTCGAGCGCTTCCTTTTTCAATGATGCGTGGTGGTGCGTTCAGGGGCATGTTCGGCGCGATGATCAGCGGTATTGTCGGAAGTGCGTTGATTATCGGGTCGAGTAGTGAGGCACTGGCGCAAAGGGACTTTTCGAATGTGGAAATTTCCACCACTAAAGTCACGGACTCTATCTACATGCTGACCGGTGCAGGGGGCAATATTGCGGTGTCTGCCGGGGCGGATGGTGTATTTATGATCGATGATCAGTTTGCGCCGTTGAGTGAAAAAATTCTTGCGGCGATTTCTGAAATCTCCGACAAACCGATCAGTTACGTGGTTAATACCCACTGGCATGGAGATCACACTGGTGGTAATGAAAATATCGGCAACGCGGGTGCGGTGATTGTGGCACACGAAAACGTGCGTAAAAGAATGTCTACACCACAGTTTATGAAAGCATTTGGCAGAGAAGTGCCCGCCTCGCCAGACTCGGCGCTGCCGGTAATCACGTTTACTGAAGATGTGTCTTTTTACTTTAATGATTCTGAAATTCAGGTTCGGCACTTGCCGCATGCTCACACGGATGGTGACTCCATGGTGTACTTCTCTGATGACAACGTACTGCACATGGGAGATACGTTCTTCAACGGGTTCTTTCCCTTTATTGATCAGAGCAGCGGCGGTTCCCTGGATGGAATCATTGAGGCCGCAGAACGGGCGCTGTCTATTTCCGATGCAGACACTTCTATTATTCCCGGCCACGGTCCAATTTCCGGCCAGGCAGATTTGCAAACCTATATTGCAATGCTAAAAGAGGTAAAAGATACGATGACTCCGCTGGCGAAGTCCGGTCAGTCTCGTGAGGAAGTAATTGCTGCCAAGCCGCTTAGCGCCCTGTCCGAGCAATGGGGTAACGGTTTTATGAAGCCTGATGTGTTTACCGGAATTGTTTACGATATATTGTCCGGTTCCTGATGACACTGGCACAGGTGGGCATCGCTCACCTGTGCTGTTTTGCCGGGTATTTTTAGTGTTTTTGTTGCCGGCTTCTGTCGTTTATTTGCATGATTCCTTGCAGCATTCGCAGTTGGCCGGTTTGTAGCGTTTGCAGGTGATCACAATTCCGATTGAGTCCGGAATACGCGCTGCACAGTAAATCAGTCTGGGTATCCCCGCATTAATACTCGTTGCATCTTCGCGCCATTGGCTCATATAGAACTGTCTGGTGCTAACGCCGGGCAAATCAAACGGCGGCCTGCGAATAGCTGTGACGATGACGCCGGCTATATTCAGGCTTAAACGTGATAGCGTATTCAGCAATATATCGTTTAGTTTTTTAACTGCAGTCAGTGGCAGTTTTATAATTTTTCTGCAGACGCTGAGCGCCTTTTGCCAGTGCTCGACACAGGTCTGGTAGCGCGGCTTTCCGTACCTGAATGATTTTCCATATCGGGTTTTGGGGTGGAAGGTTGCCATCTTCTTGGTCCGGGGTTAGGGCAGAGCAATGCTCTGCCGGTGAATTAGAAACTACATCTTGCCATCAGCTTCCACGGGTCCGCATTTAAAGCTGGCGCTTCCGTGGGCGTGGTGAGCAAAGTGTTTGCAGTTTGAGCAGTGGCGTCCTTGTGCAGTGATTGAATACAAAAACCGCTGGTCGTGGTCGGGGCACTGATTTACCTCGAGCAGACCGGTGACGGTAAGTTTGGTCAGCGCACTGTAGAGTGCCTGGTCGGAATATTTCAGGTCTGCACGATTAAAAATCTCCCTGGAGGCCAATCGAACTAAATCGTCAGCACTGGTGGGTGTCGGGTTCAATCTCAGTTGCTCCTGGTGGACCACACCAAGTAAGCGGTAAGGGGTGGTCGTTCGAAACTGATGGTGGCATGTCATTTGGCTTCTCCTCTCGCGTCCACTTTCGTTAAGTGGTGTCAAATGGCATTAAAGGCAGGCTGGATCTCAGCCTGACTGAGAGTTTGCAGCATATTGTCGCGTCGTACCATTACCCTCAACTTTGGGGGCTTGACAGGGGGTTTGAGGTGCGGCGGAGGTGGCTCTATGCGGGCGTGTCATCACAGTTGGTGGATGACTGGTGGGTTTTGTTGAAACTGGTACGAGCCCCGGAGAGAGCGTTCCCCAGAGTTTAACGTTGACCACTCTCACTATCGGGAGGGTTATTTCGTGCCTTTACGACTGTGTCGCGTATGCCGGTTATGACTGTTTACTAACAGCGGTAAGTGATAACCTGCGGTAACGTTAGCCAGGCAGATCACCTATGAACGAAAGCACGGTACAGGCAGATAACATTACTATGTCCGGTGGCGGTTTGTACTCGCTTGCCACTATTGGTGCTAAAGATGTCATCGATATTGCGACGCCACGAGTGTTGAGTGCGCTTTCGGATCTGCGTGAGCACCGCACAACAGGCTCTTATTGGTGTTTTAGCGATATGGGGTGTGCCGATGGTGGTACGTCACTCGATATGTGGCGGGCTGTTATTGGTCACCTGCGCAAGGATGATGATCAGGATATCCAGATTGTCTATGCCGATCAGGCTAACAATGATTTTAATGCGCTGGTAAAAATACTTCATGGCATGACGGAGTTCGATGCGTATCTGAATAGCTTTGATAACGTTCGGATACTGGAGTCCGGTGCATCGTTTTATACCCCGGTATTGCCGGCGGAGTCGCTTGATCTGGGCTTTTCAGCCACCGCGATGCACTGGTTAAGCAATACGCCCTGTCAGATAAGCGAACACGTTCATATGGTGGGTGCAACCGGCAGCGAGCAACAGACCTTCGCGACACAGGCAGCAATTGACTGGCAGACTATTCTGCTGCACAGAGCGCGTGAGTTGAGACCGGGCGGCAAACTGGTGCTGGTTAATTTCTGCATTGATGAGCAGGGGCGTTATCTGGGCAACACCGGCGGTGTGAATATGTTTGACCGCTTTAACAGCAACTGGCAACAGTTACTGGGAGAGGCTGTCATTTCACAATCCGAATACAAAGCGATGACGCTGCCGCAATACTACAACCGTGTTGAAGAGTTCAGTGCACCGTTGCTCGATGAACAATCGCCGGTGTACAAGGCCGGGTTGCGATTGTGCGATATTGCAACCGCAGTGGTGCCGTGTCCGTTTGCTGAGGATTTTAAAACTCACAACGATGCTGTGCGGTTTGCCAATGCTTACCTCCCGACAATCCGCTCGTGGAATGAAAGTATATTTGCTGGTGGCCTCGACACTAAACGCAGTATCTCTGAACGCAGTGAGCTCATAGAGCATTACTACAACATGTATCATAAACAGATTGTGGAAAACCCTGATGGTCATGGTATGGGCTATGTGCATGCCTACATGACCATAGAAAAGGTTTTATGACCCAGAATATTCACTACGCGCAGCAGAAGCAGTGATTCATGGTAATGTCAGACGCTGAAACTCCGGCACAATACGTTGCGTCTTTACCCGCTGACCGGCAACGTATAATCAAAAAACTACGTACGCATATTCGACGTGGTCTGCCACATGGTTTTAAAGAGATGATGAGCTATGGCATGCTTGGCTATGTCGTGCCATTGTCGTTTTACCCAGCGGGCTATCACTGCAAGAAAGACACACCATCGCCGTTCATGAATCTCGCATCGCAAAAACAGTATGTGGTGGTCTGTCGCATGGGCTAGTATGCTGATGCCACGTTGATGGCCTGGTTCAAAAAAGAGTACGCGTAAGCAGTGCCGGCAAAGCTTGATATGGGGAAATCCTGCATCCGGTTTCAACAACCGGAATCTATCCCCTGCGATTTACCTACGATACGTACGATTTATCTACGATTTAGATTTATCTACATTTAATAGAGCAGCTGGCTGGCAAAATGACTCCAGAGCGATGGATTGAAATCTACCAGTCCGCGACAACCCGAAGTTAGATCGGCGACCGATTAGCACCGGCGGGTATTGAGGTATCGACTCTCGTCCAGTCCCTGGGTTTCCGCGTTTGTTTTTGGCTTATGGCCGCTGTGAATGTGGCATAATTGCGGGTTCCCGTTTGCCGCTACCTCCGGAAATCTCACGATGCTCGTGTTGTTTGGCGAAAAGGCCGTTTCGCCGTTTCGCGTTGATGCTCTGTTGCGCCGCTGCAAGGAGCAGCAAGTTCCTCTCGGTGCTGTTGAAACCCAGCTGGTTTACCTGATCGATTGTGACGGCAACAGTGCCGCTACGGAACAACTATGCACGCTATTAAACGCCGGTAGCGACCCTTCTATTGATGTACATCTGTTGGTAGTGCCGCGACTGGGGACTATTTCTCCGTGGGCGTCGAAAGCCACCGATATTGCTGCCAACTGTGGTATGACCGGTGTGCGGCGAATTGAACGTGCGGTCGCCTGGCAACTCGACCAGCCGGCCCTGGCTGCCGGTTCTGACTTACCGGCTCTGTTGCACGATCGCATGACCGAAACGGTACTGCCCGATATTTCAGCGGCAGCCACCCTGTTTGAGCAGGCGACTCCCGCGTCTCTGCAAACCATTGATGTGCTCGGTGGTGGTGCAGAGCGGCTGGCGGCAGATAATCAGCGCTTCGGCTTTGCATTGTCTGACGACGAGATTGACTATCTGGTCGGGAGTTTTCGCAAGCTCGGGCGCAATCCGACTGACGCCGAACTGATGATGTTTGCGCAGGCAAACTCCGAGCATTGCCGCCACAAGATTTTTAATGCGAGCTGGGTGGTCGATGGTAAGGCAGCTGATTCATCGCTGTTTGGCATGATACGCGAGACACATCGTGCACAGCCGGAAGGCACACTCGTCGCTTACGACGATAACGCCGCGGTGATTGCAGGCCTGGACGGGCAGCGTTTTATGGCAGACCCTGCTACCGGGGTTTACTCGCACCATGCTGAAGCAATCAATATTCAGATTAAGGTAGAAACCCATAATCATCCGACTGCCATCAGTCCGTTTCCCGGCGCAGCCACCGGCTCTGGTGGTGAGATACGTGATGAGGGGGCCACCGGTAATGGCGCAAAACCAAAGGCGGGTCTTTGCGGGTTTAGCGTATCTAATTTGCGCATCCCGCAATACACCCATTCGTGGGAACAACATGCCGGTAAGCCTGACACAATCGCTTCGGCACTGCAGATCATGATCGACGGGCCTATTGGTGCCGCGGCGTTCAACAATGAATTCGGACGACCGAACCTCTGCGGTTATTTTCGCACCTTTGAACAACAGGTGGATAGCAACTGGCGCGGTTATCACAAGCCCATCATGATCGCTGGCGGGCTGGGTAATATCCGCCCCGGTAACACCCACAAGTTGCCGGTGCCCGACGGCAGTGCCGTGGTGGTGCTGGGTGGTCCGGCAATGCTGATTGGTCTTGGCGGTGGCGCGGCGTCGTCTATGGCCAGCGGTCAAAGTGATGAAGCACTCGACTTTGCATCCGTGCAGCGCGGTAATCCGGAAATGCAGCGTCGTTGTCAGGAAGTGATTAACCAGTGTGTGGCGCTGGCTGAAAAGTCGCCGGTGTTGTCGATGCACGATGTCGGTGCCGGGGGTTTGTCCAACGCACTGCCAGAACTGGTTAACGATGCCGGATTGGGTGCCGACTTCGAACTCAGAAAAATACTCTGTGATGAAGCCGGTATGTCACCAATGGAAATCTGGTGCAATGAGTCGCAGGAGCGCTACGTCATGGCGGTGGCAAAAGATCACTTGCCGCAGTTTGAAGCCATCTGTGCAAGAGAACGATGTCCGTATGCGGTTGTGGGTTATACCACGACAGAACGCCATCTTAAGTTAACCGACAACCTGTTGGGTGACGATGCGGTCGATATGTCGCTTGATCTGTTGCTCGGTAAACCACCAAAGATGCAGCGCGATGTCAGTCGCCTGCAGCTGACTCACAGCGCAATTGATTACAGTAACCTCGATCTGGCAGATGCCATTGAGCAAGTGTTACAGGTACCGAGTGTCGCGTCCAAAAGTTTTCTGATCACCATTGGTGATCGCAGTGTCGGTGGGCTGGTCTATCGTGATCAGATGGTCGGACCACATCAGATGCCGGTTGCAGACAGCGCCATTACGCTTGCAGACTTTAACGGTTACACCGGTGAAGCAATGGCCATGGGTGAGCGCTCACCCGTTGCGCTGATCAGTCCACAGGCGTCGGGCAGGCTGGCTGTCGGTGAGGCGGTGACCAATATCGCCTGTGCTGCTCCAGGTGAACTGAAGTCGATAAAGCTTTCGGCAAACTGGATGGCAGCCGCCGGCATGGAAGGCGAAGATGCTGCGTTGTTTGATACGGTAACTGCGGTTGTCAGAGACATGTGTATTGACATCGGTTTGTCTATTCCTGTTGGCAAAGACTCGTTGTCGATGAAAACAATGTGGCAGCAGGACAACCGTGAACAGGTCATGACCTCGCCGTTGTCGTTGATTGTCAGTTCGTTTGCAGCAGTGCCTGATGTGCGCCGCGCACGAACACCGGAACTGGCAACTAATGAATTATCATGTTTGTTATTGCTTGATGCCGGTGGCGGACGTAACCGACTCGGTGGCTCTGCATTGGCGCAGGTGCTGGAGCAGATTGGCAACGAATGTCCGGATGTAGATGCACCCGGTGAATTTGCAGCGCTTTATCATGCCTTGCAGCAGTTGTTTGATGAAGAACTCGTACTGGCTTGTCATGATCGTTCTGATGGCGGTTTGTTGGCTACAGCGCTCGAAATGGCGTTTGCTGCAGGCAGCGGGTTGTCACTGGACCTGCCAGACGCTGATCTGATGCCGTTACTTTTCAGTGAAGAGCTCGGCTGGCTGATTCAGGTTAAACACGCTGATTTGGGCGCGGTAGAAAAGATAATGGCGGGCCATGGTGTAGCGAGCTGCATGCACACCGTAGGTGGTGTGTCAGACAATCGCACGTTTTCTATTTCCTGCAACGGTAAGCCGGTCTATGACGCTTCTATTGCAGAATTACAAAAGCTGTGGTGGCAAACCAGCTACCAAATGCAACGGCTCAGAGATAACCCGGATACCGCAGATCAGGAATTTGCGTTGCGCTGTTCAGACACCGACTCAGGGTTAAACGCCAAACTGACTTACTCCATTGACGAAGCACCGGCTGTGTTTACCTCGCGACCGTCGGTCGCTATTCTTCGAGAGCAGGGCGTGAATGGCCAGGTTGAGATGGCGGCAGCCTTTGATCGTGCAGGGTTTGAAACTGTCGATGTGCACATGACAGATATCATAAACGGCAAGGTAGCGCTGGCTCGTTTTGCAGGTTTGATTGCGTGCGGCGGGTTTTCCTACGGTGATGTGCTTGGCGCCGGCGCAGGCTGGGCCAGTTCTATTTTGTACAACGAACAGGCGCGCCGTCAGTTTGAACAATTCTTTAAACGTACCGATACCTTTGCGCTCGGGGTGTGTAATGGCTGCCAAATGTTTTCACACCTGCGAACACTGATTCCTGGTGCATCACACTGGCCGCAGTTTCAACGCAACCAGTCAGAGCAGTTCGAAGCGCGATTGTCTTCGGTATTGGTTGAGGACAGCCCTTCTATATTGCTTACCGGTATGGCGGGTTCAAGAATCCCCGTGGTGGTTGCACATGGTGAAGGGCGGGTAGACAGCACGACTGACTCTGCACAGGTAACGCTAAGGTACGTTGACAATGCAGGAGCGGTTACCGAACACTATCCGCAAAACCCGAACGGTTCTGTGAGTGGTGTAACCGGTCTGTGCAGTGATGACGGACGCTTTAACATTATGATGCCGCACCCTGAACGGGTATTTCGAACAGTGCAGTACTCATGGCATCCGGGCGGCTGGGGTGAAGACGGGCCGTGGATGAAAATGTTTCGTAATGCACGCCACTGGGTTGAGAATGCGTGACGCTTAAGTGATTCTCAATCTTTGCGCTACCGAACGATTGGTAGCGCATGTAGACTGCGCTAAATCGCTTTGATTAAGTCAGTGGTCTCAAACTGGGATTCTCCATCGAGGTATCTGCGAACTGTCGGAATATCGATTTCAAGATGGTTTAACGTGTTGGTGAGCCATTCGGCGGTCGCTGCAACGCAATCGTCACTTAAACCCACACCAACAATATGCTGGTAGATACGCTCGTCATATTCGCGCTGTGGTAAGGCGATATCCTGACAGGTTTCAATGTTAGCGTCCGGTTGGTTGTGTGCGATCTGGTAGGGGGTAATCTCACCATCCAGCACATGCCTGTTCAGATACTGTTGCCAGGTATCGACTTTCTCTTTGAACTTTTCAGCTGTTCGCACTGCTTTTTGCAGTGGCGTAGCATTGTCGATAAACAACGGTATCAGAGCGCGTAATTGGTGTGCGTCAGTTGCAGCCGGGCGCAATTGATCCTGCAGTGCGGCAAAGTCACGCTGAAAAGACGGCCAGTGCTCGGTCAGTCGGCCAACCAGCTCTGATGAATCCAGATCATAGGCAAGGCCACGGGTGTGGTTGATTACAGAGTCGAGGCGCTGCCAGTTGGTGCTCACTCCGAGAAAGAGGGATCCGAAGCAGCGCTTATAGTAGGCGTCGTCTTCAAACAGTTCTGCAAAACGAAGTGTTTTTGCCATGGCATCAAGCCGGTTTAAATCACTTTCTGTAATGAGTCCGTTGTGCGTTTTAAGTATTTCATTGAGCTGTCTGCGCGCGCGAAAATACTGCGGGTTGGTGAGCTGGGAAGACTGCTCGCGCTTGGCGATTACTTTTATCAGTTTGTGCAGTGCGGCGCTGCCGGGTACCGCGCTCATATGGAAGGTGTCGTGCAGCACCTGCATTTCCTGTTCAATGCTGGTGGCCTGGATTTTCGCTTTTTGCAGCAACAGGCGGGTTTCCGGATCGGCATGCAGTGATATGGCGTGGTGCTGCATTTCCGGTGGTGCGTTGTTGATCTTGTTACGAGCGCGGTAGAGGTTTAGCAGCATTCCGACGGTCTGGTTCTCGTCGTAGAAGTAACGCATGAAAGCAGGGTGTGAACTTAAGCGCTGAATGTTGTCACCCATGCGTGCGATGCGCGCGGGCAGTGCTTGCAGGTTCTGTAATTGCCAGTGACCAAGGCCCAGCTCGCAAAGCCATTCGGCGCACTTGCTTACTTTCTCGCGCTTTGGTCCGTCCAGCGGTAGTTCGTAGTCAAGCGTCGCTGCCGCCACCGGTGTGCCGCCGGCAAAAGTGTTCAGTGCTGTATTAAGCTCTGACTGATCAATGTAACGCAAAATTCGCGTTGCCAATTGTGCGTTGAAGTTGTCAGGGATAGGTGGCAGTGGTTTGAAGTCGACACCGGGCCGGGACCGTTGCAGATCAATGTCTGTCTGGTCGGCATCGGAAATGTCTTCCAGCACGCCTTCCTGCAGCGTGAACAATCCGGTATTGGCGCTAACACGGCACTGTAGCTTACCGTGCAGCTTGCGCCCCATCGATTTCAGATAGCTGCGCAGGTCAGCGTCTGTTTCAAACGGCTTGATTAACTGATCGACGTGAGTATTGCAGGATTCTGCAATATGCGGGTTAAGTCGCAGTGGTTCCTCTGTGTATTTGACCGTATAAGGACTGCCGCGACCACGCAGTCGTTCAATTTTGACCGGTACCAGAAGTATCGGAACTCGTCGGGTCTCGCCTTCCTGTATTGTTGTCACCGCAAACCCGGCCGCCATGTATAAGCGATAACGAACATCACTGTTGCCATCCGTCTCCATGGAGATTTTCCGGCAGCGCAGTGCCAGCTTACCGGCGTTGTGTCTGGTTGCCAATTGGCTGTTATTGAGATGACCGATCTCGGCGCTGGTGTCAGCGTGTGAAGGCTGAATTTCCACCGGCGTATTCTGAATGACCAGCTTTCGATAGATATCAATGCAGGATATTGCTGCCAGGCGAATGTCTACCGAGTTGCTATCCCAGTTTTTAAGGTGATTGTTTCTTAGTAAACGGTCAACACGGTCCGGTGTTGAAGATTTATCTTGTGCGGGAGCTTGCGACGTATCCGGTAGAGATTCTTCGTTAACGAAACTGTTTGCGGTAGATGTTGTCATAAATATTGATCGTCGCCTTGTTTGCCGTGTTAGCGGATAGCTATGAAGCATCACTGCATTTGCCTGCATAAGCGTAGCAGGTTGGTGCGTTCCTTCACTGCTAACCCGGGTAACTGCTGTTATCCGTAATCCGGCAGATTTTTAGTGGCGTTCAGGTAAACAAGAATCGTGCGAGAAATCACACTCCGGTCAAATTGGTTTTTGGCTGGTTTATTGTGCTTTCTTCGTGATCTGAGCGGCGTTGTCAGGCGAATACCCGCAACTGAAGTGACGTCATGCGCCAGTGTCGGGATTCTGTGATAATTTCGTTAGAAAATTGTCGTTTCTGATGTCCAATTATTGGCGTAGACTAACCGGCGAACAGGCAATCGCCGAAGAGCAAATAGATGAAAAAATCTTTGTATCGGTCAGACAAAATCAAATCCTCCGA
>CALHCI010000184.1 GCA_937931165.1 uncultured Granulosicoccaceae bacterium
TATGCAAAACAGGTTTATAAAGATCGTTGGGCAGAACACTGAAATCACCGTCAATGGATACGGCCAGTGACGTCGATATAAGTGCAAACTCCACCGCACCGGATTTAGCAAACTGGGCTGCCTGAGATACTTTTTCTGCCACTACCAAACGTGGCGTTGCATGCTCCCATAAATTCAGACTTTTTAAGGCCTGCTTTGCAGCAACGCCATACGGAGCGTGAGCCGGATTGGCGATGGCCACCTTGAAGTCCTTACCGTTAAGGGCACCATCAAGCAGTGACGTTTCAAATAACTCTGTCAGGCTTGCTTCAGACTTACCGGTATTACGGTAAACAACCAGCTCCCCCTGCCCGATCACTTGTACACCGATAACCCCCTTATCGTTAAGTTTTTCAATTAACGTATCGTCTGCAGAAAGAAACAGATCATACGGCGCCCCCTGCACAATCTGGCGAAATAGATTCCCTGACGACCCGTAGACCACCTGTATATTCGAATCACTACCGGTTTCACTGAAAACCTGTAGCAGATCGTTCAGTACAAACCTCATCGATGAAGCAGCAGCAATTCTTGTTACCGGCTGTTCTGCGGATGCTGCCGACATCAGACCACACACTAATACCCAACAACAAAAAAACTGCACACTAACTTTCATTGTTATTCAATTCTGCCAGTGCCTGAGGCGTGTCATAGTCGAGCAGAATAGATTCTTCTTCAACGGGCACCTCTATGACTCGTTCAGGATATTGTTTCATCAAAAAACGGGCACCGGTATCGCCGATATGCTGCAACAAGGTATCAAAGAATGCACGCCCCACCAGCACCGGGTTGCCGCGTTTCCCGTTAAACGTCGGCACCAGTATTCGCTCAAATAGCGTCTCAGCATCTTTCCAGCCGACTATGGTATTGATCAGTTCTACCGTAATATCCGGCATATCAGCCAGACAGACCAGCACTGCATCGACCTCTTGTAGTCGCGATATTCCATAGGATAATGAATGTGCCATTCCCTGATCGTGAGTGGCACAAAAAACCACATTAGCTGCAGTATGCTTTAAGGCATCACTGATTTTTTCATGTTGATGGCCGGTTACCACCACCACTTCACCGACATTGCTGTTACACACACTGTTGACCACGTGCCGCACCATCGGAACATCACCAACATTGACCATCAATTTGTTGATCGTACCGGCACGCCGTGAAGCACCCGCTGCCAGCACCAGACCAGCGATATTCAATGAGGTTTTCTCTACGGCTCTAACCCGCGGTTGTGGCCTGTCGAGCGCTTCGGTCAGCAAGCCACCAACTGCCAGCGAGTTTAACCACGTTTGCGAAATATCCACGCCACACGCAAGCCTGTCCAGTAACAGATCGAGGCCGTTTAATTTCGGTGATCTGGCACAACCGGGTAACCCGAGTACCACCCGCCCGTGCAATTCGCCAAGCAACAACAGGTTACCCGGATCTACCGGCAATCCATAGCGGATCACCCTTCCTCCGGCGGCTTCGAGTGCGGCGGGAATCACATCAGCCCGATCACTGATGGCAGAGGCACCGGCAATCAATATCCAGTCACACACCTGTGAGTGTGTCTCAGCGAGTACAGCCGCCAGCGACTCGACTGTGTGATCACAACGCTGCTCGGCAATGAGTATTGCGTGACGCGAGTTAAGCCGCTGACTGATGACAGTGCCGGTCTTATCGAGCACAGATTCCTTAACCGTTGGCAGGCAGGTTTGCAGCAGTATTGCTTTATGACTTACCACCGGCTTTACGACAACACCATTACCGACTTCTTTAACCACGTGATCAACGGTGGCTCGCTCGACGCCATAAGTAATAATTTTGCATGTTGCCACCATCTTGCCCGACAACACCCAGGTATTTTCCGGCAACGTTGCCACGGTAATGCTTTCGTCAATACTGTTGATAGCGATGATTGCCTGACGGTCAAAGCACAACAGGCCATCGTGCCTGGCAAAGAGATTAACGCGCCCGGTGCTGGCCTTGTCCAGGCGAATGCCCTCGCCTGACAGACTGACTGCAATCTGCAATGCGGCATCATTTTCATGCAAATCGGTGTCATCAAGTCGGGCGACGGTAATTTGCGTAACCCCGCTCTCCACTAATTCTGCAATCAGCGATTTATCAAGGCGGCTGCCTTTCTTTACCCGACGCTTGTCCAGTTGAATACTGTGCGCCAGAATACAGCCCGCCGCATGCTGCGGATCCACCAAACCAAACCACATCGATCAGACCTCGCTCATCATCTGTCAGACACGGCAGGAAGTTGATCGGAAATATTGGCAGACAAGCAAGCGTTCACGGGCAGAGAGCGTGGCAATAGACCCTGCGATTATATAGACAGTCGGCAATTACTGCGGAATTGCTATTCACGCTTTTGTAAATTTCACACTGTGTAATTTTTTCTGTGAAATTTTATTCCTAGCCAAATAGACTAGTGTGGTCACAAGAATCCACACAACAGGATCTTGTCGATACAACTCTGCTGCCTCCGGCCGTTATCTCAGTGACGAGGCTTTCTACACAGGCTCGATTTGCGGGAAATATTTCAGAATGTCGAAATCGTTTAACACTCTTATTCTCGGGGCCTCATACGGCTCACTGCTGGGCTGCAAAATGGCATTGGCGGGCCATCAGGCCACACTGGTCTGTACAGCGCCGACCGCCGAATTGATTAATGAATCCGGCACGATTGTGCGTTTTCCGGTACGCGGGCTCGATGAACCGGTCATCGTAAAGTCAGCAGGGTTGCCCGGAAAAATAGATGCTGCGACACCGTCTGAGGTCGAGGTTGGCAACTACGATCTGGTGGTGCTGGGTATGCAGGAGCCGCAATACCGGAATCCGGAAGTCAGAGCGCTGATGGAAAAAATTGCCCACGCACGTATTCCGTGTATGGCAATTATGAATATGCCACCACTGCCGTACATAAAAAGACTGCCGGGCGTCGATGCCGACGCGGTAACTTCTTGCTACGCCGATACCACTGTGTGGGATAACTTTGAACCGGGTCTGGTCACGCTGGCGAGCCCCGACCCGCAAGCCTACCGTCCACCGGATGCAGACAAAAACGTATTGCAGGTCAGTCTGCCCACCAATTTCAAAGTCGCACGCTTTGATTCCGATGAACACACGCAAATGCTGCGAACCATTGAAGAGGATATCATTGCTGTGCGGTTCCCGGTTGATGGTGGTGAAACAGAACTGCCGGTTAAAGTGAAAGTGCACGACTCTCTGTATGTGCCGCTGGCAAAGTGGAGCATGCTGATGACTGGCAACTATCGCTGTGTGCAAAGAGACGGCATGATCGCTATTAAAGATGCAGTGCATAGTGACCTTGAACAGTCACGCGAGATTTACAACTGGACAGCGACCGTCTGTCAGGAGCTCGGTGCAGACCCGAAAGATCTGGTACCGTTTGATAAGTACGCCAATGCGGCAAAGGGGTTATCGCAGCCTTCGTCTGCGGCCAAAGCACTCGACAGAGGCGTAGCCGCTATTGAGCGTGTCGATAAGCTCGTACAACTACTTGCCGATCATAAAAGAATGAACAACCCGGTGGTCGATGAGATCGTTGAGAACGTTCAGTGGTATCTGGATAAAAACGCCGGATAATTACCCACCGCGTGAAGGCCCACCCCCAAGGGTTTGCAGCGTCAATCTGGACGCTGCGAAAACCACCGGCCGCTACCACGCCCCGAGTGTGTACTGTTTTTCTCTAGCAGCATCTTTGAGCCGCTCAGACTTTTTATTCAGGCTTTCAAGTGATTCGGTAAAGTCACTGAACAGCGACTTTAGAAACGCGCCATCAGATCGCAGTCCTACACGCTGTTTATCCCACCACTGCAGCCTGCCATTCTGTATCAGCGCATACACATCACCACTGTCAGCATCAACAAAATTCACCGTCCTGAAAGTATTAAGACAGCGCTTTAAAAAATCACTGTTATCTGCATTGTCGCAGGCTGGCAACACACTGTCTGCTGCTCGCGCATCTACATTGACTTTTTTATAACTTTCGATTGCACACATCAATGAGACATCCAGAATGGTCATTGTGTTATTCCACCCGAACGCTGCAGTTTTAGGCAACGTTCCTTTTGCAACGCTATTGTCCAGAAACTCAAAATGCACCTGCTTATCATCGGATAGTACCCACGATAAAAACAGATCAGGCATACCAGTGTAAGCCTCCACATTGTGATACAACAAATCATCCACTGCCTTGTACCTTCCGGTAGTCTGGCCACGTTGCCAGGCTCGTACCACCGTTTCTGCCGGCGGGGTAATCATAAAATACAAGTAGATCCTGTCTCCGAATCTCGACAGCAGTTTGCTGTCACGACTATGCCCGCCGTTGTCTACATTGAAACTGTCGAACCTGAATCGATCAATCAGTAAATGCGTCACACTGCCATTGGCTGCTTTGGCGGCCATGTATTGATCCAGTTTTTTATCAACAATCTCAAGCTCCTGACCGGTAAGCATGGCAGCGTACTTATAGTCATCGCCAAGCGAGTTATAATCCAGCAGGTATTTTCGCCAGTAATCGGGACTGATTAGCGCAAAGTCTTCCCATAAAATGCCAAGCTTGTCAGCAAGCTGCCTTTGTTGCGGACGGATGGTGCTTTTACCGGAAGCAGATGCCCCTTTCACGTTCATTACAAACGGCTTCTGCTGTGCCGGCAGCAAGCGATAGTTTTCTTCTGCAACACCTTTGTAAAAAACCGGTTCAATCAGTTGCGTGACCAATGCACTACCCGTGTTGTTGCAGGCCATGTTGGTTGCAATATCTGTCAACAAACCGGGACGGTTCATTACCCGACCGCGCACGGCCATCATTGAACCAACCACCTTCACCAAAGCAGCAAGGCCGGCAACATGTAATGGAGATGATTCCTCTTTAATACGTGCGTTCCAATGTGCAAGCGCTTTTTCCTCTGCGGGTTCCATTGCCTGCGCAGGGGTTGCTGTTGGTCCGGCATGAAAGAGACCACCGGTCAGCCTGTTGAACCAGGTTGGTTCAGCAGTGGCCGTTTGAGCAGCGCCTGCAAACAACTGCGTTTGTATTTCATTTTCAGCAAATTGCCTGACCAGAAGTTTCTCTCGATCAAACGCCTGTTGTATACCTGGCATTTCAGGCAACGCGTGGCGCTGGTACAACGTAGACACCATGGTTCGGAGACTAATGCCAAGGTCTTCGTAATTCGGACCATCCGGCACGGTCAGATCAGACGTTACGCGAACCAGTAGCTCGTGTATGACTAACCGTTCTACCCGAAACGCCACCAGCTCATTGACATTTAGCCCGCAAAAATCAGCAAGCTCACGCGCCTGCCGGTAATCAACGGTTGAGTTCTCGGGACGGTACAACGTAACGAGTGGTTTGAGCGATCCGGGGATCTGCGACGAGATACCCGGGTTCCATGCATCACAATCGAATTGCACACGATCAGACACTGCCAGTTACCGGCAACATTACAACGTTCAGGCGACCGATGTTTTTCCGCGAGTTTTATCCCAGATAACTTTCGCAAGCGGCAGAAACAGCAGAATGATTGCGATCACCGTGATTGGCCCTGCAATGGGGCGATTAAAAAAGATCGCAAAGCTGCCATCAGACAATAATAGCGACTGTCGCATTGTGGGCTCCGCAATAGGGCCAAGCACAATGGCAAGTACCGCCGGTGCCAACGGATAATCAAGTATGCGCAGCAGATAGGCACCAATACCGAAAATCAACATCAACCAGACATCAAACATATTCTGGTAGGCCGCATAAGTACCGATCACACTGAGTACAAAAATCATCGGGGCCAGAATGGTAAACGGCATTCTTAACATCCAAAGAAAGATTGGAATGAACGCCAGGTTAACCAGCACAGCCACCAGATTCGACACGTAAAAACTGCCAATCAGCGGCCAGACAAAATCAGGTTGCTCAGAGAACAACAGCGGCCCGGGTTGCAGACCCCAGATCACCATGCCGGCAAGCAGCACCGCGGTCGTCGGTGAACCGGGAATGCCGAGTGTCATCATCGGTAACATGGCACCGGTCGATGCAGAGTTGTTAGCGGCTTCCGGTGCAGCAACGCCATTGACGTTACCTTTACCGTATGAGTCTTTATCTTTGGACACCATTTTGGTGACACCATATGACATCAGTGAACCGGGCGTTGCACCGGCTGCAGGCAATATACCGACAAAGAAGCCGAGAAACGAACCGATGGTGGTGCCCTTCCATGCCTGCGGAAACTTTTTAATTGCAGACATCACAGATCGGAAGTTAACGTTAGCTTCAGTCATGGTGACTTCACCACGCGTAGAGTTAATCGTCCAGATCATTTCACCAATGCCGTATACACCGATTGCCAGCACCAGAAAGCGAATACCATGAGAAAAACCGGTGGTGTCTATCCAGTCTGCCGTGGCTGGAAACAAATCAAGCGGATCACCAAACTGAAGTCGCGGCTCACCGGTAATAATGTCAAAGCCCACCGTTGCAAGGACCAATCCCAAAGCAATTGATATGATGGTTTTTGGAATATCATCACCGCCTAAACCGATAAAGGTTGAAAACGCCAGTAACATCAGTGCAAAAATTTCAGGGTTACCAAACTTAAGCGCGACGGATGCCAGCGGTGGTGCAAACGCAGTAAAGAACACGTTGGCTACGGTAGCACCGATAAATGACGCAATGGCCGCAGTAACCAGTGCAAGTTCTGCTTTACCCTGCAGTGCCAGGGGCCGGCCATCAAAAGTAGTGGCTACCGCCGTTGACGCCCCCGGTATGCCAAGGGTTATCGACGATATCGCCCCCCCGTACATGGCACCGTAATAGATAGCAGCAAGAAAGATCATCGGTGATGTTGCAGAGCCGGTCAGATCCTGAATAACAAACGTAAACGGCAACAGTATCGCAACACCGTTGACTGAACCCAGTCCGGGCATTGCGCCGACAAACAATCCAACAACAACTCCGACCACACACAGCCCGAGATTGATCGGCATTAATGCCTGAAAAATACCATCAACCAGAGAAGGAATAACTTCCATACGCCAAGCCCTCTAGAGGAAGATATCGTAAAGTGGGAGAAAGAGCGGTTCTGTAATTCCCTTGGGCAACACAATACGCATTGCGACATCAAAGAAAAAGAAACAGAACACCGGCGTTAACACCGCAATCAACAACGTGCGTCGCCAGGTGTGGCGACCGAGAAACCTAAGGTAGTAAACCAGAAACAGAAATATACCGGCATAAAACCCGAGCCACTCTATCAGGCCGAGAAAAGCGAACAAACCGCCACCGACCAGCAGCATCATTTTCCAGGAGTAGCCGTCCATATACGGCTGATCAGACTGAGAAGGTGGAGAGGTTCTTTTCCACCAGTTAACCATGACCCAGATACTGGAAAAAAACATCACCAGCGATAACCAGAAGGGCCAGAAACCGGAACCGGGCGCACCGGTTTCATCAAAACCAATGTTGTCAAAACGTGCGATAGTTGGATCCCATGACGGACCTTCGCCGCTCTTCCACATCAGATACACAGACAACAGTGCCAGCACTATTGCGGTAACAAGTTCAGCGACGCGCATGGTTTGATGATTTCCCCAAAGTGACTACCAACAGCAGACAATAAAATCGCTGCCTCATCATGTAGAGGCAGCGAGCGTTTCTTACTACTTAATTGCGCCTGAGGCTTTAAGAATAGTCTCGTGGCGGCTGCGCTGAGTATCCCAGTAACCCGTCAGATCAGAACCGGCCATGAAATCACCCATAAGCGACTTGCTGGATTTATACTCCTGCCAGTCACCAGACTCGTACACCTTGGAAAATAGCCCGGTGTAGTATTCAAGTGCCTCATCAGACATGCCCGGTGCACCTACAACCGAACGCTGCATGAAGTACGAGAAGTCCGAACCGGTTTCTTTTAAGGTAGGAACATCCGGAAACATCGGCAGACGTTCGTCAGTAAAAGCAACCAGTGGTATTACATCGCCACTTTCGTAAAAACCCAGTGCTTCCGAAGGATTGTTTACAGAGCTGTCAATCTGTTCACCGGCAAGATCTTTGGCAACGGCACCACCACCTTTGTATGGAATGTATTTAATCGACAACCCGTACGCATCATTCAGATGATCTGTAATGATGTTGTCTTCAGAGTTTTTACCGGTTCCACCCATGACCCAGCCTGAACCACGCTTTTCAGCTTCAGCCAGGAACTCTTCAAAGTTGTTAATACCTTCGTTTTTATGTACCCACAGCAGGAAGGTATCTTCTGCCATACGGCCTACCGGTGCGAACTGCATGATATCGACATCGAGCCCGGGCTGACGAAGTGGCGTGGTAAAGAACGAGTTTAGCGTTACCATAATAGTGTGGTCAGGGTCTGATGCGCTCTTCATATGTACAAGCGCCTCGGCACCGGAACCACCGGACTTGTTGGTCGGTACTAACGGCCGATTGGCGAGATCTTCTTTCTCAACAATCGACTGCATCAGTCTGGCCATTTTATCGGCACCACCGCCCTTGCCAGCCATGATAACGAAATCAACCGGTTTAGTTGGTTCCCACGCCTGTGCAACTCCTACCGCTCCAAGCGCTAGTCCTGCGACAGTAGCAACAATCGCTTTTCTGTATGACATGTGTTTCCTCTCTCTTTAAATTGCATACCGCAAACCCCGCTAATGCGGGCGTATATATCCGTGCACAAATCCTTTTGCGCACGGTGTATCCGATTAAAACAAGCCTTCTATTTCTCCGTCGTTGTTTAATTTAATGACTTCAGCGGCGGGTGCACGCGGCAACCCTGGCATGGTCATAATGTCACCACACACCGCCACAATAAAACCTGCCCCTGCTGATAGTCGCACTTCACGAATCGGAATACTGTGACCTGTCGGTGCTCCGCGCAGATTCGGATCTGTGCTGAATGAATACTGGGTCTTTGCAATACAGACCGGCAGATTGCCGTAACCCGCTTCTTCCCATGCTTTAAGCTGAGCAACAACCGCGTTGTCGGCAATCACTTCATCTGCACGGTAGATCTTCTTGGCAATGGTTTCGATTTTTTCCAGCAGTGGCATTTCGTCAGGGTATAGCGTTTTAAAGTTGGCTTTACCCTCATCGATAATACTGACTACCTTATTGGCGAGATCTTTAGTACCGTCAGAACCGTTAGCCCAGTGCTTACACACAATTGCTTCAGCACCCTGCGACTGCACAAACTTCTGACACGCCGCAATTTCAGCGTCGGTATCGAGTGTAAAGTGGTTAATAGCGACAACTACCGGCACACCGAAGCGGTTGAGATTTTCAATATGACGGCCAAGGTTGGCACAACCCTCTTCCACCGCCTTAACGTTCTCTTCGTTAAGATCTTCCTTCGCCACACCGCCATTCATCTTCATAGCGCGAATGGTGGCAACCAGCACAACAGCTGAAGGTGCGATACCTGCTTTACGGCATTTTATATCGAGAAACTTTTCAGCACCCAAATCTGAACCAAAACCCGCTTCTGTCACCACATAGTCTGCCAGTTTCAGTGCAGTTTTAGTTGCAATGACGGTGTTACAGCCATGTGCGA
The DNA here is from genome assembly GCA_937931165.1 of uncultured Granulosicoccaceae bacterium. Classification (GTDB taxonomy): domain Bacteria; phylum Pseudomonadota; class Gammaproteobacteria; order Granulosicoccales; family Granulosicoccaceae. The sequence continues at coordinate 9,618 of CALHCI010000184.1, forward strand.
TATTAGCGAAAGGTCCACCGTGGACAAACGCCGGATTATTTTCGAGTGTCTGCACCAGATTAGGCTGCAAGGCGTCTTTTAACAGAACAGTCATTGCACCGTCAGCTTTGATGTCTCGACAATAGATAGGTGTTTTGTCACGGCGATAGGCAACAATAATATCGCCGAGGCGCTTTTCGAGATCATCGAGGTCATTGGCAAGACAAAGAATTGCCATGACTTCTGAAGCAACCGTGATGTCGAAGCCTGCTTCACGCGGGAAGCCGTTGGTTGCGCCGCCAAGGCTGGTGGTGATTTGTCGCAATGCACGGTCATTCATGTCGAGCACTCGACGCCAGACCACACGGCGCGAATCAATTTCGAGCGAGTTGCCCCAGTAGATATGATTGTCGATCATTGCCGACAATAGATTGTGCGCAGAAGTAATGGCGTGAAAATCACCAGTGAAGTGCAGATTCATTTCTTCCATCGGTACTACCTGCGCATAACCGCCACCGGCAGCCCCACCCTTCATGCCGAAACACGGACCCAGTGATGCTTCACGAATACAGATCATGGCGTTCTTGCCAATGGCGTTCAGTCCATCACCGAGGCCTACTGTGGTGGTGGTTTTTCCTTCACCGGCAGGGGTCGGGTTAATTGCTGTAACCAGTATTAGCTTGCCGTCTTCCTTACCAGCCTGAGCGGCAATAAATTCTGCGGACACCTTAGCTTTATCATGGCCGTATGGCACCAGTGATTCAGCAGCTATACCGAGCTTTTCACCTATTTCCAGAATCGGGCGTTTGCTTGCTTCGCGTGCGATCTCTATATCAGTTTTGACGGACATGATCTTTCCTGTGAGTTGAGGGCCTAGCTGCCCAGTGTATCGCCAACAGCCAGCCCAGAGGAAGCAGCCCATTCGCTTGCAGCGACCTTTTCGCCGCCTTTAGGCTTCACGCGTTTTATCAGTATCCGGCCGCCGACACTTTGTATCGCAACGCCGTCGCCAGTGATTTCAACGACTCTTCCGGCAACACCATCACCGGATATTTTTGCGCAATCGTAAACACTTAGTTCATTGTTGTTATGCATTGTCCAGGCGCCCGGTGCCGGGTTGGTTCCGCGAATCAAATCGTATACCTGATCAACCGGTTTGTACCAGTCAATGTGAGCGTGTTTTTTCGTACAGCGCCGCTCATACGTGGCCGCCGATTCATCTTGTACAATACGCGGAGGATTACCTGTTCGGAATAACTCACACACTTTCATCACCGAATCCACTGCAGACGGATAAATCTTTTTAAAGTACAGATTGATCACGGTATCGTCAGGGTCGATGGGGCATTGCCACTGTAGCAGGACATCGCCTTCATCGAGGCCATCGGTGGGATAAAACCAGGAGTAGCCTGATTCAGTGCGCCCCATAATTATCGGCCAGTTCACCGCGGACGGGCCACGGTGCAACGGCAGCAGCGAAGGATGAAAACAGATAGAACCCTGTGTTGGAATATCGCGCGCAGCCTCCGGCACAAACACGTTCACAAACGCCATGATCATTAAGTCGGCGTTGTAGGCGCGCAGCGTTTCCAGTGATGACTCATCGTTGAAGTGAGCTGGTTGTTCTACCGGCAGGCCCTGTTCAAGTGCAAACTCCTTTATCGGGTCGACGCCTTTCTTGTCGGGCTCGCAATAGACCGCAACCACCTCATCTTTTTTTTCATCCAGCAGTTTGGCGAGCACATCTTTGCCAAAAGCCTGCTGTCCCATAACGATTAATCGCATTATTCCTCCTGATGGTTGCGTTGCAATTGTCCGCTTAGGCTTTCACTTCACCAACGGCACCGGAATCAATCACCCGCTTCAAATCATCACCACTATAGCCGAGCACATCACTAAGGACTTCGTGTGTATGCTCGCCAAGCAAAGGTGAGCGCACCACATCGACTTCACTATCGGAAAGTTTTATCGGACACCCGACACTTAGGTACTCGCCACGCTCCGGATGATCGACCTTGACCATGGTACCGGTGGCGAACAGCCCTTCGTCTTCTGAGATTTCTTTCATGGACAGTATGGGACCAACCGGTATATCGAGCGGGTTACAAATTTCCATTACCTCGTATTTGGTTTTGGTTTTGGTCCAGTCTTCAACGGCAGCAAATATCTCATTGAGTTTGTCGAGACGTTCGGGTGGTTTTGCATAGCCTTCCCGGGTTTTCCATTCCGGCTTGCCAATAACATCGCAAACTTTTTCCCAGACCGCTGCCTGCACAATAAAGTAGGTGTAGGCATTGGGATCCTGTTCCCAGCCTTTGCATTTGAGAATACGCCCTGGCTGTCCACCACCGGAGTCGTTACCGGCGCGTGGTGTGGCATCACCAAAAGGCACTCCTTCACCGAACTGTGAGTATTCTTTTAACGGGCCGACGGCAAGACGCTGCTGATCGCGAAGCTTCACTCGCGCGAGATTTAATACGCTGTCTTGCATGGCACAACTGACTTTCTGGCCCCGGCCGGTTTTTTCACGCTGAAATAAGGCAGTGACAATACCGAGACAAAGGTGCAGTCCGGTACCCGAGTCACCGATCTGCGCACCGGTGACCAACGGCGGCCCGTCGAGAAAACCGGTGGTCGATGCAGAACCACCCGCACACTGGGCAACATTTTCATACACTTTGCAATCTTCATATTTACCTGGACCAAAACCTTTGATCGACGCCATAATGAGTTTTGGATTTATTTCCTGTATGCGCTCCCAGGTAAAGCCCATTCGGTCAAGCGCACCGGGTGCAAAATTCTCTACCAGTACATCACACTCTTCGATCAGGCGGGTTAGCACCTCTTTACCGGTTTCGTTTTTAGAGTTCAGCTCAATGGAGCGCTTGTTGTGATTGAGCATGGTGAAGTACAGACTGTCTGCATCCGGCACATCAATCAGTTGCTTACGGGTTGCATCACCAACACCCGGCCGTTCCACTTTGATGACATCAGCGCCAAACCAGCCAAGCAACTGGGTACAAGTCGGGCCTGATTGTACGTGGGTAAAGTCGAGTATCTTTATGCCTTCAAGTGCTTTCATGTGACCTGCCTGGACGGATGCGATAGCGGGTTAAAATTCAGGTGGTATATCACCACTATTTTTTAACCACACTTTGCGGATTAAGGTTGCCGATACGACCACTCTCGGTACCGGCGTTTTCGTCAATGATAGCATTGATCAAAGTGGGTTTACCGGAATCCATTGCGTCATTGACCGCTTTAGATAACTGGTCGCGACTGGTCGCATACACACCTACGCCACCAAAAGCTTCCATCATTTTTTCGTAGCGACTGTCTTTTACGAACACTGTAGGTGCAACATCGGTTTGGCCTGTCGGATTGACATCGGTACCGCGGTAAATACCGTTGTTATTAAATACCACAATACACACCGGCAGGTTGTACCGACAGATAGTTTCTATTTCCATACCGGAGAATCCAAAGGCGCTGTCTCCCTCTACCGCCAGTACCTGCTCGCCGGTTTCAACCGCAGCAGCAACGGCCGCCCCCATACCAATCCCCATGATTCCCCAGGTGCCGACATCCAGACGTTTACGTGGTTTACTCATGTTGATAATGCTGCGTGCAAAATCGAGTGTGTTGGCACCTTCATTCACCAGAATGGCATCCGGTCTTGCGGTAACTATTTCCCGCAAGGCGCCCAGTGCGGAATGAAAATCCATTGGAGAGGTATCGCTGCCGAGACGCTGGTCCATTTTGGCAATATTGGTATCACGCTTCTGATTAACTGCTGTTGTCCATTCCTGATGAGAAGGCTTCCACTGATCCCCCATGCCTTCCAGCATCACACTGAGACACGAGGCTAAATCACCCACCACCGGTGCGGCAATTTCGACGTTGCTGTCCATCTCACGCGGGTCAATATCTACCTGGATAAACTTTTTTGAACCAGGCGCGCCCCACGCCTTGCCTTTGCCATGTGAAAGTAACCAGTTAAGACGTGCACCGAGCATGACCACGACATCCGATTCTTTCAGCACCAGTGATCGCGCTGCAGATGCTGATTGCGGATGCGTATCCGGGAGCAGCCCTTTTGCCATACTCATCGGCAGAAACGGCACACCGCTCTTTTCAACAAATGACTTTACCAGTTCATCACACTGCGCGTAGGCTGCACCCTTACCGATGATTATCAGCGGTTTCTTTGCAGATTTAAGCACATCAAGCGCTCGCATCACCGAATCACTTCCGGGTAACTGCTGTGGCGCAGGATCAACCACTTCAACCAACGATGCCTTACCCGCCGCAGCGCTCATGGTTTGACCGAACAGCTTTGCCGGCAAGTCCAGATAGACACCACCCGGCCTGCCGGAGACTGCCGCACGAATAGCCCTTGCCACCGCAATGCCTATATCTTCTGCATGTAATACGCGAAACGCGGCTTTGCACAGTGGTTTGGCAATGGCCAGCTGATCCATCTCTTCATAGTCACCCTGCTGCAGATCAACAATCTCGCGTTCTGATGATCCGCTAAGCAGAATCATCGGAAAGCAGTTGGTGGTGGCATTGGCCAGCGCGGTCAGTCCGTTCAAAAAACCCGGCGCTGATACGGTCAGGCAAAGACCGGGCTTCTTGGTCAGATAGCCGGCAATTGCAGCAGCGTTACCGGCGTGTTGTTCGTGCCGGAAAGAAAGCACCCGCATCCCGTTGGCCTGGGCGAGCCTGCCAAAGTCAGTAATAGGAATACCGGGTACGCCGTAAATGGTGTTGAGACCATTCATTTTCAGTGCATCAATCAGAAGATGAAAACCATCGGTTAGGTCTTCTTCTGCTTTGGACTCACTTGTCGGTCTCTCTTGCAACTCTACAGACATGGCATTGTTCCGGTTGATCAGTTGGCACGTATTAACGCGGCTGAGTTGTTCTTTCTTCCTGCAGTTCCTGCCAGGTGTTTTTTATATGCTCGTGGAGCTTCATGGTGTGATCACGAACCAGCATTGCCGCAAGTTCCCCTTCGCGATTTTCGATAGCTTCGATAATCGCCATATGATCAACCACCGAGCGACTGACTCGATCTTTCTCGCGCATGGCCCTGCGTCTGACGGCATGCATGTGTTGTAGTAGCCGGTCGGCGGTTTCACTGAGTAACGCACACCCGGAAAGCTCAAGAATTTTCTGGTGAAACTTAATATTTGCTGCTGAATATTCTTCGATCTCGGCACGATTGGAATCATCACTGTGTTTCACGCCAAGCTTGCGCAATGTGGCGATTTCCTTATCGGTGGCAACCTGGGTAACAAGCCGTGCAGCCATACTTTCAAGCGCCGCCCAGACCACGACTATTTCGAGCACTTCCGGCAGCGTTTTGGGGCGAACGTAAACACCTTTGCGAGGCTTGATTTCAACGAAGCCCTCGCGCTCCAGTCGGGCGAGTGCTTCACGTATCGGTGTGCGTGAAATTTGCAGTTGCTCGGCAAGCTGGCGTTCATCGAGACGCAGATTGGCATCTGCGCTGTAGATATCCATTTCCATGATCGCTGATTTCAGGACCGGGTAGATATGGTCTTTCAGCGAGTAGTTAGCTGCTACCGGCCGCAATTTCAGCCCGCCGGGCTGAGTTTTCTTATGCAATTTCCCCCTCCAGTGGTATACCACATACCTCGTACAATACTCCAATAACAGGCCGAGTCAATACTCATCTGCAAGAGTTTTTTGGTATCTGTTTTTTTAGCCAGCACGCCTGAGCAGTGGGATATAATTGGGCTAAAATCATGTCCTACCTGCGTTCCCTGCCTTCCGCCAGGGTTTTCAAGACAATAATTCATTTATCAGCCTCTCAATTCGAACGGAGAATCCTCCCCATATGAATATTCATGAGTATCAGGCCAAGAAGTTGTTGGCCGGCTTTGGTGTGCCGGTGTCAAAAGGCGAACCTGTGCTAGCCGCCTCAGACATCGATTCGGCAGTTGATGCCATGCCGGGCCCTGTCTATGTGGTGAAAAGCCAGATACATGCAGGTGGTCGCGGCAAGGGGAAATTTAAAGAACTTGCGGCAGATGCAAAAGGCGGCGTCAGAGTCAGCTTCTCGGCAGAAGAAGCCAAAACCAACGCACATGAAATGTTTGGCAAAACGCTGGTCACCGCGCAGACCGGTCCGGCAGGCAAGCAGGTAAATCGTCTGTACATCGAAGATGGCGCCGATATCGACAAAGAGCTCTATCTGTCGATTCTGGTCGATCGTGAAACCAGCAAATTTTCATTTGTCGCCTCTACTGAGGGCGGTATGGATATCGAGGCAGTAGCCCACGATACACCGGAGAAAATCCATACCGTCGCTATCGATTCTTTACAAGGCATTACCGATGCCGATGTGGCCAAACTCAATGCAGCATTTGAACTTGATGGTGTCGCTGCTGAGGATGGCAAAACTCTTTTCCCGACGTTGTACAACGCGTTTGTTGACAGCGACATGAGCCTGCTGGAAGTCAATCCGCTGGTTATTCTGAAAGACGGCCACCTGCGGGTGCTGGATGCCAAAGTTTCTTTTGATGGCAACGCCATGTTTCGTCACCCGGACATTGCAGAACTTCGCGATGAAACCGAAGAAGATGAAAAAGAAATAGAAGCATCCAAGTACGATCTTGCCTATGTGGCACTCGACGGCGATATCGGTTGCATGGTGAATGGTGCGGGGCTGGCCATGGCCACCATGGACATCATTAAGCTCTACGGTGCAGAACCAGCCAACTTTCTCGATGTAGGCGGTGGCGCGACCACCGAAAAAGTCACTGCCGCGTTTAAGATTATTACCTCCGATCCCAACGTCAAAGGCATTCTGGTTAATATATTCGGTGGCATCATGCGCTGTGATGTGATTGCCGAAGGTGTGGTTAAGGCGGTTCAGGAAGTGGGCTTGAATGTACCACTGGTGGTTCGACTGGAAGGCACCAAGGTGCAGGAAGGTAAGGACATTATTAACAACAGTGATCTTAATGTCATCGCCGCAGACGATCTTGACGACGCTGCTCAGAAAATTGTTAAAGCGGTTAAGGGGTAAGGCACATGTCAATACTGATCAATCAAGACACCAAAGTACTGGTACAGGGCCTGACCGGAAACACCGGTACATTTCATACTGAACAGGCGCTCGCGTACCACGGCACCAAAATGGTCGGCGGTATTCACCCGAAGAAGGGTGGCAGCACCTGGACATGTGAAAACGGTGATGCCAAAGGCGCAGAACTGCCTGTGTTTGCCACTGTAAAAGAAGGCAAAGCAGAAACCGGTGCCGATGCTTCTGTGGTTTATGTGCCACCGGCATTCGCAGCCAATGCAATCATTGAAGCAATAGACGCAGAGATCCCACTGATTATCTGTATTACTGAAGGTGTACCGGTACGCGATATGGTTAACGTCAAGGCACGGCTGGAGGACTCCAGCTCACGTCTGGTCGGCCCGAACTGCCCCGGCATACTGACGCCTAACGAATGCAAAATCGGCATTATGCCCGGTACTATCTTCAAGAAAGGATCAGTCGGTGTGGTTTCACGTTCAGGCACCCTCACCTACGAGGCCGTATACCAGACCACTACCGCTGGACTCGGCCAGACAAGTGCCGTCGGCATTGGCGGCGACCCAGTCAAAGGTACAGAGTTTATCGATGTGCTGGACTTGTTCCTCGACGATGACGAAACCGAATCCATCATTATGATTGGAGAAATCGGCGGTTCTGCAGAAGAAGAAGCTTCTGAGTGGCTCACCGAGCAAGCAGCCAAAGGTCGTAAAAAACCGATGGCCGGTTTTATCGCAGGCCGTACCGCACCTCCAGGTCGCACTATGGGTCATGCCGGTGCAGTAATCTCCGGTGGTAAAGGTGGTGCTGAAGACAAGATTGCGGCTATGGAAAAAGCCGGCATTGTGGTATCACCATCACCGGCCAAGCTTGGTGAAACGCTGCTTAAAGCGATTGGCTAGTCACTGGTATAAGTGGTTTGTTCGACACCTCTCCCTGAGCGTGTCGTAAAACGCACGTTTTTACCCTCCCACTGGTGGGAGGGTCAGCGTCTAAGCGCCGGGGAGGACTCTCTCTTCGGCTGGTACCCGTTTCAAGCGACGTCCAATAACCCCACCAAACCAGAATTAACTTTTACAAACCCTCAAATGAGATCTTATTAACAGTTTCAACTGGGGATCTTTATTAACAATACCAGTAAGCAGTAAGTCACGTAGTAAACCGGAAGTCTTATGTATTACCGAAATATGTTGTCTGCAGTCATTGCACTGTGTCTTACCCATCCCACACACGCCAGCCAGTCCAACGCACCACCACTGGTGCTGGCCGAGCAATTCCATAATCAAATCGATCTAACCGGCTATTGGATCAGCGAAAAATACGACGGTGCCAGAGCCTGGTGGGACGGCACCAGGTTGTTGTCTCGCAGTGGCTATACCTTTCACGCACCAAAGTGGTTTACCGCCAACCTGCCAAAGGAAGTACTGGACGGAGAACTTTGGATAGGTCGTAACCGTTTTCAGCAACTGATGAATGTCATTCGAGACCACGAACCGGACAACACAGCGTGGCAAGACGTAAAGTTTATGGTGTTTGATGCACCGCAGGTATCGGGCTATTTCAGTGTCAGGCAACAACACATCCGTGATGTATTGGCAGACATACCAGACCCGTGGATTCAGCAGGTCAAGCAACAGCGGCTTGGTTCCCACAAATCGTTACAGAATCTGTTATCGAATATTACCGCTGAGGGTGCCGAAGGTTTGATGCTACAGCGTGAGGAATTACCCTATCTGGCCGGCAGGCACAATGGCTTACTGAAACTGAAAACCTACAGTGATGCCGAAGCGAAAGTGCTGGCGCACTACACAGGTAAAGGAAAATACAAAGAGGTACTTGGCAGTTTACTGGTGGAAGATAACAATGGTGTGCAGTTCCGCATCGGTACCGGGTTCAGTGACAGTGAACGCGAAGCGCCGCCTGCCATCGGATCCATAATCACCTTTCGCTACCAGGGAAAAACCAATAGCGGCAAACCACGCTTTGCCCGCTTTCTGCGTCTTCGAGCGACCAACGTGAAATCGCTCGATTAACAAATGTTCGCTCTATCGCAGGTTTACACAGATTACATTAGTGAAACCGGTGGCGTTCATTCACCCGGTGTAAAACCATTGTCGATATCAGAACCACCGAAGACTTCGACGGCACTGATATTCCTACCACGGACAGCACGCCAGGCACGAGCCCGACGCCTGTCACCTGCAAATAGCCGGCACTTACCGGCACTTACGCATAGTATTTAGACAGCTTCTTTGCGACTTTCTGCCGGGCTGACACGACATGCCGAAAATTTAAACTCGGGTATCTTGCCAAACGGATCGAGGCTCGGGTTGGTCAGTACATTTGCTGATGCTTCAACATAGGCGAACGGAACAAAGATCATATCTTCGGCTACCGCACGATCTGCACGCGCCATAATAGTAATTGAACCCCGACGCGTTTCGACGGTGATCATATCACCTGCTTTTACCCCCATACTTCTCAGTGTTTTCGGATGCATGGATGCATTAGCTTCAGGCTCTGCCCAGTCAAGCACCGAGGCACGCCGCGTCATTGAGCCGGTATGCCAGTGTTCAAGCTGCCGGCCGGTGGTCAATATCATCGGGTATTCAGCATCCGGGGTTTCTGCAGGTGCAGTTACCTGTGCCGGTGTAAAGCGTGCGCGACCTTCCGGTCGTGGGAAACCATCACCAAACACGATCGGCTGACCCGGATCATCTTCTGATAAGGACGGATAGGTTACCGCGTTCTCTTCCAGTCGCTCCCAGGTGATGTTGTTTAACGAGTTCATTGACATTTTCATCTCTGCAAACACTTCACGCGGGTGCTGGTAATTCCAGTCGAGCCCGATTCGTTTCGCAAGCTCAACCGTTATCCACCAGTCTTCCTGTGCTTCACCCGGTGGTGACAACGCCGGACGTCCCATTTGTACCTGTCGGTTGGTGTTAGTGACAGTACCGGTTTTTTCAGGCCATGCCGATGAAGGCAGTATGACGTCAGCATAGTTGGCGGTTTCGGTTAAAAAGATATCCTGCACCACCAGATGATCAAGCTTGGCCAGTGCATCACGGGCGTGCTCAACATCGGGGTCTGACATCGCCGGGTTTTCACCAAGCACATACATGCCACGGATATCGCCATCGTGTACGGCATCCATAATCTCAACGACAGTTAAGCCTTTCTCGCTGTCGATACTTTCAGTACCCCAGATATCATGAAAGTTATTGCGAACCCCCTCATCCGTTACAGACTGATAGTCCGGCAGAAACATCGGAATTAGCCCGGCATCTGACGCACCCTGCACATTGTTCTGACCACGCAACGGATGCAAGCCCGCGCCCGATCGGCCAACCTGACCGCACATTAACGCCAGTGAAATCAGACAACGTGAGTTATCAGTACCATGTATGTGTTGAGAAATACCCATACCCCAGAAAATCATACCTGCCTGCGCACCGGCGAAAGTTCTGGCAACCTCTCTTAAGGTTTCTGCATCAACACCACAAAGCTCAGACATTTTTTCTGGTGGAAACCCTGCCAGATGCGCTTTCATGGCAGGCCAGTTTTCGGTAAAGCCTTCAATGTATTGTTCATCATAAAGGCCTTCTTCAACGATGACGTTCATGATGGCGTTAAGCATGGCCACATCAGTACCCGGTCTGAACTGCAACATATGGCTTGCGTGTCGCTTTAACCCCTGACCACGCGGATCCATGACAATCAGCTTGCCACCGCGTTTTGAAAACTGCTTGAAGTACGTGGCGGCCACCGGATGATTTTCAGTTGGATTGGCACCGATCACAATCGCCACATCAGCATTTTCAATTTCATTAAAAGTAGCGGTTACTGCACCGGAACCCACGTTCTCTAACAGCGCCGCCACTGACGATGCATGACAAAGGCGCGTGCAGTGATCGACGTTGTTATGATGAAAACCCTGACGGATAAACTTCTGAAACAAATACGCTTCTTCGTTGGAGCACTTGGCAGAACCAAACCCGGCCACACGTTTGCCAGTGTCTTCACGAAGCTTACTTAACCCGCCGGCCGCAGCATCGAGCGCCTCTTCCCAGCTAGCTTCACGAAAGTGCGTTAACGGATTGGAGGGATCAACGTTAAGCCCTTTGGCTGGTGCATCATCACGTCTGATGAGCGGTTTTGTCAGCCGATGTGGGTGGGCAATATAGTCAAAGCCAAAGCGGCCTTTAACGCACAGCCGGTTTTCATTGGAAGGCCCTTCAACACCATCGACCCAGGCAATCTTTTCGTCTTTAATTTTAAAAGATAACTGACAACCAACACCACAATACGGACAGACACTCTTTACTTCACGATCGAAGTCTTTGCTGTCGCCAACGCCGTTGTTATCGAGCGCTGTAGATGGCATTAGTGCACCGGTCGGGCATGCCTGAACGCATTCGCCGCAGGCAACACAGGTTGAAACCCCCATTGGATCATCAAAGTCGAATGTGATTTTCGCATCGTGTCCTCGACCGGACATGCCAATCACATCGTTGACCTGCACTTCACGACAGGCCCGAACACACAAGTTGCAATGAATGCAGGCATCCAGATTCACTTTCATCGCCATGTGCGATTGATCGAGCAATGGCACACGATCAATTTCAATCTTCGGGAACCGGCTTTCAGAGACGTTTTGCATCTTTGCCATATTCCAGAAATGTGATGACTTATCGTGTGCACCACTGTGCTCCGGCTGATCAGCAACAAGCATTTCGACTACCAGTTTGCGGGCACTTACTGATCGTTCATTTTGCGTATTAACCACCATGCCTTCAGTCGGAGTACGAATGCACGACGCCGCCAGTACACGTTCGCCTTCTATTTCTACCATGCATGCACGGCAGTTGCCGTCGGCGCGATAACCCGATGCGTCTTTGTGGCAAAGGTGCGGAATAAGTGTGCCTTCGCGTTTTGCCACTTCCCAGATAGACTCATCCGGGCTGGCGGTAACGGTTTTTCCGTCAAGCGTAAAACTGATTGAGTCAGTCATGATTAAACTTCCTCCGGGAAATGTTTCATCGTAAGGAGTATCGGGTTAGGCGCAGCCTGACCCAGACCGCAGATTGATGCATCGACCATCACTTCACACAGCTCTTGCAATAACGGTTGATCCCACTTGTCTTTTTCCATCAGCTTAACGGCCTTTTCGCAACCGACTCTGCAGGGCGTGCACTGACCACAACTTTCGTCTTCAAAAAATCGCAGCATATTCAGTGCGGCATCTTTAACGCTGTCTTTATCAGAAAGAATCACAATGGCAGCAGAGCCGATAAATGATCCGTGCGGCTGCAGGGTATCGAAGTCCATCGGGATATCATTCATTGAAGCAGGCAGCAATCCGGCTGATGGCCCACCCGGCTGATAAGCTTTAAATTCGTGACCATCGAGCATGCCGCCGCAGGCATCAATAAGATCAGTGATTGTTGAACCCGATGCGAGCAGATGTACGCCGGGGTACTTAACCCGACCGGAAATAGAAAAAGAACGCAATCCGGTACGACCGTTTTTGGTGGTGGTGTTAAGCACCTCCGGCCCCTCGCGGCAGATTCTGGCAATCCAGTGCAGCGTTTCGACGTTATGCACCAGCGTCGGCCTGCCAAAAATACCGACTTGTGCAACATAAGGCGGACGATGTCGCGGCAGACCACGCTTGCCTTCAATTGATTCGATCATGGCACTTTCTTCACCACAGATATAAGCACCTGCACCCCGACGCAAATCGATATAGCCGGGCTTTACAATACCGGCAGTTTCCAGCGCCTCAATCTCTTTGGCGAGTATGTGTAACACAGCCGGATACTCATCACGCATATAGATGTAACACCTGGCAGCATCTACCGCCCAGGCAGCGATCAGCATGCCCTCGAGGAAAAGATGCGGCGTGCGTTCAAGGTAGTAGCGATCCTTAAACGTACCGGGCTCACCTTCGTCACCATTAACCGCCAGATAGCGCGGTGCCGACTCTGCGCGTACAAATGACCATTTTTTGCCTGACGGAAAACCCGCACCACCCAGACCACGCAATCCGGATTCGCCAATACGATCCTGCACTTCATCAGGTGTGCTCTTTCCTTCTCGCAATGCCAGCAGCTCACTGTAACCCCCGGCACTTTGATAGCGCTGGAAAGTTTCGTAGTCCGGAATCTCCGCATGAGTTTCTTTACCGGCTATCGCTTCACTCACTTTTTCCGCCGTCGCGAAATCGATATGGCGATGGCCAAGCTCAAGCGTGGGCGCGGTATCACATCGACCCATACATGGTGCACGTAGCACCCGAACCTCCGAGGGATCAGTGCCGTCTTTGAGTGCCTGGATTAATTGCTGTGCGCCAGCCAACTCGCAGGCAAGTGAGTCACACACCCTGATGGTTGTGGCAGGCGGTGGTGCCTCGCCTTCGGCAACGACATCAAAGTGCGCATAGAAAGTAGCAACCTCGTGCACTTCTGCCTGAGAAAGTCGCATTTCATCAGCCAGGGCACGCAAGTGCATCGCCGACAAATGACCGTATTTGTCCTGAATAAGATGCAGATGTTCGATCAGCAGATCAGCACTGCGGGGCTTGCCATCCAGCAGTGCACGCACCTCGGCAAGTGCGGTGTCGTCTACCTGCCTGCCTTTCGGTGTTACGCGACCCTTGCCGCGCCCTGACTTCCAAACACCCGGTTTTAGTTCTGCCACGACCATAATTATCTAGCTCTGGAAATTGCTGTGTGTAGATTGGCTATTTTCGAACCGCGTATCTGACCGCAGTTTCACGATAAACACAAATAGCATTTTTAGATCATACGATTTGTTTTAATTATGATGAAATCGATCGTGTTTGTTTTAGTGATGGCAATCTTCAGGATGCGGCGCTGATTGCAAACAGGCGGGGTGGCGTGTCAAATAGCGTAATCCTCACCGACACCACATTCTCATATGACACCGAAAATCATTGTCACCCGCCGCTGGCCCGAGCAGGTTGAAACCATACTGCAGCAGCACTACGACTGCGAATTCAACACCGCTGACACACCACTGTCGAGCGCACAATTGTCTGATGCGCTCACACGCGCTGATGCCGTCCTTTCCACGGTCACCGACAAGTTCGATGCCGATGTGCTGAATGTCGACAACCATCAGACCAAAATCATTGCCAACTTTGGCGTCGGTTTTAGTCATATTGATATTAATGCTGCCAAAGCGAAGAAAATCACCGTCACCAACACACCGGATGTACTCAGCGACTGCACAGCAGATCTCGCCATGACACTTCTACTGATGGCAGCACGCAGAGCGGGTGAAGGTGAACGGGAGTTGCGCGCTGGCGACTGGAGCGGCTGGCGCCCCACGCATATGATGGGCAGCAAAGTCACCGGTAAAAAACTAGGTATTATTGGATACGGCAGAATCGGTCGCGCCATGGCTCACAAGGCGCACCACGGTTTTAGTATGGACATTGTGGTGCATAATCGCTCAGCCGTTCCTGCCGCTGCACTGGCAACAGTGAATGCCACACAATTGCCAACCATAGAAGCGGTACTGGCAGAGTCTGACTTTGTTTCTTTGCACTGTCCGGGTGGTGATGAAAACAAACACCTGATCAGCCAAAAGAGATTGTCCAATATGAAGCCGGGCAGCTTTCTCATTAACACGGCACGCGGCGAAGTCGTCGACGAAAATGCGCTTATCAATGCACTTGAAAACGGGCCTATTGCAGGTGCCGGCCTCGACGTATTTGACAACGAACCCAACATAGACAAACGCTTCAGTGGTTTACCCAATGCTGTATTGCTGCCTCACCTCGGCAGTGCAACAACGGAAACACGCAATGACATGGGACTAAGAGTGATAAGTAATCTGAATGAATTTTTCGCAGGCAAAAAACCCGCAGATAGCGTGACATAGACCAGACACATAGTCGTCAATCGGACAAAAAAAACGCCGGCGTTGCCGGCGTTTCCTACTTACTTATACAGCTGCAAGTCACTAATTCATTGTGACCCAACGTAGAATAAAAAAGTTATCAGGCCTTTGCGTCAGTTCAATATTATCTCTGACACCCCATACCAGCGGCTGTACATACATAGGCACATAGGCGTGTTCAGACTGATAGATTGATGTAATTTCATCAATCATTTCCTGGCGCTTTGTGTCATCAATTTCAGATTGAATGGCTGGCAACAGCTCATCGACTCTGGCATTTGAAAATCCACCGAAGTTCCAGCTGCCAAGCTTCTTTTCTTTGTTAGGTGTGGTCACTAAAAAGCGCACCGGATGCTCGTGGTCAAAGGTACCCGGTGACCAGCCAAGCAAGTACATATCAAAGTTATCCGCCCTTAACTCAGGCCAATAGTTTTGTACCGGCATTGCATCGAGTTCTGCTTTTATACCGATCTGAGCCAGCATAGTGGTCACCGCCTGACAAACGGCTTCATCGTTAAGATAACGATTGTTAGGGCACTTCAAACCAAAAGAAAAACCATCTTCATAGCCGGCATCTGCCAGCAGTTGTTTCGCAGCACTGATATCAAACTCAGGCCGACTGGCGTTGGCATCCGAGTAGCCGCGCATCGCCGGACTAACCAGCTGACTGGCAGCTTCGGCAGAGCCGCGCATGATGGTTTGTCTTATTGCATCAACATTTATTGCCTTTGCTACTGCTTCGCGAACGCGCACATCGGTAAATGGATTAGGACTGTCTGCCATGTCAGTATATTTTAATTTTTCATGGTCATGCCCAAAACCGAGCATTATCACACGCGCCTCTATACCGCGAATAACTCTGGTACCGTCACGCTGGTCGACACGATCGGCATCTTGTATTGGCACCGGATTAATCATATCCACATCACCCGAAAGCAATGCTGCAACCGCAGTGGCCGGGTTATCTATCGGTGTGAACACAGCTTCTGTCAGGTTGTGTGCTGCATCACCCCACCAACCGTCAAACGGAACCAGCGTAGTCGACAATCCGGGCTGGCGATCCTTTAAACTGAATGCTGCAGTTCCGTTGGCATTAAGTGTGGCGAAGTTGCCGTTGTCTTTATCCGGCAGCTGTGCGCTGTTTGCCTCTGCCCAGCCCTTATCCATGATCATCCAGTTAGCGATAGAGTCAGGAAAAAGCGGATTGGGCGCGTTGGTTAACACATCAACGGTAAATTCATCTACCACGTTTACTGCAGACACCGTTGAAAACCAGCTTCTGGTATCAGACGCTTCGTCTGATGCACGCTGATAACTGAATAAAACGTCTTCTGCGGTAAAGTCTGCACCATCGTGGAATTTAACCCCTTCACGAAGGGTAAAGCGCCAGCCTTCTCCAGCACCTATCGGCTCCCACGAAGTAGCCAGTGCAGGCTCGACAGACATATCTTTGCCGCGCCGGACCAACCCCTCATAGACGTTGTTTAAAAATCCCAGCACCGGTGCAGAGTTAACCGCATGCGGATCCATGGTTTGCGGATCAGTTTTACCTGCCCACTTAAAACTCTCTGCAGTTGCCGCAGAGCTGAGACCGGCGGCGACCAACGCCGTTGCCACTATATTTGCCTTTATTTTCATCAACGGGTTTCCTCACCGTAGCTAATATGGATAATTTCCTATACTGGCACTATGACATATTTTGCAGTCAATTCCACCGAATTGTTTCTATAGATACTTTGTGTTATGTCGACACACCAACAACCGCACGTAACGCATCAATAGCCGGTAGCGCTGGTTCATGATCAAGCGTGGCCAGTCCAATAGTTTTCTCCACTACAGGATTGTCCAGCGCCAGACTGACAGAGTTCTGATCGAGAAATAAACTGTCAACCAGCTTCTGCGGTGCAATAGTTGCGGCCGAGCCATTTGTAACCTGCACCATCGCAGCAGTAAACGCATTGGTTTCCATTACAGGTTCGGGACTGACACCGGCCACTTGGAAGACTTCATCAACAATCTGTCTGAAGCGCATATCTTTACTCAACAGACACAACGGCAACTTCGCCGCCTCTGCCCAGCTGGCACGGCCCTTTTTTCTGGGTGCCAGATGCAACGGTGACAGCAGCACATAGTGCTCCTGATAGATATCTTCAAATCTAAGCGTACCAAGTTCTTTTTCATCGCGATAAGTAATACCCGCATCTATAGAAAAATCATGCAGTGCAAGATTAATCTGACTGGAGGTGAGCGACTGTATCTGAATGGTCAGATGTTCGTAACGCGCACGCAGTGAAGTCGACACAGCAGCCGCGTAAGGTAGTGCGGTAGGCACGACACCCACCGCCAGCACACCGCGTAAATCATCGCGGGCGATTTCAATATCCTGTCGCATGCCTTCAGCATCGGTGAGTATTTTGCGCGCCCATCGCAGCACCAGATCACCTTCCGGAGTAAAGCCCAGAAATTTGTTACCACGCCGTACAACAGGTACACCCAGTTGTTGCTCCAACTGATGTATACGCGCAGAGAACGCCGGTTGCGATATTCCGCAATCTGCAGCAGCACGTGTAAAGTGCTTGCGCTGTGAAAGCGCCAGCAACATTTGCAGATCACGAATTTCCGGATAGCGATCCATTAGTACACTGCACTGATAACGTTTTTCAGACTAACCGTGAACATCGAGCACGATTTTTCCGAAGTGTGAGCCCTGCTCCATCGCACGGTGGGCGTCAGCAGCCTGCTCCAGTGGAAAAACATCAGAAATTAACGGGGCGATGGTTTCATCGGCAAATAACGGCATCACGGTTTTTTCAAAGTCTGCAATAATCTGTGCTTTTTCAGCCACCGGCCGTGACCGCAGCACCGATCCGATAATCTGTTGTCTTTTAACCATCATCAGTGCAAGGTTTAACTCAGACTTCGGGCCGCCCATAATTCCAATAACCACCAGCCGACCGGCAACGGCCAGGCTCTTCATATTATTGGCAAGGTAGGAACCGCCGAGGTGATCCAGTATGACATTAACCCCTTTACCATTAGTGATTGCTTTTACTTCATCGGCGAACGACTGCGTTTTATAGTCAATGACATGGTGCGCACCAAGCCCCGCAACACGCTCTACTTTGCCGGTTGACGCCGTAACAATAATCGTAACCTGCGGGTAAAGGGATTTGATTAACTGGATTGCTGCGGTATTAACACCACCGCCACCTCCATGTAGTAACACGGTATCGTGGCTTTGAGGCTGTCCAAGCACAATCGCGTTTAAATACGCAGTAATGTAGGTTTCGCAAATGCAGGCGGCCTGCTGAAATGTCAGCGCATCAGGAATTGGCATGGTGTGTTCGGCATACGCCAGCGCATACTCTGCATATCCACCGCCACCGACCAGTGCAAACACACGATCACCCACCTTAAAACGGGTAACACCGTCACCAACCGACTCCACCACACCGGCAACTTCAAGGCCGAGAATTTCTGAATCACCTTTTGGTGGCGGATAATTCCCCTGACGCTGAATAATATCCGGTCGGTTAACCGACGTGGCGGCGACTTTGATCACCAGTTTGCCAGCCTCGGCAACGGGTGCCGGGTGCTCGCCGATGATGAGCTGACTGGCATCACCAAAATCTTTCAACAGAATTGCTTTCATGGCCGGATGGTGTCCTGCGTCGAAACGAATCGAGCCACTATTGTACAGCGACTGTTGGCTTTGGTTTACACTATAACGATCAGGCGAGGCATTATCGCCACCCGTTTCCAACACGATACCGATGACAAAACGACTATTACTGGGCTGTATAGCCGATGACTTTACCGGCGCAAGCGATCTGGCCAACACCCTCGCACGCGAGGGTATGCAAACCACGCAGTATATTGGAACGCCGCAAAAGCCTACCAGCACAAATTGCGATGCAGCCGTTGTTGCACTTAAAAGCCGCTCTATTGCGGCAGATGAGGCTATCGCGCAATCACTTGAGGCATTGCACTGGCTTAAAGACCAGGGCGCCAGTCAATTTGTATTTAAGTACTGCTCTACCTTTGATTCAACAGCCGCAGGCAATATCGGTCCGGTTGCCGAAGCACTGGCGCAAGAGCTCAATACCAGAGCGGTGGTAGTTTGTCCGGCATTTCCGACAACCGGGCGTACGGTCTATCAAGGGCATTTGTTTGTGTTTGACAAACTCCTGAACGAATCCGGTTTACAGAATCACCCGCTAAACCCGATGACCGATGCCGATATCAGACGCTGGCTGGCGCAGCAAAGCCAGAGTGCGCCGGGTCATATAGGCCATGCGGTCGTCAATAAGGGCAGCACAGACATTAGACGGGCACTGGAATCAGCAAGCGCCAATAGCGAGATACTGGTCGTTGTGGATGCCGTTCTCGACGATGATTTACGCGCTATTGGTGCTGCCTGCAGCGACGCACAACTTATCACTGGCGGATCTGGTATTGCACTTGGCCTGCCACAGAACTTTAGAGATCAGGGATTGTTGTCGGCAGCAAGTAATAACTTTGCGCCACAGCAATCGGCTGCTGTGATTCTTTGCGGTAGTTGTTCGGCCGCCACTCGCGAGCAAATCCAGCATTATGACGGACCGCACTTCCCGATCGATGTACCTTCACTAATGAACAAAACCATCACGGCGTCATCAGTGGCCAATCAGTTACCTACCGATGCAACGCCGCTGGTTTATTCATCCGCAGATCCTGAAGTAACCAGACAACTTCAAAACACCTACGACACCGACTCACTCGCACAGGCCATTGAATCGTTTTTCGGTGAGCTGGCCATTGCGATGGTAGACAGTGGGGTTAAACGAATTGTGGTAGCTGGCGGTGAAACATCCGGTGCAGTCATCAGTGCACTAAAACTCAATGCATTTGATATTGGCCCCGAGATCGACCCCGGGGTACCGGCGATGAGCACCAGCACTGCACCAGGTCTTGCGGTTGCATTGAAGTCCGGAAATTTTGGTGGCAAAGACTTTTTTAACAAAGCGCTCACGGTACTGGAATCAGGTTGTGAATGAATCAAAACTGCGTGATGAAATCTGCCGGTTTGGACAGTCAATGTTCAACCGCGGACTTACCATGGGCAGCAGCGGCAACATCAGTGTTAAATGCAAAGACGGCTGGCTGGTTACACCCACCAACGCATCACTCGGCCACCTGGACCCCGATCGCTTAAGCTTGCTGGACAAGCACGGCCAACTGCTCTCGGGGGACGCACCCACCAAAGAAGTCCCCTTACACACAGCAATGTACGACAGTGTGGCAAATTGCGGTGCCATTGTGCATTTGCATTCAACGCATTCGGTGGCGGTATCACTGTTGCCAGACACCAACCCCGAAGATGCATTGCCACCACTGACCGCCTACTATGTCATGAGGGTCGGGAAAACAGCGCTTATTCCCTATCATAAACCGGGTGACCCGATGATAGGCGATGCAATCAAAGGTCTCGCGGGCAAGTACACTTCCGTTTTATTAGCTAACCATGGACCGGTAATGGCAGGCAAATCTCTGGAAGCTGCTGTATACGCTACCGAAGAACTCGAAGAAACCGCAAAGCTGCATTT
Source organism: uncultured Granulosicoccaceae bacterium (assembly GCA_937931165.1). Classification (GTDB taxonomy): domain Bacteria; phylum Pseudomonadota; class Gammaproteobacteria; order Granulosicoccales; family Granulosicoccaceae. The sequence goes on from CALHCI010000184.1 coordinate 30,186, forward strand.
GCTGACACGAGGCCTGAACCCGAGAATGTTAACAGCAGATCAAATCACTGAACTACAAACCAAGTAACGGAAACATACCATGCCACTTCTTGCCGCTAATTTGTCGATGATGTTTAACGAACATGAATTTCTCGACCGCTTCAAGGCAGCATCAGTCGCCGGCTTTACCGCCGTGGAGTATCTGTTTCCGTACGACTACACCAGGCAGCAACTTGTCGAACAATTGCAGGCAAATAGTCTCGAGCAGGTACTCTTTAACACGGTACCGGGTGACTGGGATGCCGGTGAAAGAGGCCTTGCCAGTTTGCCCGGTCGCGAACAGGAGTTTCTTGATGGCGTTGGCAAGGCACTGGACTATGCAACGGCACTACACTGTCCGCGCATCCATGCCATGGCAGGCTTACTGAGTGACGAAACCAAAAGATCAGAGCACACTGACATCTATATTAAAAACCTCAGTGATGCCCTTGAATTGTGTAGTGCACAGCAAGTCGATCTACTGATTGAACCGATCAACCCGATTAACATGCCGGGTTATTTTCTCAACGATTTTCAACAGGCTTGCGATATCCTCGATCAGGTAAATACCGGAAGTTACAGCGCAAAACTGCAGTTTGATTTTTTTCACTGCCAGCGAATTCACGGTGATGTGGCGAACTGGATTGAAAAGTGCAAACGTCATATCGGGCACTTCCAAATTGCTGGTACTCCAGACAGGCACGAACCCGACACCGGCGATCTGCCCTACAGGGAAATTATTGCCGCAGCTGAACAGCATGGCTTTGATGATCTGGCGATTGGCTGCGAATACATACCGGCCGCACGCACCGAAGATGGATTGCAGTGGTGCGAAGACTGGTTGTAAATAAGCCAGTGCGCACTGAACAGTGCTTCAATTAATTTCAGGCGGCAATAGCGTGGCTCTGCAATCCCTTCAGTTATTCATTTACCGGCATTTACCAAAGTCGTTACAGCTACAAATTCGACGCACGCTGTTTCCCACCTATCTGGTTGCTTCAAAGGTGATGGTCACCAATGAAGCAGGTAAGTTTCTCGCAGTAAAAACAACTTATGGACCAGGCTGGGACATTCCGAGCGGTCATTGTGATCAACATGAAAGCCCGGATGATGCTGCCGCCCGTGAACTGTTTGAAGAGACAGGACTCACCGTTACCGATCTCGTGCAGCGTGCGGTAATTTTTCAGCCAATAACGGGTACTGTTCAAGTGATTTTTACTGCAACAGTCAGAGGAGAACCGCAGGTACACGCAGACAATGTTGAAGTCTCGGAGGTAAGATGGGTCGATCGGTCGGAAGTTGATCTCAATCCGTATGCGGCCGAGGCAGTTGATTTAATATCCAGCGGCAATACGCACTACCTGGTGTCACAGCTTAATCACTGAAACCGTAGGTAAGATGTCGTTTGAAACGAATACCAGCTACAGCAACGAGCCCTCCCCAGCGCTTTGACGCTGCCCCCAAAAGCGGCAGGGTAAATATC
>CALHCI010000185.1 GCA_937931165.1 uncultured Granulosicoccaceae bacterium
CTGACGGGGCTTACACTAAACCAGCTTGAACCGCTGTCAGTTGAGTACTCCCACTGCCCTTCAACGACACTACTATCCGCTGCGATGGCGATACCGGTCACTGTTCCATCAACATCCTGCAGCAGACTGTTGAATATCACTCCTACCGACTGTCCGTTGTGAGCGACGGTATCTTCTGCAACATCGATAAGATTCCCGTCTGCAATGGCCGGAGCGTCGTTGATTGGCATTACATTGCTGATAATACCGGCTGAAGCTGCAGAGAACTCTGTGCTTCCACCCCGCACCGATACATCTGCCTCGGCCCTTGCTGCACCCGTCGTGAACCCGCCTGCATAGCTATCGTCTGTGGCATAAATCGTTAACTGTGGAACGGTGCCGTTGTAATCGGGTGCTGGTATGAAACGCAGATACGAATCGACATCCAGAACAAGCGCGTGAATTTCATCTACCGGACCGATCGGATACCATGTAGTGGCCATGTCAGTGGAGTACTCCCACTGCCCTTCAGTAAGCGTTGTATCTTCAGCTACGGCAATACCAACAACCGTACCGTCTATGTCATTAAACGCACCACTGAAAACCACACTAATCGCTTGTCCAATGTGCGAAGTACTGTCTTCCATTGCATCAGCCAATACACCATCAGTAATTTTGATCGGCGAGTCGTTGACCGAGATCACGCTGGATGCAAGCACCGCAGAATCTGCAGAGAAGGAAGTACTGCCCCCTCGCGTGGTGATATCCGCTAACCCTCTAAAACTATTGTTAGTAGCACTAGTGCCTACGTCACTGTCCACACCAAAAACGGTGAGGTTCGGTACGGGTCCGTAGAAGTCAGGCGATGGTAAAAACCGCATACGAGTATTTAAATCAAGCACTAACGCACTGGATTCTGTCACACCACCGACTCCCTGCCAGTTTGCACCATTGTCCGTTGAATATTGCCACTGTCCTTCTGTGGTGGTTGCATCAGCGGCAACAGCGATTGCGTGTTCGTTACCGTCAATATCTGTCAACGCACCGGCAAACAGATTGCCGATCGAGTCGCCAGTGGATGAAGTTGCGTCTTCAGCAACTGCAGAAAGGTAAGCGTCTGCGATCAGCGGCGCATCATTAACCGGAATCACATTGCCGTCCAGCACAGCAGCAGCTGCAGAGAACGGCGTTGAGCTACCGGGAATCGTTACATCAGTCGTTATTGTTGCAGAACCAACTGTCGATCCTCCGCTGTAGGTGTCGTCTATTGCATAAACCGTAAGACCGGGCACCGGACCATTGTAGTCAGAGGTCGGAAAAAATCTCAGCCTGGCATGGTTATCCAGTACCAGTGCATTGACTTCACTGATCGAACCTCTGGAATACCAGTTAGCTCCATTATCGGTTGAATACTGCCATTGTCCCTCACTGGTGGTTGCATCTGCAGTAACAGCAACCCCGTATAATGAACCATCCAGATCGCCTGCAGCGGCAGAAAGAATATCACCAACCGAGGTTCCGGTAAGGCTTGGGCTGTCTTCCGGTAAATCATTAAGGGTATGGTTAGTAATCGTGGGCTCATCGTTAACCGCGATGACTGAAACAGCCTGCTTAATAGTACCAGACCACTCATTGTCATCTCTGATCACAAATTCTATATCGCGGACACCCTCAACCGGATCGTCACTGATATTCTGATAGGTCACCGACCTCAATGCACTCTGCCATGCAGCAACCGTATCCGGGCCGGTGATAGTAAGTTCTGCAGTATTGGCGTCCCAAACGCTACTTAGTGTGCCGGTATTTGAAAATAGCAGGACATCTTCACCAAATTCATACCCGCTGGATATTGCCACAGTTGCCGATTGTAGATGCGTATCGTCTGCATCCAGCACGCTAATTGAATTTGTTATTGTCAGTGGTGCGTCATTTTCCGTAAATAGCGGCCGGCCACTGTCTATATGTGTCAGCACAGGTGCTGACACATTGCTAACGAAAATGGTCACAGTCTCATCGTAACTCATGCCCGCTGCATCAGTAACTCTGACAGTGATGTCATGCGAGGCGGCTACTTCATGATCAAGCAGAGATCCATTCACCACACTGATAGTGCCACTCGAATCGTCGATTGCGAAAGCACCACTGGGATCAGAAATTAAGTCAAACGTAAATGCAGCCAGCACAGCATCAGCATCCCACTCAACTACATAGCTATGCGTGCTCGCACCAATATCGTCGTACCACACTCCTGTAGAAGCACCAGCCGAGTGCGCCATGGCTGCATAGTCCTGGCCACTACCGGGATCATCAGGCTCTAGTCCACCCCAGTTGGTATAGGCTCCATCTACCCGGCTACCAGCCGCCAGGCCGGTCCAGAATTGTCGTTCCTGCTGGCTACCATCCAGCCAGTGCCAGTCTCCCTCGGTCACCTCGTCACTTGCGCCCAGCCAGACATCGCTGCCCATCGCTTGCGCTATGCCCAGCACCACATCATTTTCATAGACCGAGTTGATGGTTACCAGCTGACCGCTGACTCCGTTCAGTTCAGCTGCAACAGCAGCGTCGCGCGCATCAGAAAAGGATTCAGTTACAGAAATGTTTTTATAAAACTTGCCGGTCCCGGCGTTGTAAATTAATGCCGCATCACTCGCCAGTAACTCAGCAGCCGCGGAAGGCACTTTGACGACCTGTACATCACCAATCACAGCGCCGTAAGGGTCAACCGGTGATACTGAACTAAAACTCAGTTTCGTGGCTGAAGTGCCTGCTGTGAAAGTGAAAGAGCGATGATTCCACATCAGGTCGTCAGGAGAGGTCCACCCATCAACCGGCTCGACAGTAAAGTTTGTAGAATTGACGACTACGCCGTCATCTGTAGCAACAGTCAACGTCTTATCACTTACCCCGTCAAAGTTGCCGGTCAGCGCAAACTGCACCTGATACATTGCACCGGGTTCGGTTGTCAGGGTCTGGCTAATCTCACCAGCGGTAGAACCATTAAGATCGAGTGCGTTACCACCCCGAGGGGATGTCCAGGCACCTTCAACATTAACGTTACCACTCCCTACTACCCACGGACCACCTGCGCCAATAGTGCTACCAGCGCCATAGGTGTCAATACCAGTTGCACCAGACCATGTGAACAAACCATCTTCCACAATATCGTTAACTACCATGCCGGTGTGAGGCACCAGTGTTCCGGCAACAGCACCATTCAACGCATACTCATCAACGGTTAAACGATCTTCAGGAACACTTGTGGAGAATCCAGCATCTGTAACATGTTTAACGCTTAAGGTATTGCCACTAATAACATCCACTAACTCCCCGGCGGCATCAAATCCGTCCATTTGCCAGTTCGCAATCAGTGATGCAGGCGGAGACTCAGTATGGAATTTATTAAGATACGTCTGCGATAGCTCTGCTGCAGTGCGCGCCTCATTCCACAGTCTTATATCGTGATAAGTGCCTTCGAATACCTGGCTTAGATCGTAACCACCATCTACAGCGTCCTGCTCCTGTCCGAACACCAACTCTCCGCCACTGGCAATGACGCTTCCACTGGCAATACCGCTATCTGCGTGAACGAGCACACCGTCTATGTATAAAGCGGCTTCTCCATGCAGTGAGTCCCAGCTTAAAGCAACTGAATGGGGTCGCCCATCGTGAGGATATAAACCAGCAGGCGTGCTAATCCCGTCACTATTCACAATACCCAGCAATGAGCCGTCTCCCTTAACCTCTAACATCAGAGTGTTTGAGGAACTCAGGGTTGCGTAAGACACTACGGGCGAACCACCCGTCATGTCATCCAGAGTTACCAGCGCTTCGACAGTAAACGCACTCAATCCACCGACCAGTCCTCCGCCGTCGTCAGAAATCAGGTAGGCGTCATTGCCACCATCCGTATTGAGTTCAATTCCTGATGAAAGATCAATGGGTCCAACAGGCAAGACGTAAGATTGTATAAGCGACGACGCGGCAGCAAACGGCGTGGAAGATCCACGGGTTGACACATCGGTTGTTTCTTTCACTACAAGAGTAAAATCGCCGGCGTAGCTGTCATCTACACCGACTACTGACAGAGCCGGTACGATACCGTGGTAGTCAGTAGCAGGCACAAACCGAAGTCGCGCACTGGTATCAAGCATCAGCGCAGCGCTATCCGAGACTATTCCAACCCCATTCCACGTCGCACCGGCATCGGTTGTATATTCCCATACACCCTCAGAAACGGTGGCATCACTAACCACCGCAACACCTGCGAAAGTCCCGTCTACATCTGAGAATGCACCACCGAAAATATCACCTACAGTCTGGCCGAAAGGATCATTGTTATTCTGTTCCACAGAGACTAACGTGCCATTACCCAGCGTCGGCGCATCATTTACTGCGTTAACCAGGACTGAACGCGTCACGGTATTAGAGCTTTCCGCGCCATCACTAACCACAAAATCGATATCTACAATACCGGCTGACGGATCATTACTGGAATTCTCGTAAGTTACTGTCCTGAGCGCGTTTTGCCATTCGGCAAGCGATTCTGATGACGCACTGCTGATCGTCAGAGATCCGGTCACACTGTTCCACGTGTGAGTAAATGAGTTGTAGTTCGTAAAACTCAGTAAGTCTTCACCTGCCGAGTATCCGACAATAGATACCGTTGCAGAATCGAGTTCGGCATCGTCCAGATCACTGACAACGATATCATTAGTGACTAATAACGGAGCATCATTTTCTGTGTAACCGAGCGTGGTCGTTTCAATAGCGGACAGTTGCGGCGCAGTGTTGTCTACGATAAAAATAGTGATGTCTTCTTCGTAGTACTCTCCAACAGCATCAGTAACACGAACCCGGATCTGGTAGTTCGGGTCTGCCTCGTTATCGATCCCACTAATATCAGCAACCGTAATATGTCCGGTTTTTTCATCTATGAAAAAAGCTGACTCGGGGTCAGATACAATAGTGTAAGTTAAGCTCGAAAGTACGTCAGCTGCATCCCACTCAACAATAGAAGCGTAATTCTCGAATGGCCTGGCATCATTCCAGGTGCCATCACCCAAATCTTTGAACATAACGAGATGATTCTCGTCTCCGAAAGTGTTGTTAGGCTCAAAAAGCTTCCAGTTTGTATAGGTGCCATGCGGTGCAGATCCGAGCGCCTGACCTGTCCAAAACAGCTCTCCATCCCCGCTTGCGGTCTGCCACCGCCAGACACCTTCATCGGTCTGGTCACTGGCCCCGAGATGAAAGTCATCACCCATCGCGTCACCAAGTGTTCGCGCCAAACTATTCTCATAGTCCGATAGAATGGTAACCAGTCTGCCACTCACCCCATTTAGCTCAGTGGAGTTTGCGTTGTTCTGCGCTGTGTCCCACGTTACAGGCGTCGCATCAGGCAGATAAAATTTACCCGTACCACCATCGTAAACCAGCCCTGGATTGTCCGCGAGAATGGTGTCTATTCTGGTGTCGTACGGCTGCACTTGCACGTCACTGATCAGCGGCCCCTGATTTCCGGCGCTCAGAGATTTAAAACTGATTGTTGTCGTGTCGGTTGAGGCAATAAACTTTATACTTCGATTTTCCCAGATTATTTCGTCCGTATCCCATCCGTCGGGTATGTTAACGGTCAGATCAGTATCGTTACCACCAGCGGATACTCTTACCGAGTGTTGAGCACTCAGCTGAAAATTTCCACTCAGAGCGAAAGTTATCTGATATTCCTGTCCAGCTATGGTGCTGAACGTCTGGCTAATGGTGCCTGCAGAATCTCCACTTAAATCCACGGCAACACCACCCAATGGTGAGTCATCCCATGTCGCCTTCAGGTCAACATCTCCGCTATCCACCTGCCAGAAACCGTTGACGCCACCAATGGTCGTTCCAGCGGAGTACACGGTATTTACAGTATCCCCGGCAGATGTAAAGGAACCATCCTGTATTAGATCATCGCCTGTGTAAGGGAAGCTGGTCTCCAGGGTTCCGACACTTGTCCCGCCCGGTGTGCCCTCCGGTATCTGGAAGCGAGTTGCCGGCACACTGGTTGAGAAACCGGCTTCGCCAGTATGTTTGATCGAGAGGTTATTGCCACTGACAACATCAATTACTTCCCCTGCCGTATTGACCCCATCCATCTGCCAGTTTGCAATCAAGGTCGACGGCAACGCATCCACATATATTTTTTGATTATGGTGGGCCTTGATCTCAGCCGGTGTTCGTACTTCATCCCACACACGTATATCGTGTAGCGTGCCAGAGAAAACCTCGTTGGTCTCAAACCCTCCTTCAAGACTATCCTGCTCCAGACCCAACAGCAATGCACCGCCGGATGGCAATGTTTGCCCGGCATGGAACCCGTCAAGCGCATAAACTAATTTACCATCGGCATACATATGCAGCTGCCCGCCATCTGAATCCCACGAGACTGCTACACTGTGGCGATTACCATCCAACAGTTCCGGGACAGCAACGCTTAGAACATCGGTACCGAATATACCAACATCAACCTGACCTGTGCTGCGCACCAGTAACTTCAGAGTGTCTCCCGACGCGAGGTTATAGGAAAACAACGTACTCCTGTCATTGCTTAGAGGACTCTCAAACTGAGCCTCCACGGTAACTTCAGTAAGCCCACCTAACAAACCACTGCCATCACCAACCAGTAGATAGGTATCATTACCGCCGTCGTTATTGATCTCGATACCACTGGAAAGATCCGCAGGACCAACCGCGCTAACGTAAGACCCAAGTGCTGAAGCACCATCAGCGAACGGTTTTGCACCACCACGCGTGGTAACGTCAGCGAATGCTCTGGATGTATCGCTGGTGTATGGACCGGAATAGCTGTCATCGATAGCATAGACCGTGAGTTCAGGTACGGTGCCAAAGAAATCTGCCGATGGAACAAACCGCAACATCGCTGTGTGTTCGATCAGCAAAGCAGCATTTGTTGATACTGTCCCGACATCATGCCAGGTGACTCCGGGCGGCGTTGAATACTGCCAGACCCCTTCAGTGGTGGTTGCATCAGAGGCAATTGCAACACCCGAAAAGGTACCGTCTACATCAGTAAATACGCTGCCGTACAACGAACTGATTAATTCACCTGGGGGCGCGGCTGTATCCTCTGCAATGGCTTCCAGTGTCGCCTTACCCATCGCTGGTGAATCATTAACCGCGTTGATACTAATATTTCGATTAACTTCTAAAGAGTCATTTTCTCCGTCATTGACTAACAATGAATAAGTGCGGGTACCTGCCAGAGGATTATCACTGTTGTTGCGGTACTGAATGCTTTGCAAGGCACTCTGCCAGGTTGCCAGATCTGCAGTACCGGTTAATGTCAACACACCGAGAGAACTATCAAAATCACCGCTGATTGGCGAAGTATCTGTAAATACCAGCTCGTCTTCACCGCTCTGATATCCAGA
>CALHCI010000186.1 GCA_937931165.1 uncultured Granulosicoccaceae bacterium
ATGAGCATCGCACCGCTGACAAAGTGGCGGAGTTGCTTACCTCTTTCGGGCTTGAGGTGCATCGCGGCGTCGGGCAGACCGGCGTGGTTGGTGTGCTGCAGCGTGGCAACGGCACTCACAGCATAGGTCTGCGTGCTGATATGGATGCGTTGCCCATTAACGAACTGGGTAGTGCGTCGTACAAGTCAAAGCATAAAGGCGTCATGCATGCCTGCGGGCACGATGGTCATACCTGTATGTTACTCGGGGCAGCAAAAACACTGGCGCAATGTGGCCTCTTCAATGGCAGGGTAGTGTTCATCTTTCAGCCCAATGAAGAACACGGCCTGGGTGCACCAGCGATGATTGAAGATGGGTTGTTTAGCCGCTTTGATGTTGAATCGGTCTATGCCATGCACAACATGCCCGGGCTTGCTGTTGGGCAGTTTGCTACGCGCAGTGGTGCGATGACAGCCAGTGAAAGTTTGTTTGAAATAGAAATATCTGCCACTGGCGGACATGCAGCGCTGCCGCATATGGGGGTTGATGCGATTGTTGTGGGGGCGGAGATTGTGAGTTCCTTACAAACCATCGTTTCCCGCAAACTTAATCCCGGTTTAAACGGTGTGGTGTCGGTGACCGAGTTTGTCACTGATGGCAAGCGTAATGTGCTGCCTGGTAATGCCACGCTAAAGGGTGATGCGCGGGCGCTTGACCCGCAGATTAATGCGACCATTGAAGCGCGTATGCGGCAGATCGTGTCGGGTATTTGTGCGGCGCATGGTGTTGAGGGCAAAGTCACCTATGACACTATCTTCCCCGCTACCATCAATTCACCTCGCGAAAGTGCCGCAGCGGTCAAAGCGGCATCCGGGCTCGTCAGCGCGCAGAATGTCGATGGCAGTTGCGAGGCAAAGTTGTTTTCAGAAGACTTTGCGCACATGGCCAACAACCGACCTGGCTGTTATTTGTTGCTGGGCAATGGTACCGACGGGCGTCATGCCAGGCCGTTGCACAGTGCCGATTATGACTTCAACGACGAGGCGCTGGTGCCCGGTTCTTCACTCTGGGTGGAACTGGTAGAGCAGGAACTCGCATCGCCGGTTTAACAGTCGCAGCACATCTGCGGCACCTGAAGATTGATGTTAACTGCGTGACTATTCAACTGGTACAGATTTGGTTGTGATCGCCGTTATTCCGCGCTCGCCATTGATTCGCACGCCGCCGACATCTGTCTGAAAAATCACTGCACGGTGCTGGCAAATAGTGTGCAGGCATCGCACACTTAAGCACAGAGGCTGCGATACTATCCATCGCGGCATGATCAACTATCGGGTTAACCTCAGATGACACGTTTTTCAGCATGGAGTGTCTTTCGCAACGGTCTGAAAGGACAGAGCGGCTGGGATCGGCAATGGCGCGATCCGCAACCGAAGGCGGAATACGATGTAGTGATCGTCGGCGGCGGTTTGCACGGTTTAGCAACCGCCTATTATCTGGCTAAAAATCATGGCCAGAAGAACATAGCCGTCGTTGAAAAGGGCTGGCTGGGTGGTGGTAACGGTGGCCGCAACACCACTATTGTTCGCTCTAACTACTTCATGCGCGGTAACCGGCAGTTTTACGAGCACTCGCTAAAGCTGTGGGAAGATCTCAGTCACGATCTGAACTACAACGTGATGTTCAGTCAGCGTTCGCATATTTCATTGCTGCACAGTCCGGCTGCCATTGATGGTGCGGCACGGCGTTACAACACCATGCGATTAACCGGTACAGATGCAGAGATCTGGGATCTCAACACGCTGAAAGCCAATGTGCCACACCTGAACTACAGTGCCGATGCACGATTTCCAATTATGGGTGCCGCTGTGCAAAAGCGGGCGGGGACTGCGCGGCACGATGCAGTAGCGTGGGGCTATGCCCGCGCTGCCGATGCATTGGGTGTGGATATTCTGCAGAACTGCGAGGTCACCGGCACTACCCGCGAAGACGGTCGTATCACTGCTATAGAAACTAGTCGTGGCCGCATTGGTGCAAAAAAGGTTGGCTTTGCGGTTGCCGGTAACACCAGCAGGCTGTGGCAGATGGCAGGCTTTTCAACGTTACCTATCGAGTCTCATAAACTACAGGCGTTTGTCAGTGAACCACTCAAGCCGCTGCTTGATCAGGTGGTGGTGTTCGGGGTTGGTGGTGCACACTTTTATATATCGCAGTCGGATAAAGGCGGTATGGTGTTCGGTGGCGATCTTGACTGGTACAAATCTTATGCACAACGCGGCAATCTGCCGATAGTGCAGGATGTCGCCGAATGTGCGGTGTCTATTCTGCCGTGCCTCGGGCGGGTGCGGCTACTGCGGCATTGGTCAGGTGTGATGGATATGTCGATGGATGGCGCGCCGTTTATCTGTAAAACACCGCTGCCAAACCTGTACTTAAATGCCGGCTGGAACTACGGTGGCTTTAAAGCAAGCCCGGCGTCTGGATGGTACTTTGCCGATCTCATCGCCAATGATCGTCCGCACAATGTTATTTCAAACTTCACACTCGATCGCTTCGAGCGCGGCATCAATATCGATGAACGCGGCGCAGGCCCTGATCCCAAGTTGCACGGTTGAGGAACTCCACATGATTCGTATTAATTGTCCTTTTTGTGGTGAACGCGACCATAGCGAATTTGGCTACGGTGGAGATGGCAGCATTGAATATCCACCGTTAGATGCATCGGCAGAAGCCTGGACGCAAGCGGTATTTGAGCGCGAGAACATCCGTGGTGTGCAAACCGAAAGCTGGCAGCATGTCAGCGGGTGCCGACAATGGCTGTTGGTTGAGCGCGATACCATGACGCACGAGATTCATTCGGTACGTGCAGCGCATAGCGGCGTTGCCGCTGTGGTTGAGAAGGAGCAACAGTCATGAGTGCATCAAGGCTTAAAACCGGTGGCCACATTGATCGCACCCGTGAAATAGAGTTCCGTTGGGATAACACGCGGTACACCGGGTTTAAAGGTGACACGCTCGCATCTGCCTTGTTGGCCAATGGCGAGACCATTTTTGGCCGCAGTTTTAAATATCACCGGCCGCGCGGTGTGATGTCTGCCGGTGTCGAAGAGTCCGGTGCCATTGTCACAACCGGTAAGGCCAATCGTCGGGATCCGAACGTCAAGGCGACCACACAAGAGATCTTTCCCGGGCTTGAAGCGCGAGGGCAGAATGCATGGCCGAATGTAAGGCGTGATTGCGGTGCGGTGAATAACCTGATGGGACGTTTTTTCTCGGCAGGCTTTTACTACAAAACTTTTATGGGAATACCACCGTTTGAGTGGGGACGCAAAGGCACCGGTATCTGGATGCAGTATGAAAAACTGATCCGTCGTGCAGCCGGTATGGGTAAGGCCTCGCGCGAACCAGATCCGGATCACTACGAACACGGACATCTGTTTTGTGACGTGCTGGTTGTGGGCTCAGGGCCAAGTGGTCTTGCTGCTGCAGTAAAGTGTGCAGAGCAGGGGCTCGATGTGTTACTGGTAGAGCAGGACTTTGAATTCGGCGGTGATTATCTGAATCATTCCAGTGAAGAGTCGCTGAGAAAACGCGATGCCGCACTCGCCAAACTCAACAGTGCCGGTGCACGGGTAATGTCGCGTACGACTGCATTCGGTTTATACGACTATGGCGTTGCCGGCTTGTTGCAGCGCGTGACTGATCATTTGCCAAACCCTGAGCCTTCGTTGCCTCGACAGCGGTTTCTGACGCTCAGAGCCAGGCACACTATTCTCGCTACTGGTGCACTGGAAAGGCACTTTGCTTTCGGCAACAATGATCTGCCGGGTATTATGAACGCACATGCCGCCGATGCATACGTGAATCGCTTTGGTGTGTTACCGGGGCAACAGGTGGTGGTGGCTACGAATAATGATTCCGCCTACAACACGGCTAATCAACTGGCCAGAGTGGGCGCATCAGTGACGCTGGTTGATGCACGGACCGCGATACCGGATTCTATATCGGGTTTACTTGGTACGCGTGGTGTAGAACTGGTGACGGGGTCTACGGTGCTGAACGCTGTTGGTAAGCGACATATCACGGCAGTTGAACTGGCCGATGCCGTGGGTAGTGGCTGGAAGCAGGGGCCTACCCGTGATTGCGATCTGTTGCTGGTGTCCGGTGGCTGGTCGCCGGTGGTAAACCTGCTATCGCATCGCGGTGTCCGGCCACAGTGGGATCATGACAACTGTTGTTTTGTGCCGGCACCCACCAATGAAGCTATTACCAGCACGGGTTCGTCACTGGGCATCTGGGGCAACAGTGATTGTGAAGATGCCGGACGTGCCGCAGCAGATGCGGCCATTGCGTCTGTCGGTAATCAGACTAATACCGTTGCAATGCCTGCAGCAGGTGGTTGGGAAACCCCTTTACAGCCACTGTATGAAGTAAACGTAGACGGGGTGAGTAAAAAAAGCTTTATCGATCCGCAACATGATGTGACTGCAGATGATGTACGGCTGGCACACCAGGAGGGTTTCGTTTCTGTTGAGCACCTAAAGCGTTATACCACGCTGGGTATGGCCACTGACCAGGGCAAGATGGGCAACATTATCGGCATGGCGTTAATGGCCGAAGCACTGGGCAAAGAGGTTCCGGATGTAGGTACCACCACTTTCCGGCCTCCTTATACCCCGATAAGCATCGGTGCGTTAGCAGGCCGTGCATTTGGTGCGCACTTTAAGGCGTTGCGGCGCACACCGATGCATGACTGGAATCTCGAGCATGGTGCGACCATGGTAGATGCCGGTTTGTGGCAGCGCCCCTGGTATTTTGCACGTGAAGGCGAAACCATTACAGAAGCCTACATTCGCGAAGCTACCACCACACGTAAAACGGTTGGCCTTTGTGATGTCACGTCGCTGGGTAAAATCGCGATACAAGGCCCTGACGCCACTGAACTCATTAATCGTGTTTACAGTAATGCGTTTGCCAAGCTGCCAATCGGTAAAGCGCGTTACGGCATTATGCTGCGGGACGATGGCATCGTGATGGATGATGGCACCACATGGCGATTTTCAGATACCGATTACTTCATGACAACCACTACCGCCCATGCGGCTAAAGTGATGGTGTGGCTTGAAGAGTTATTGCAAATGCGCTGGCCTGACTTAAAAGTGCATGTGACTTCAGTTTCAGAGCAGTGGGCGGGCGTTGCTGTCGCAGGCCCGAATTCACGTGACGTTCTGGCTGCCTGTATAGCTGATGCGTCAGTGGTAACCAATGACGCACTGCCTTTTATGGGGGTTGTTGAAACGACGCTTGCCAATGGCGCGCCGTGTCGAATCGCAAGAATCAGTTTCTCAGGCGAAATGGCTTTTGAGGTGTATGTCGGGTCAGATCATGCAAACGGTATGATGGACTTATTGCATACACAGGCGATGCTGGTCGACGGATGCTTGTACGGTACTGAAGCGCTTGGTGCGTTGAGAATTGAAAAAGGCCATGTCACCGGCGTAGAACTTGATGGTCGCGCCACCATCGATGATGCCGGACTCGGTAAGATGGCATCAGATAAAAAATCCTATATCGGCAGTGCGTTGCGTAAACGGCCGGAACTGATGCGGGAGGATCGTCCAAGACTGGTTGGGATCTTTCCCAAAGATCGCAGTGAAAAATTTAAAGCAGGGTCCATCCTGTGCAGAACAGATAAGGTTGCTGGCCATGGCGAAGGCTGGATTACTGCGGTAACGCATTCACCCGAACTCGGGCACTGGATTGGTCTTGGGTATATATCCGGCGGTCATGAGCACTGGGCAGATAGCACGCTGGTGGCGGCAGACCCGGTGCGAACTGGCAACACCGAAGTAGAGATCGTTTCACCGCACATGGTCGATCCGACCGGAGAGCGCATGCATGGCTGAGCAAACACCAGTAAGACAATCTGCCCTGGACGGCCACGCTGTAGCCGGACACCACGGTGTTGAAGGTGCCGGTGTCACCATCGCAGAAATCCCGGATCTCGTATTGTGGCAGATGGCGGCGTGGTCCGACACGATCGATAGCGCTGCCAGTAAAGCGGTGCAGCAGGCTGGCGTTGAGAGCGTGCCCGGTTTTACCTCAGCCAGCGGTGATCATCGCCGCGCGGTATTGAGGATAGAGCCGTTGAAGTTCTGGGTGTTTGGTGCCAGTGTCAGCAGTGAAAGCGCTGCTCAGTCGGTGGTACTTGATCTATCGCACTCAAGAACGCACTTGCGACTTACCGGCGATAACGCAACGGATGTGCTGAACAGCTTTATGCCGATAGATCTCCGCGAGCAGTCGTTTCCGGTCAACAGCGTGGCCTCAACGGCACTACATCATGTCGGTGTGACCTTGTGGCGATCTGATGCCGGCTATGAACTGTTTCTGCCGCGTGGATTCGCTCTGTCGCTATGGGAGCTGCTGCGTGATGCGTCGCTGCAGTACGGTGTGATCGTCAAGTAGCAAACCGGTGCTGAGGCAGTCATCGGGGATACCGTCGGTTCGGTTCTGCCCGCTTTAAACTGCTGCGCGCCAGGCAATAGCAGCCAGGCGGCGCTTTTCCATTGCCTATGCCCGTTTTTTTACTGATTGTGCAAATTGGTTTTTACGTTTATAGTTAATGTATAAACTAATTTGAGCGATATCCTTTATGGATGAGTTTAATCAGTCTTTGCCAATGATCCTGAATCGTGCGCTCGATTCAGTCATGCCGCCTTATCGGGAAATTTTTCTGCGCTACGACCTCACCGAACCACAGTGGCGCATTTTACGTGTGGTGTGGAGCGGCGAAAAAATAAAATCGGTCGATCTTGCCAGTCGCACGTTGCTGGCGCCTGCCAGTATTGTCGGCATTATTGACCGGCTTGAGAAAAAGGGCCTGGTATCGCGTGTTCGATCCACCTCGGACCGGCGCGCGGTGTACATTATGGCGACCGCGAAGAGCAGGGAATTGCAGTCTGAAGTCAGCCCTCAGATCACCGCAATCCAACACCACATGAGAGCACTTGTGAGTGAGCTGGAGTGGGCTCAGATGGAGCAGACTCTGGTTAAAATTTCTCATGCACTCAATGACACTATACCGGCACCAGTGTCGGACAACCCTGTGGAGAACTGCAAATGAAAGCAGCGACAGTTGAAGTTTCTTCAAGCACTGGCAATGGTATTCGCACCGGTGCTCAGTATCTTGAAGGGCTGCGAGACGACAGAGAAATCTGGACACGAGGCGCACGCGTTGCTGATGTCACCACCGAACCCGGTATGGACCGAGGGGCGGCAACACTGGCATCGTTTCTCGACAAGCAGCACAGTCCCGGCTTTATCGATAAGGTGACTTATGTCGACGACGATGGTGATCGTTGCGGTATGGCATTCAAGATGCCCGAAACTCAGCAGGATATTCTGGATCGCGGGGTTGCGTATTACGAGTGGGCTAAATGGTCAAATGGCATGTTTGGCCGTACCCCGGACTACAAAAACGCATCGGTGATGTCCTTTGCTGCAGCGACCGACTTTTTAGCGCAAGGTACCAAAGGCCAGGCAGATTTTGCCAAAAATATGGTGGACTACTACGACTATGTGCGTAAAAACGACAAGGTGCTTACGCATACACTGGTGAACCCGTCGGTATCTCACCAGCAGGCATCGCAGGGAAAGTTTAACGAAGAAGTCGCGCTGCATGTAGTTAAAGAAACGGATGCCGGTATCATTGTCAAAGGCGCGCGCTTACTGGCGACACTTGGACCGCTGGCCGATGAAATTGAAGTGTTTCCATCAACCGTGCTGCGTGCCTCCCCCGAGAACGTGCCGTTTGCATTTGCATTTGCAATACCTATTGCCACACCTGGATTAAAGCTGTTATGTCGCGATAGCTATGATCACGGCAAGTCTACTTTTGATGCACCTTTGTCATCGCGCTACGAAGAAATGGATGCTGTCGTTATCTTTGATAATGTACTGGTGCCATGGGAACGCATATTCATGTACGGCCAGCCGGAACTGTGTAATCAGGCGTTTGGTGCAACCCATGCTGTTGTGCACATGGCACATCAGGTGGCAGCCGGTAAGCTCGCGAAGTCAGAGTTTATGGTCGGTTTGATGTGTGCTATCGCTAAAGCAACAGGTAAGGATAAAGATCTGCATACCAAAGGCCTGATCAGTGAAGTGATGATGATGGCCGAAAGCATCCGTGCATTTTTATTCTCTGCCGAAGCACACGCAGAGAAAAATGAGTATGGCTACTATATGCCACAGCGCAGACCGCTCGATACTTCGCGTAATCTGTATCCGAAAATGTACCCGCGAATGGTTGAAATTCTGCAGCTACTCGGGTCATCTTCATTAATGGCAACCCCTGCTGAAGCAGATTTTTCTAATGCGATGGCGGCGGATGTCGAGCAATACTTTCAGGTGGCCAACCTTGATTCAAAAGATCGCGTCGCGCTGTACCGACTGGCACATGATGTGGCAGTATCGGGCTTCGGTAATCGTCAGGCATTGTACGAACGATTCTTTTTTGGCCCGCCAATTCTGATGCAATCTGCTTATTTTGATCTGTATAACCGTGATGACATGATTGCCCGGGTAGATAATCTTCTAGACAGTTAGTGCGGCAAGACGGAGCGTAACGCAATGACACAAGGTGCGATAGACGCACGTGAGTTCCGGACAGCGCTGTCATGCTTTGCTACCGGTGTTACTGTGGTCACTGCCCGCGCTGCCAATGGCGAAGACTGCGGTATGACGGCATCGAGTTTTAATTCGGTGTCAATGGACCCGCCGCTGGTGTTGTGGAGTGTTACCAAGTCGGCGAATTCTGCTGATGTGTTTCGACATGCGGAGCGCTACGCCATCCATGTGCTCGGCTCTGACCAACAGGATTTGTCTAACCGGTTTGCGACACGGGGTATCGATAAGTTTGACGGTACTGATTACCAGCGTGATGAACATGGTGTACCTGTGCTCAATCAGCATGCAGTCAGGTTTGATTGTAAACAGTGGGCCGTTTACGAAGGCGGTGATCACTGGATTGTGGTTGGAGAGGTTTGCCGCATCGATCGCCGTAATAAAGAATCACTGGTTTTTTGCGAAGGTGCGTACGCCACAACAAATCCAATCCGAACCACCAACAGTCGTGATCAGGACACCACAGAAACCGGCAGTCCGGTTGATCGACTGTTGCTCTATAACCTCGCGCGGGCCTACCGTCAGATGAGCCAACAGTTCCATGCCGGGGTACGCGACAGCGGGTTGAGTATTCCTCAATGGCGAATATTGGCGTCGCTGTATGGCAAAGTTTCCAGAAATATGCAGGACTTACAGGACCGTACATTTCTTGACGGCGAATCATTAAGCGATTCGATTGCCGGTTTGCAGCAGGAAGGGCTGTGCCAGTTAAATGATAACGGCAGCACAGTATCCGGTACCGATCAGGGCCACGAGCGGGTCAGGCACCTGTTTGAACATGGTCAGCAGCAGGAGCAGGCCGCCGTGGGTGAGAATTCCCTCAATGATCTGATCGATCAACTGGCAGAAGTTGTCAAAAACACGCAGTCTGAATAGCTGTGGTTCTCGGAATTTTGGCATTCTGAGGGCAGTTCAGATCCCGGATTCAGTTAATTGTTCAAATGGCCGATCCCATGGGTTGGGAGCCTTTTTATGGTAGTAGGACCGGTTGTAGAGCAAATCCGGATGTCGATCTGAATGCCAACAAAATCACCACAACAAGACAATGCGGGAAATCTCGATGTAACTTTCGCATCGATTGATCAGCGCTTTAGTAAAGCGAGTATTAAGAAGAGACTGTTTATATTGTCTTTTCTGATGCTGGTGGTCGCTGTGGTGGCCGGCGCGACTGTCTTTATCACCATGTTAAACCTTGAGTTGTCGCGTGCGCAGCTATCTGTAGTAGCGGGGTGTATTACCACCGCGCTGATTGTCGGCATAGGTTTGCCAATGATTCTGTTCCAGAAGAAAAGTCTGGATGCCTACAACCTGATGATGAACGCATTAAACGTGGTTGATGCGCCCCTGACTATTTATGATCAGGATCACAAAGTTGTGCAGTTCAACGAGGCAGCGAACCGGTTTCATACCGATCTGGGTGGCAGCATTGCGGTGGGCATGACAGAGCGTGAGCTTGTTGCACAGTCGGCCAAAGATAACATGGACGATGCAACAAAACATGACGTACGTGTCGAACGGATACTTGCCAGGCGACAACAGCAAATCGAATCGACCAGTTCCAGAACAATCTATAACAAGCAAACCGGTCGACACTATCAGTTGCTGGTAGCCAGACTCGATACCGGTCACATCGTCGATATGAAGACTGATGTATCCGATGTGAAAACCAAAGAGCTGGCACTGGCTGTACGTGAGGAAGAGCTGAAGAAGTCCCGCAACGAAGCTCAGGCATCTAACCGTGCAAAATCTGAATTTCTGGCCAACATGAGTCATGAAATCAGAACGCCGATGAATGGTGTTATAGGCATGACCGAGTTGTTGCTGGACAGTGACCTTTCGACTGAGCAGCGCATGTATGCGTCTACCGTATCGAAATCCGGCCTGGCATTACTGACCATCATTAATGACATTCTGGACTTCTCAAAGATTGAGGCGGGCAAGCTGGAACTTGATCCGGATAGTTTTAATCTACGTGCTGCCATGGATGATGTTGCGGCACTGCTTGCGACGCGTGCGCATGCAAAAGGTATTGAACTGGTCATTAACTATTCACCCGAGCTTCCGGACAGATACATTGGTGATGTAGGCAGGCTGCGGCAGATAATGACCAACCTCACCGGTAACGCGATCAAGTTCACCGAGCGCGGTCACGTATTGGTGTCTATCACCGGTGAGGTTAGAAACGGAATCGGACAACTCAACTTCAGTGTTCGCGATACCGGTATTGGTATACCGGAAGACAAACAAGCTGCGGTCTTCAAAGAGTTCGAGCAGGTTGACGGTGCCAGTAATCGTAAGTACGAAGGCACTGGCCTTGGGCTTGCCATCACCCGGAAGCTACTACATCTGATGGGTGGGGAAATCAAACTCAGTTCTCAAGAGAACGTTGGCTCTGAGTTCTACTTTTCTATCGGATTACCGGTTGATCGTACCGAGCATGTTGATGTGCAAACTGACACCAACATTGACTTTAAAGGTAAGAAAGTTCTCATCGTTGACGATTTGCCAATCAACCGGGAGATCCTGAGTCGGCAGGTAACCCGCTGGGGAATGTCTGTGGTTACTGCACAGGGTGGTAAGCAAGCCATTGATGTTGCCACTGCCGAGCACGGCGCTGAACACCCGATTGATATTGCTATTTTTGATTTCCAGATGCCCGGAATGGATGGTCACGAGTTGTGTCGGCGTTTTAAAGACATTGATGTGCTTGCTTCTATCCCGGTGCTGTTGCTGTCCTCCGTCGATCAGTCAACGCAAAAAGAGCGTGTTAAAGAGTTGGGGTTTGCGGGCTGTATGCTCAAACCAACGCGCGCAGAGGTATTGAAACAGACAGTCGCAAAAGCACTGTTGCAAGAGCAGGATGGCACTCAGAGTGAAACTGAGGCAGTGATACAGTCGCGTAGTATTCTTCCCGGTGGCGTCAGTAGAAAAGTATTGATCGTTGAAGATAACGAG
The DNA here is from genome assembly GCA_937931165.1 of uncultured Granulosicoccaceae bacterium. Lineage (GTDB taxonomy): Bacteria > Pseudomonadota > Gammaproteobacteria > Granulosicoccales > Granulosicoccaceae. The sequence goes on from CALHCI010000186.1 coordinate 11,623, forward strand.
ATCAATCAACTGGTTATTTCCGGCATGCTCGATGATGAATCACTGGAAATCGAGTTTGCAGAAAATGGTTTGCTGGGCATCGAAGCGTATCGGGATTTCAACCCCGACCTGGTATTCATGGATGTATCGATGCCGGAAATGAATGGCTATGATGCAACTGCTGAAATCAGAAAGTACGAGAAATCGATGCAGCTCAAGGCCTGTCCGATTATCGCGCTGACTGCTAATGCCATGCAGGGAGATCGCGAGAAGTGCCTGGCGGCAGGGATGGACGATTTCATGAGTAAGCCGGTCATTATGGATGACCTGCACGCGCTGGTGCGCAAGTGGCTCAGCAAACCTCGCGTGTCAAAAGCTGCCTGAGACGACAATTTCAAGCGAGAAAGTGCGCTCTTGCATGCACGCAAGCCCACTGGTGACATGACTAGTGAGAGAGATTCCGGCGTGAATCGGCGCATTGCCTGCAATGTGGCGATATCATAGAAGTTCCTGAATAAGAACGACGCTACAGAGAGTCTCATGAGTAATCCGGCCCTTCCCGCGATCTATCGGCGAGTTGTACTCGGGTGGCCGGTCGTGGTGATATCGATCCTGTTGCTGTTGTTGGCGTTTTTTGCCTTTCACGCACAGTATTTCAAGCTAGACGCGTCAGCAGATTCGCTGCTGCTTGAAGACGACAAAGACCTGCAAACATTCCGTGAGGCGCAACAGCGATACCGCACACAGGATTTACTGGTGGTCACTTACACGCCAGAGGCGGATCAGTTTGACGATGATTCATTGTCAAACTTGCAGCAACTGCGCGACAACCTCACCGGTGTCGAGTCGGTTGAATCGGTGTTTTCGCTTTTTGAAGTGCCGTTACTTACCAGTTCAGGGATAGCGCTGACCGAGCTCAGTGAAACTGTGCCAACCATGGAAAGCCACCCCGAGATTGATCGCGCGGCGATAAAAGCCGAGATATCGCAAAGTCCGGTGTTTGGTGAATTGCTGCTTAGTGAAGATGGTGAAACCTCTGCACTGCTGCTTACATTAAAAGACGACCCTGAACTACAGGAAGTGTTTGCGGAGCGTTCTGCATTACGACTGACTGAACTGCAGCAAGGGCTGACGCAGGAACAGCAAGTCCGGCTAAATAGTGCCAATCAGCGTTATGAATCACTAAGAGAAGACTTCAACCTGCAGCGACACAATGACATCGCGGCAATCCGGTCGATTCTCGACAACTATCGTGACACTGCACAGCTCCACCTCGGTGGTGTGCCGATGGTAGCCGATGACATGATCAGTTATATCAGCCGTGATCTGGTGACCTTCGGTATAGGTGTATTGCTTTTTATAATCGCAATACTGGCGCTTATTTTTCGTCGTTTCAGATGGGTAGCACTGCCCATAGCGAGCTGCGTATTCAGCGGGTTGTTAATGGTAGGGTTGCTGGGTCTTGCAGGCTGGAAGGTCACGGTAATATCGTCCAATTTCATCTCGTTGATGCTGATTTTGACGATGTCTATGAATATGCACCTGATCGTCCGCTACCGGCAATTGCGACTCACCGAACCGGTATCAAACCATATAGATCAGGTCTGGATCACCATGCGTCGAATGTTCTGGCCATGTTTGTATACCGCACTAACTACCATCATTGGTTTCAGCTCACTGGTGTTCAGTGGTATTAAGCCGGTCATCGACTTCGGGTGGATGATGTCGATTGGTCTGATTGTTACTTTCCTGACTTCATTTTTATTGTTTCCGGCACTGCTGGTGTGGATTGGGCCGCTCGACAATGATGCCACTGCTGATAAGCCCGTTGTGGCAACCGCCTGGCTAGCGGGCTTTACTCAACGTTTTGGCAACGTCGTATTACTGGTTGCGGCGGTGATGGCGGCACTCAGCTTTATTGGTATATCCCGGCTGCAGGTTGAAAACAGTTTTATCAATTACTTTCGTGAACACACCGAAATTTATCAGGGCATGAAACTGATTGATGAAAGACTCGGTGGCACCACGCCGCTCGATGTATTACTGGATCTGACCGAACCCGAAGATGAGGAGTGCGCCGATACCAGTCAAATGGATGAGGATGAAAAAGAGTATTGTGAAGAGCTGGAAATGATCAAGGAAGAGTCAGAACCAGCTGACTACTGGTTTACCCCGTTTAAGATTGAACGCATCAAAGCGGTACACGATTACCTTGATTCCGTACCGGAGGTTGGCAAGGTGCTGTCGCTCGCTTCTATTCTCAGGGCCGGTGAGACCATCAACGAAGGGGTCGAATTTACCCCTTTTGAATTAGCCATTTTGTACAAGAAAATTCCGGATGATATTCGAGAACAGGTCATCGAACCCTATATTTCTATCGATACCGATGAAGCACGTGTGTCCATTCGAATTAAAGATTCGCTGCCGGATCTCAGAAGAAAAGAATTGCTTGAGAAAATCAATATCGACCTTCAACAGATAGTCGGTGTTCCGGCAGATAAGTCGACAGTTAGCGGCATACTGGTGTTATACAACAACATGCTGCAAAGCCTTTTTCAATCACAGATTCAAACGATCGGTGCTGTATTGCTGGGTATTGCTATTATGTTTATGGTGCTGTTCCGGTCATTCACACTGGCTGTTATCGGGATAATTCCAAATGCGCTGGCTGCAGCGACCGTGTTGGGTATTATGGGGCTTGCCGGTATACCCCTCGACATGATGACTATTACTATCGCTACCATAACCATTGGTATTGCGGTCGATAACAGTATTCACTATATCTACCGGTTCCGCGAGGAGTTTGGCAAAAATCGTAACTATGCTGAAACCATGCGGGTATGCCACGCCAATATTGGCCGGGCAGTGCTGTATACTTCTGTCACAATAATTTTCGGATTCTCTATTCTGGTGTTCTCGAACTTCATTCCTACTATCCTGTTTGGTGTGCTGACTGCGTTGGCGATGTTTGTGGCGTTGCTTGCTGTGTTAACTCTGCTACCCAGGCTGATCACACTGCTTAAGCCATTCGGTAAAGAAGCAGCGTAAGCGCCTAAATAGACCCGTCAAGCGGAACTTAGAAACTACTCATGCGAAAATATTTCTGACGTGGCTACCATACACTCCTGCGAAGATGCACGAAGGATTGCAAAGCGACGTTTACCCTGGATGGTATTTGACTACATTGATGGTGCAGCGGGCGAGGGTTACGGTGAGTTGCTCAACCGCGAAACGATCCGCAATATCCGGCTACAACCTCGTGTATTAAACAACGTTGAACACAGGTCACTGGAAGTCCCGTTGTTTGGAAACTCTGCCGGGCTGCCCTTTGGAATATCACCGATGGGTATGTGCAATTTGTCAGCACCCGGTGCAGATCTGATGCTTGCAAGACTTGCTGCATCCGAGAACATACCGACCGGTGCCTCTACCGCTGCGTCTACTTCCCTTGAAGATATTATTGAAGCAGCAAGCGGCAATGCCTGGTTTCAATTGTATTTTAGCGGCAATGAAACCATGTCTGATCAATTGCTCGATCGTGCCCGTGCCTGCGGTTACCAGACTTTGGTATTAACGGTAGACGTACCAGAGGTTGGGCGCCGACCTCGTGAACTCAGGCGCGGGTTCAAAATGCCGTTTAAAATCGGCGTGCCGCAGTTTATCGATTTTGCCTGCCATCCGGTTTGGTCGCTCACCACGCTCGCAAAAGGTCGGCCGGAGCTTGCCAACTTCGGTGGTAAGTTCGGTGAGTTCGATCGGACCGCCAGTCGCGCCGGCGCTGATTGGTCGCTACTACAAAGACTGCGCGATAAATGGCAGGGTAATCTGGTCATAAAAGGCGTGTTGAGCGCCGACGATGCGCAGAGAATAAAATCTTATGGTATCGATGCTATTCAGGTGTCGAGTCACGGTGGTCGTCAACTCGAGAGCGCACCGCCAGCCATAGAGATGCTTGCAAAAATCCGCCAGGCGGTTGGTTCTGAATATCCGCTTTTCTACGACAGTGGGCTCAGAGGTGGCGAAGATATTGTCAAAGCCTATGCGATGGGGGCCAGTTATGTACTGCTGGGCCGCCCGTTCCTTTTTGCCATTGCAGCAGGTGGGGAGCAGGGATTGACTGAAATGAAAACACTACTTGCACAGGAAATCAGTATTGCGCTGGCACAGCTCGGTGTTTGTGATATACAGTCGATTGATCGTGAGATGATCGTTCTGTAGCCTGACTGATTATTCCACTGATTTTAGTTGCTGCGGCACTACCGATATGAACTGCAATGGTTTGCGGGAGTCCAGCGTAAACACAGCAACACTGTTCACTGTATTCCGGTTGCGAGTAACCTGTATGTTCCATTCAGTGCTGTCATCTGGCAGTGGTACGCGAACCATTGTGAAGTGCCTTGGCAAGCTGCGCCAGCTTCTTGTGTCTGCCTCTTCCAATGCAAACAAAAGCAGCCTGGTGATTTCACCGACAATCTCGTCGGCATCGGATACGGAATCTGCGACTGCATCTTTAGCAGCAGCCCGTAGCAGTGATTTGGCTGCCAGTGCCGTGCCACGCTTGTTGAGCGAGTGATTGACAAGGTTACCCAGATCACTGCTGATTGGCTGGCAGTCGCAGGTCTCACCATTAACCATGATTGAGTATGGTCCGGGACGGCTGGCTGGAATGACGTACTGTGGAAACGCAAGTCGACTGACATCGCTGGTGATGAGGCTGCCGGAAAATTTCTGTGGTACATGCCCACTCGGGATAAATATAATCGCGGTACTACGGGCTGAGCTTGTCGCCTGATTTGTGTTGCCGGAATCAAGGCTTGACTGTAAGTTAGCGGCGTCAATAGTAAAGCCAAGGCTAAATGCCTGCTCGAACAACAATTGATTCAAAGACAAATGCTTTGCATCACTGCTAAGTTTCCGGTTAACAATATAGGCATCATTGATTTGTCCGGCAGCTTCGAAGCTCAAAGCGATCAGTGACCGTGTGAAGTGATCGTTGTTGAGTACGTCAGGTCGGGACTCAAGCACTTTAAGTGCACGCCGCGCCTCTACTGCTGCACTTTCGAACTTTCCGCTATGCAGAAAATTCATCATTAAAATACTATGAATCCAGAGTTGTTCACTATATTCCCCGCGATAGCTGCTCGCCCATTCGTTGGTCAGAAGCTCGCGTGCTTCATCTGCCAGGCTGATGTAGTCAGAGTCTTCGACGAAGCTGGCCGCCTTTAACAATTCCCGGGTGCTGGCCTGGTAGTCACCGGCGTAGTGCAGGTACATACCTTTCTCAAGCCAGTAAAGGAGTTTGTCTTTGCGTGCAACTTCGTCACTGTTTCCCAGTGTGTTTGCTGCCGCTCTCGCGTCTCCGCTCAGAAACTGCCAATGCGCCTGCTGGATTGAGTTGGTGGTGGTGCAACCGGTCAGCAACAGTGCTGAAAGGCACCAGACGCTTAACGCTTTCATTCTGTAGCGTGACAGCAGGCTCCGCACGATATTGCCCGACTGAACCAATAGAGGCATGGTCAGGTTGCCAATTGCCGGGGTGCCCATTGTCAGGGTGCCCATTGTCGGGGTGCTGCAGGGCATCACTTACCAGCCAATGATCGGCTTTGATGACTCACGAGCAATCTCTACTTTGTCAGCCCATGTGACGGCGCCGGTTTCTGTGTCAGTTAACTCAAGGTTAAGTGTGTAGTAGATCAGTTTCTTTTTAGTCAGACGAATCTGGCGAGGTTGCTTTTTAACAATTGATCGTAGCGTACCGGCAAGCACGTAGTCAGCACCGAGTTGTTTGCCTTGTTGAATACGTTGGGCAATCGCCACGTTGCCGGCCTGCTGGTAGTCAGTTTCAGTGTTAATGTTGTTGCGCTGTGCTTCGTTAATCACCTGATAACGGCCTGACTGCACCAGCGCAAGCCTGATGTCATCACTGATGCCGCCGGTGTTGATGTGTTCAGAAGTCTGATTGCCAATGCCGTAGTTAATCAGCGTGGGGCGCACATTTGATTCTTCAACAAACTGCATCAGACTTGAGCTGAGATGATTGACGATCTGTTTTTTGTCTGCGAAATCGTAGCTGGCATCGTAGTGGATGTTTGACTCAGGACTGATGTCTCTGGTCGTCGCGCACCCGGAGATGCTGAGACTCAGCACCGCAAAAAGGCAGGCGATAACGCAATGGGGGCGGGAGGATTTATAGTGCATTGCAATCTCCAGTGAATAGTGAATTGAGGTTAGCGGACATCGGAAAGGCAAAATGTAACAAAATACTGCTGAACGGCAGTGTCATCAGGTTGCAGTTTTCTGTACTGCAACAACCTGGAAAGGCTGAATTGCCGGCGCTGTCTGCTGGCTGAACCCTGAGCGGCAGGCGGCACACATTGAGTTCGGGCCTGTGATTTATTTGATAAAGGGCACGGTGGCTTGCACCGCAATATCTACGCCCGACTTCAAGACAGCGTTAATTCCTGACTGATGAGCCCAATCAGATAGGCCATATCTAACTGCAAACGGGGTTAGAAATCTGTAGCAACACCACCGGCAGCGACGCGCTGGTCGATAAAGGCGTCGAGCTCTTCATTGATCGCAGGTTCCAGCGGCGGTGCGGTGTACTCCTGCAAAAGTTGCTTGTACACCTGATTGGCTTTATCGATTGCCATCGGGCTGCCAGCCTCTGACCAGCTCTCGAAGTTTCTCCAGTCCGAGATCATTGGTGAGTAGAAGGCATTCTTATAACGTGACATGGTGTGCCCGGTACCGAAGAAATGACCACCGGGTCCGACATCTTTAATCGCGTTCAGCCCGAGCGAGTCCTCGGATATTTCAATTCCCTGCATGTACGTTGCCATCATCTGCAACAGATCGGCATCGACAATCATTTTTTCGAAAGAAGCGCTTAATCCGCCTTCCATCCAGCCGGCACCATGCATCAGAAAATTTGTACCGCCGCTGAGTGCTCCCCACAAAGCCATGGTTGACTCATAGCCTGCCTGTGCGTCAACAGCGTTTGCAGCGCAGACGTTGGAGGAACGGAAAGGAAGTTTATAGCGTCTGGCTAATTGACCACTGATTTGTGCTGCCAGTACATATTCGGGTGTTCCAAATGCAGGCGCACCGGATTTCATATCGACATTGGATGTAAAGCCCCCATAGACCGCTGGTGCACCTTTGTTGACTATTTGCGTAAAAGCAATTCCGGCGAGTGCCTCTGCGTTTTGTTGTGCCAGTGCGCCCGCAATAGTCACTGGCGCCATTGCACCAGCGAGTGTGAAAGGAGTTAGTACCACGGGCTGGTTGCAACCGGACATTTCAATGATGCCCTGCAGCATGTAATCGTCAAGTTTCAGTGGTGAGTTACTGTTGATAATAGTGAACAGTGATGGCTCGGTATTAAACTGATCCTTTGAAATGCCGCGTCCGATTCTCGCGATCTCCAGCGCGTCCACATTGCGCTGCTGTCCCAGTGAGTAGCAGTGAAATACTTTATCTGTCAGCTTTACGCAGTCTGCAAGACAGTGCAGGTGGCGAACCGAAGCGTGCAGGTCTACCGGCTCAACCGGATATCCTGAAGTAAAGTGCATCACGTTTAAGGACTGCATTAGTCGCAGAAAATTTTGATAGTCCTGATGGTTACCCGGCCTGCGTCCACCATCCAGGCTGTTGGTATTTGGTGCGCTTGCGACAGTACCGAAGTTAACGTAGTTGCCACCTACCCGTATGTTGTGCGAGGGATTGCGAGCGTGCAGTGTAAATGCTTCCGGAACACTGGCGATGAGTTCCATGATCGTTTCGCGACCGAAACAAACTCTCTCACCATTGGCCTCGGCGCCTGCAGCCACCATCATGTCACGTGCCTGCGGCAGCAGAACGTCTATACCGATCTCTTCCAGTATGCGCATCGAGCCATCATGAATAAGCTCGAGCTGTTCCTCTGTTGCAACGGTGGTGGGGGCGAATGGCATTTGCAATTGCTGCCAGGGCAACTGTTCGACTTTACTGGTCGCCTGAGCGTCGCTTCGTACGCGACGTCTGCGTCTTGGTTTACCGGTATCGTTTGTCAAAGTCGGACCTGCATAGGCGGCGTGTGTCTAAGCGCGAATGTATACAGGTTTGCAGGTTTAAGATCAATCGGAAACTACTAGTGTAGTGCAACCATCAAATGCTACAAATGAGTCGGTTAATGAAAGTGCGTCTGTAAGTTCATAATTTCATTGAACTACACGAGCGCCTCAAAGATGCCACCAGCAATTACCAATCAAACGCACTTTAATCAACCGCC
>CALHCI010000187.1 GCA_937931165.1 uncultured Granulosicoccaceae bacterium
GCAGTGGTTCACGCACGGCGTGCGTTTGAGCAGCGCAGTTGGGCAGGGTTGCATCCGTCTGAACGTAAGGATGTGTTAATCAGACTGTGCAAGCTCATTACTCGTAATCGCAGGGAGCTTGCAGTGATGGAGTGTCTGGATAGTGGTAAACCTATCCGTGATTGTGAAGGTATCGATATTCCTGAAACCATCAGCACTATCAAGTGGCATGCCGAGGCGATAGATAAAATTTATGACCAGACTGCACCGGTAGGTGATGATGCGATGGCCATGATCGTTCGTGAACCTGTGGGCGTGGTGGCGGCTGTATTGCCGTGGAATTTTCCGTTGTTAATGATGGCGTGGAAAATTGCACCGGCACTTGCTGCCGGTAACTCGGTGATTGTAAAGCCTGCAGAACAAACCTCACTGACTGCGCTGCGTGTGGCCGAACTTGCCAGTGAAGCCGGTATCCCGCGCGGCGTATTACAAGTACTGCCCGGTGAGGGTGAAGCCGTTGGTGAACCGCTGGGCAGGCACATGGATATCGACATGGTGAGCTTTACCGGTTCAACCGAAACCGGAAGGCGTTTTTTACACTACGCCGCAGACAGTAACCTGAAAAAGGTGGTGCTTGAGTGTGGTGGTAAAAACCCGGCGGTGGTACTTGAAGATGCGGAACATCTGGATCTGGTGGCAGAGCATATCGTTAACGGTGCCTTTTGGAATATGGGTGAAAACTGCTCGGCCAGTTCGCGTCTTGTTGTGCATGAAGCAGTTAAGCCAGATTTACTTGAACGCATTGTTGCCAGAACCCGTGACTGGAAAACCGGTGATCCACTTGATCCGGCTAACCATCTGGGTGCATTGATTGATGAATCGCACTGTAAAAAAGTGACTTCCTACCTGACTCAGGCTAATGCGAAACCGTTAACTGGTGGCAGCGCTGATGGCGCCTACATCAAGCCGACAATCTACGACAATATTGCTGTTGATGATGCACTGGCAACAGAAGAAATATTCGGACCGGTATTGTCGGTTATCACCGTGAGTTCACTGGAGCAGGCAATCGAGGTTGCCAATAGTACCGAATACGGGTTAACCGCCAGTGTTTACAGTGCCAATGGCAAGCGTGCGGTCAGGGCGGCGCGTGCGCTTAAAGCCGGCACGGTGACGGTGAATTGCTATGGCGAGGGAGATATTTCCACGCCGTTCGGCGGCTACAAACAATCAGGCTTTGGCGGTCGTGACAATGGATTGCATGCGCACGATCAATACACTGAACTGAAAACAATCTGGGTAGACCTCAGTGATCCTGACGCTGGAGATAATATTGCCGGAGATAAAGTCGTATGAGTGAACCAGTCCTGATGGAAGGCCGCAAGCGTCGAGGCGGGCGTGCAGCACTGCGGAAAAAGCGTGAGAAACGCGTCAATCATATGTTGCCTGCGTTAAAGCGTGGCATGCCGCTCACCGAACCGATGACGCCTGAGCAGATTGAAAAAATTGATAACGCCTCGATGGACATTCTGGAAAATGTTGGGGTGGTGTTTCGCGATGATGAGGCTATTCGCGACTGGAAAAAGGCTGGAGCAGAGGTAAGAGACGGTGACCGGGTTCATCTTGACAGAGGGTTGGTGCGGGAATTAATAAAGACTATTCCGGCAAGTTTTACCTACCACGCACGTAACCCCGAACATAACCTGCCGTTCGGTAACGACCACAGTATTTTTGTTCCGATGACCGGTGCACCTTATCTGCGAGACCTTGAGGATAATCGCCGTGCGCCCACACTGGATGATTTAGCCAACTTTCACAAGCTGGCGCAAATGCTGCCGTCAATGCATTCCAGTGCGCACCATATCGTTGAGCCGATGGATCACGTGGTATCGCATCGGCATTTGCGTATCACATACTCTTCAATGAAACATTCAGATAAAACGTTTATGGGCATGACCACATCCGGTCGCAATGCCGAAGATGTTCTGGATATGTGTGAAATTCTTTTTGGTAAAGAGTTTCTGAAAAAACATCCGGTAGTGACTGGCAACTGCAACGGCAATTCTCCGCTGGTGTGGGATGAAACCATGTTGTCTGCAATGCGTGCGTTCAACCGACGCAATCAGCCGGTGTTGTGTTCTCCGTTTGTTCTGGGCGGTGCGAACACGCCGGCTTCAACTGCCGCTGCAGTGGCGCAACTTAATGCCGAGGCCCTGTCTGCGCTTTCTTATACACAAGTAGTGCGTAAGGGCTGTCCGGCAATCTACGGGCACTACTTATCTACGGTATCCATGGCATCCGGGGCACCGATGGCGGGTACACCCGAAATCAGTTTAATGAACTTTATGATCGGCCAAATGGCACGCCACTATGACGTGCCGTGGAGAACCTCTAACACGCTCGGCGGGGCCAAAACATTTGATGCCCAGGCGGGTTATGAAAGTGCTACCACGTTAATGGCTGTGTTGCTGTCAGGCGCCAACTACCTGTGGCATTCTGCCGGCTGGAATGAGGCGGGTATGCATTGTTCAATGGCCAAGTTCATTGTCGACGCTGAACAATGTGCCATGGGTTACCGTATGGCCGAGGGTATTCAGTGGAGTGATTTTGATGAAGCGCTTGCGGCAGTGACAGATATCGGGCCCGGTGGGCACTACCTGGGCCACCCGCATACGCTTGAGAAATTTCAAGAAGCGTTTTTCATTCCTAAACTATTTGATAATAACTCTGTAGAGCAATGGATTGCCGATGGTAGTCAGGAGATTACCGGGCGTGCGCTAAAAGAAGCGCAGTCATTGCTAAATGATTATCAGGAGCCGGTGCTTGATGTGGCGATTGATGAGGCACTACGTGAATACATTGACCGTCGGGAGCGTGAGATACCTGCGGTAGATGCGTTGAATACGGAGCATTGAGTTGGTAGCGCGGTGTTGTTGTAAAAGCTACGCTTATCCACGAAGCGGCTGCCCGGGTTGTCGGGTTGAATAAAGTAACCGGCCTGCCGAGTGATCCTGGACCGGCTGCATGGAATGCATTGCTGGCGCCTGACAACGGTCGTGCAGTGCTGACTGAAAACACTACGGCAGACTGGGTTGTCATTGGTGCAGGATTTGCCGGACTGTCTGCAGCCCGAAGACTTGCCGAGCTTCACCCGACTGATCGCATTGTAGTGTTGGAAGCCAGTCGGATTGCTGAAGGGCCATCTGGTAGAAACAGCGGTTTTATGATTGATGTGCCGCATGATTTAAGCTCTGACGATTATGGTGGTAATGCTGACAATGATCATCGTCAAATCAGGCTCAATCGCGCCGCGATAGATTATGCGCTACAAGCCAAATCACAGTGGCAGATGTCAGATGAAGCCATTGTGGCCAGTGGCAAAATTAATGGTGCCATGACGGCACGGGGCGTTGCGCACAATAAGGGGTATGCAGCACACCTTGATCATCTGCAAGAACCCTATGAACGGCTTGATGCTGCGGCAATGCGTGAGGTGACCGGCACCAGCTGTTATCTCGAAGGTTTGTATTCACCCGGAACCGTGATGTTGCAGCCGGCGCTTTACACCCGGAATCTTGCGGTGGGCATAGAATCAAACCGGGTACGAATCTATGAATCATCGCCAGTCACTTCATTGCAAAAGCAAGGGGAATCGTGGCTGGTCAGTACGCCACAAGGCACGCTCAGTACACCGAAAGTTATACTAACGGTAAACGGTCACTTGCAAAGCTTTGGTTACTATACAAAACACCTGATACATGTTTTTACCTATGCATCGATGACACGGCCGTTAACTGACTCCGAAATACAAACTCTCGGAGGTCAGCGCAACTGGGCACTGACCCCGGCTGATCCGCTGGGTACCACCGTCAGGCGTATCTCGGGTAGCGGTGGTGACAGAATAATTATTCGTAACCGCGCAACTTATGATCCATCAATGTCAGTCAATGATCAGCGGGTGCAGCGTGTGGGGCGGGTTCATGACAAATCTTTCAGCGACCGGTTTCCAATGCTAAAGGGTGTTGATATGCAATATCGTTGGGGTGGGCGACTATGCTTGAGCCGTAACGGTGTGTCGGTATTTGAAGAGCTTGAACACAATCTGTTTGCGGCCTGTTGTCAGAATGGACTGGGCACTGCCAAAGGGACTATTTCGGGTAAGCTGATTGCCGAGTATGCCAGTGGGCAACAGTCTGCATTGCTTGATGATCAATTGGCAGACACCGGTGCGCTACGATTACCTCCTGAGCCGCTTACGAGGATTGGTGCATCGGTACGCTTGAAGTGGGGTGAGTTTCGTGCAGGGAGGGAGCTGTGAGAATCACTGAAATACACATCTATGAAGTACCGCTGCCTGTGGTTAACGGGCCGTACACCATGGCTAACGCCAGTGTGTATGCACTGGATTCAACGCTGGTAAAACTGGTTACCGATTCGGGCCTGAGCGGATGGGGTGAAACGTGCCCGGTAGGGCCGACTTATCAGCCACACCATGCACTGGGTGCACGTGCAGCACTGCAGCAGATGGCAAATGGTTTGATAGGCGCTAA
>CALHCI010000188.1 GCA_937931165.1 uncultured Granulosicoccaceae bacterium
GGTAACCTCAGTAATTTCGCTTACCGCTTTCTGTAACGAAGCATTGTCGACAGCAGCGTCTGTTGCTATGAAAGATAGCATGGTGGCCATGTTTGGATGGATCATGCCAGAGCCCTTGGAAATGCCACTAAGCGTGATTGGCTTACCATCAATTTCGATACTACGACTCGCGCCTTTGGCAACGGTGTCTGTGGTCATTATCGCATTGGCAGCAGCCAGCCACCTTTCCGTTGCGAGTTGCCCCGCAAGGGTAGTAATGCCAGACATCATTTGATCAACTGGCAGTAGACTGCCAATCACACCGGTTGAAAACGGTAACACCTGATTTGCGTCAATACCAAGCTGATCAGCACAGGCACCGCACAACGCCAGCGCATCTGCATGACCTTGCCTACCGGTACCGGCATTGGCATTGCCCGAATTGATTAGCAAGGCTCGTATACGACCTTGTTTTAAGTGATCACGAGAAATGGTAACCGGTGCGGCGCAATAGGCATTTTTAGTAAAAACGCCGGCAACCGCACTGTTTTCGGGCAGTGAGATCAGCAACAGATCGTCAGCACCAGAGGCTTTCAGTCCACAGGTACCTGCGGCGAGTTTAACGCCGTTTACCGGCAGTAAGTTTTCTGGACTGCCAAGCCCGACAGCCACTAACCGAGCTTTCCATGGCAGCGTTTAAACTTTTTACCGGACCCGCACCAGCATGGATCATTACGCCCGACTTTGGGTTGATCACGAGTGAATGGCTCTTCCATAGGGCCGCCATCACCACCCTGCTCACCGGCACTTCCTGGTGGTGCCGATGCAGTCGCACTGGTGGCTTCGGCATGTTCATAACTGACCTGTTGCGGTGCTTCGGCCTGTGCCTGAGCTTCGGCCTGTTCAACCTCGGCAGGGTCTTGTACTGTTACCTTTGAAAGCACACCGACCACTTCTTTTTTGTATTCATCAAGCATGTGGGAAAACAGCTCAAAAGACTCACGCTTGTATTCCTGCTTCGGATTCTTCTGCGCGTATCCGCGTAGGCCAACGCTCTGGCGCAGGTAATCCATTGAAGCAAGATGCTCTTTCCAGTGATCGTCCAGTGTTTTCAGCATCACAAACTTTTCAAAACGACGCAGCGTCTCTTCACCAGCACGTGATTCTGTTTCCTGATACTTCTGGGTCAGCTTCTCTGTAACTAGCTCCTGGAAGCCTTCTTCGTCGAGATCATCGTTGGCTTCCAGTTCAGCTTTAAGATCTACATCAAGATCAAATAGTGTTTTAAGTTGTTCGCTGGCTGCTTCAAGCTCCCAGCTCTCTTCCATTGAACCTTGTGGAATATACTCGGACAGCAATGTTTCGACGGCATCCTCACGCATGGCAGTTACGTTTTCAGTGACTTCTTCAGCTTCGATCAGATCATCGCGCTGCTCGTAGATCACTTTGCGCTGGTCATTGGCGACATCGTCATACTCAAGCAGATGCTTTCGAATATCGAAGTTGTGCCCTTCCACTTTGCGCTGCGCATTTTCAATCGCGCGGGTAACCAGTGAATGCTCAATCGCCTCACCTTCTTCCATGCCAAGCTTCTGCATGATGTTACCGATACGCTCCGATGCAAATATTCGCATCAGATTATCTTCTAATGACAGATAAAACCGCGAAGAACCTGCATCACCCTGTCGACCGGAACGACCACGAAGCTGATTGTCTATACGACGGCTTTCGTGTCTTTCTGTACCAATAATATGCAAACCACCTGAAGCCAGTACCGCGGCATGTCTCTGCTTCCACTCCTGAGTACGCCGGGCCTTTTCGGCCTCATCGACTTCACCCAGTGCTTCAAGCTCAGACTCGAGATTTCCACCCAGTACAATATCAGTACCACGACCGGCCATGTTGGTCGCGATGGTGACGGCACCCGGACGACCGGCATCGGCAATGATCTGTGCTTCACGTTCGTGCTGTTTGGCGTTGAGTACTTCGTGGCTGATATCTTTCTTTTTAAGTAAACCTGCCAGATACTCAGAAGTTTCAATTGACGTGGTACCCACCAGTACCGGCTGTTGTCGACCTACACAGTCTTCAATATCCTCAACAATTGCATCGTACTTTTCGTTCTGTGTGAGATAAATTAAATCACCACGATCATCACGAATCATTCCCTTGTTGGTTGGAATAACCACCACTTCAAGGTTGTAGATAGACTGAAATTCGAACGCTTCAGTATCAGCCGTGCCGGTCATACCGGCAAGTTTTTCATAAAGCCTGAAGTAGTTCTGATAGGTGATTGATGCAAGCGTCTGGTTCTCTTGCTGAATACTGACGTTTTCCTTCGCTTCTATCGCCTGGTGCAGACCATCTGACCAGCGCCGCCCGGCCATGGTACGACCGGTGAATTCATCAACAATCACTATCTGATCATTCGCGACAATGTAGTCGATGTCTTTTTTGTAGATGGCGTGTGCACGCATCCCCGCATTGAGGTGATGCAGCAAACTGATGTGCGCAGGATCGTACAGGCTGTCGTTCTCTCCGAGCATGCCCTGCTCTACGAGCAACTGCTCCACGCGATCCATGCCGGTTTCCGTCAGATGAACCTGCTTGGCTTTTTCATCGGTAGTGAAATCACCGGGGCCGTCTTCTTCAACGACCGCTTCAAGTTTGGGAATAACCTGATTGACGGCAGTGTAAGTTTCACTGCTGCCACTGGTTGGCCCGGAAATGATCAGCGGCGTGCGCGCCTCATCGATAAGAATCGAATCGACCTCATCGACAATCGCATAGTGCAGTCCCCGCTGAACTTTGTCTTCCAGGGCCATCGCCATGTTGTCGCGCAGATAATCGAAACCAAACTCATTGTTAGTCCCGTAGGTCACATCTGCTGCATAGGCCTCACGGCGGGATACCGAATCGAGACCACCGACAATCACGCCGACGGTCAGACCGAGAAATTTGTACAGCGCCCCCATCCACTCGGCATCACGCTGAGCCAGATAGTCATTTACCGTGACCACGTGAACGCCCTTTCCGGTCAGTGCATTCAGATACACGGCCGTGGTGGCAACCAGGGTTTTACCCTCACCGGTACGCATTTCAGCAATTTTGCCGTCGTGCAGCACCGCACCACCGATAAACTGCACATCATAGTGGCGCATGCCCATAGCCCGGGTGCCGGCCTCTCGAACAATAGCGAAGGCCTCAGGCAGCAGATCGTCAAGCGAGGCGCCATCGGCAACTTTTGCCTTGAGCTCATCAGTCTTGCCGCGCAACTGCTCATCAGACATTGCCGCACACGAATCGGCGAGATGATTGGCCGCCGATACGGTTTTCTGGTACTGCTTCACCAGCCTGTCGTTGCGGCTACCGACAAATTTTTTGACTAAATTGCCTAGCATTTGTCAGCTACCCGAGCCAGATTGTTGTTCATTTGTTGGATGGTCCAGTATCTAGATGAGAGTAATCCCGTAGTACCGGTATGGTAACAGGAGAACGCCTCATTTCTGTTGTTTGCAACGCTTCAATTGTTGCCGTCAAGGCACAGAAACTGTGGTCAAGACGGGCGCTTACAAGGTAATTCGCAAAAAACCCGCCGAACATGCAATTTTAACGCTCAATGCAGGCCGATAGGATTACCGCTGGCAAATGCATCAGAAACCGGACCGCGGGCAAAGTTCAGCCCACAGCCGCAAACTGGTAGACTGAACGACAGCTACCGACTCTGAACCAAACACCTATGCAAGAAATTAATCAGTACATGGATTCTGCCGTGGTGCGAAAATCCAGAGAATGGCAGCGCCTGAAAGACGCACTGGTGCTGGCGCTTCCCCCTGAAGTACTGAAAAGAGTTGTCTACGCCTCCCTTGAGGACACCACACTCACCGTTTTCTCAGACTCACCCGCCTGGACGGGCAAGATGCGATTCTACGATGCCGAAATCAAAAAGGTATTTACCAAGCAGGGAATGGTGGTTCGGGTGGTGCAATCGCGCAGCGTGCCACCGGTCACGCCGCGCGCCTAAATCACTGGTTGCCGCCGCTAAATCACCGGCAGCAGAGCATTTTTTTAACTGGCCACCGCTAGTGGCTGAGAGTAGACGATCGGGCCTTCTTCTTCCTCGAAAGTTACTTCTTCCCAGGCCTCTGGCTGCTCGAGCAGTGCTCTGACCAGCTTGTTGTTCAGACCATGACCGGACTTGTAACCGGTTAACTGACCAATCACACCACAACCCAGCTGAAACAAATCTCCGATGGCATCAAGGATTTTGTGGCGTACGAATTCGTCGTCGTAACGCAGGCCATCTGTGTTCAGCACTTTGTAGTTGTCTACCACGATGGCGTTATCCAGGCAGCCACCGAGCGCCAGATCCCGCTTGCGCAGCGTTTCAATATCACTCATAAAACCGAAAGTTCGAGCGCGACTGATTTCGCGCACAAAAGAAGTCGATGAAAAATCGATTACTGCTTTCTGAGACCCTTCCGAAATGGCCGGGTGCTTAAAATTGATTTCGAAATCAACCCTGAAGCCGTCATACGGGTCGAACCGCACCCACTTGTCACCTTCTTCGACGGTTAGTGACTTGTTGATTTTAATGAATCTTTTCGGTGCCACCTGCTCTCTGATACCAGCTGACTGCACTAAAAAGATGAAAGGTGCCGCACTGCCGTCCATGATCGGTACTTCACGAGCACTCACATCGACAAAACAGTTGTCGATCCCAAGACCGGCAAACGCAGCCATTAGGTGCTCGATGGTAGAAATGGTATTGCCCTGCTCATCACCAATGGTGGTGGCAAGTTCGGTGGAAACTACGTTACCAGCCGTAGCCGGAATACTGACCGTCTCCGACCCGACATCACGTCTGAACACAATGCCTGTGTTGATCGGGGCTGGAGAAAGCGTGAGATAGACTTTTCGTCCCGTATGCAGACCCACTCCCGTGGCGTGAATCGGGTTATTAAGCGTTCGCTGACGGATCACCTGTTATTATCCTTTTCGGCATTCCCCGTGACGGGGTTTTGACTGCATGCCATAGACGACATACGCAACGCTGCCGACCAAGAAAATGTCAGCAGCCAAGCGGTCATGCTAATGCATCCGGCATGCGAATCACCAGCACGTTAAACGATCGTAATTATAGTCCGGGTTTTACAGAATTGCCTAAGCACAAGATCTGCGACTCCCAGGCAAAGGCGGCACCGGGATATTGAGCCTGTTGTCAGAAACTCAACAGGCCAGCGGCAAATTTGAATAACTCACCACTGCGCACCATTGACCGGTGCGCACCTAGTGGGCCGCTTGACAAATAAAGGTAACACTTTAGTCTTCGCTACAGCCGCCATTGCCACGTTGGCCCTATTTATTATCTTCGGCTCGACGTATGACCTATATGCCTGCGCTTTTCCGCCTTGCACTGACGGCTGTAACTGTGAAAAGTTAATCACCCTATTTATCAAGCGGCCCACTAGTGACCTCAGGTAGCTGGCTAGTCTGCCTGACGTCTCAGGAAGGTCGGCAGATCCAGGTAGTCAAGCTCATCGTCTTCACGATCTACATCAGCCAGTTCGATTGGCGTATTACGCGCGGGCGCTGTGACACGCTCGGCAGGCCGGCGGGCCGGTGCGGTGCTGCTGCTGCCTTGCCGACTGGAAGACACGCGAGGCGTGCGGGTAGACTCAACGCCGCGAGCTGATGGTGGCTTGTCATACTGACTATAAGAACCTGTGGCAGCCTTGTCTTTATCGGAGCTGACAATACGCATCGGCTTCTTGGCACGCTCGTTCTCCAGACCAGTAGCAACGACAGTGACTCGAATCTCGCCTTCCATCTCTTTGTCGATAGAAGTGCCGATAACAACGTTTGCATCAGTCGCTGCAATTTCTTCGAGTACATCACCCACTGACTGGAACTCCTGCATAGAAAGATCCGCACCGGCAGTAATGTTACACAGAATACCGCGTGCACCTTTGAGATTGATGTCGTCAAGTAACGGGCTTTGCGTTGCACCAGTTGCAGCTTCAACGGCACGGTTCTCACCGTGGCCACTGCCGGTTCCCATCATTGCCTGACCCATCTCTGACATCACCGCGCGCACGTCAGCAAAGTCAACGTTGATCAAACCAGGATTAGTAATAATCTCTGCAATGCCCTGAACCGCGTTTTTCAAAACATCATTGGCAGCTTTGAATGCCTGTAATACTGTGACGTTAGGGCCGAGGTTAGTCAGCAGCTTTTCATTAGGTACAACAATCAATGAATCAACGTGCTGACGCAATTCGATCAGACCTTCTTCAGCAACCTGACGGCGCTTGCCACCTTCGAAAGGGAAAGGCTTGGTCACAACAGCAACAGTGAGAATACCAAGATCTTTCGCGATAGATGCAATCACAGGGATTGCACCGGTTCCGGTACCACCACCCATGCCGGCAGTCAGAAACAGCATATCAGCGCCATTGATCACCTGAGCAATGTGATCTCTGTCTTCCTGTGCAGCTTGTCGACCGATGTCAGGGTTGGTACCGGCACCCAGACCTTTCGTAATTTCAGTACCCAGTTGAATAGTGCTCTTGGCACCCATTTTAGAAAGCACCTGCGCATCAGTATTTGCACAAATGTATTCCACACCATGAATATTGGCATTCATCATGTGTTCGACAGCGTTACCGCCGCCTCCGCCTACACCAATTAGCTTGATGACAGCAGCCTGATTTTGATTAATATCGTATTGAAACATTGCTCACCCTCGGTTGTTTACATTGAAACAATTAAAAAAAGTCTAAAAATAAAGCCCTAAAAATTTCTTTTGAACCAACTCTTCATGCGTTCAAAAATCCCCTCCTCACTTATCTCACCCCGCTTACCGTCTTCTACCAACTGACCACCGGACCTTTGTCCGTACATCACCAACCCCACACCAGTCGCATGAATCGGGTTGCAAACTACATCAACCAATCCGTGAATATTCTGCGGTTCACCTAGTCGAACCGGCATGTGGAAAACCTCTTCGGCTAACTCAATAGCCCCTTCCATTTTCGAACTGCCTCCAGTCAAAACTATCCCGGAGCCGCAGGCTTCTTCAAACCCGCTCCGCTGCAACTCTGAATGTACCAATGAAAATAATTCTTCATATCTGGGCTCTACCACTTCAGCCAGAGTCTGCCTTTCCAATTCTCTTGGTGCCCTTTCACCAACACCCGGAACTTCAATCACCTCATCAGGCTGTGCCATCTGCCGCAACGCACAGGCATAACGTGTTTTGATGTCTTCTGCATATTGCGTTGGTGTTCGCAACGCTACTGCAATATCGTTGGTTACCTGATCACCGGCTATCGGAATAACCGCGGTATGTTGAATAGCACCTTCTGTGAACACAACAATGTCTGTCGTGCCACCACCGATATCTACCAGACACACACCAAGATCTTTTTCATCTTCTGTTAGTACAGAAAACGAAGATGCCAGTTGCTCAAGAATAATATCTTCCACTTCAAGTCCGCAACGCTGCACGCACTTGGTAATGTTTTGCGCGGCACTAACAGACCCGGTAACAAGATGTACTTTTGCTTCAAGGCGCACACCCGACATACCAATGGGTTCGCGAATGCCTTCCTGGTTATCAATGATAAATTCTTGCGGCAACACATGTAGTATGCGCTGATCAGCAGGTATAGCAACCGCTTTTGCAGCATCAATGACTCTTTCTACATCACTGTCAGATACTTCACCATCTTTGATCGCAACGATACCATGTGAATTCATACTTTTAATATGACTACCGGCAATACCCGCATACACAGACTTAACCTGAACACCCGCCATTAACTCAGCTTCGTTCACCGCTTCTTCAATAGCAGATACCGTTGATTCTATATTTACAACAACACCTTTCTTCATTCCCTGTGAAGGCTGATGACCTAACCCAATAATCTCTATACGCTCATCGTCGAAAACGTTGGCTATTATGGCTACGATTTTCGACGTACCAATATCAAGCCCAACTACAATTCTCTGATCCGAATTTCCCGCCATCAATTCACCCTCGCGTTATTCGACAACACACTTTTTCTTGCCATCGCAAATCCATTGGTATACCGCATATCTACTCGCGCAACATCGTCGTATACCGGCGCCACATAAGCCCTGAAAATATCTGCAAACCGGTCAATACGTTCGGCAATCAGCTTATGCCCGATAATCACCTGTACATCACCATCGAGCATCAATGTGACAGACCGACGCTCATCTTCTTTAATACCCACCAGCGGCGCTTCAATCGCTTTAAACAATGGCTCTGTCTGCTCATGCAACTTCAGCAGTGCGGCATGGCGACGGGCCGGTGAATGCAGTACCGGCAAGTCACTGACCAGCTCATGGAGCATGACATCCTGAGACTCGGCCATTCTAGGCGGAAAAAATAATTTGAATTTATCGCTCACCAATCCGTCGCGCCCCCATCTGGCCACCGGCGTATGCTCTTCGATAAGCACATTAATACTCTCCGGCCACACTCTTCTGACATAGGCCTTTTCAACCCAGGGCAAACCTTCGACTTCTTTTTGAATCCGCGCTATATCCAGATTGAAGAATCCTTTTTGCGCCTGTGACAGCACTTTGTCTTTCAGCTGTACCTGCCCGGTATGCTGATACGCCCCCTCCACCACTACCGTGCGAATTGGAAAGCGGCCGGGGTTTCGGAAGTGGTTAATGGTCATCTGACCAATAATAAATACCACCACAATGATCGTCAGCACGGCCACAATGCCTATGCCAGACATACCCACCCGATCTGTCTCCACCGGCAGTACCGGTTGACTAGCGCTATTCATGTGTGTGTCCGCTCAATGCATTGAAATTCAATTCAGGCATGACTCACGCCCTCCAAACTAAACTCTCCAGGCAACGAATTGGCGAGAGCGCCAATTGAACCTGCACCCAGAGTCAGTACAACATCCCCATCGGCCAGCACGCCGCGTAGTGTCTGTGCGATTGCCTCTATCTCTCCGACAAATATCGGATCAACCACGCCACGTTGCCTGATGGCCCTTGCGAGCGCCCTGCCATCGGCACCCGGAATTGGCGCTTCACCCGCAGGGTAAACTTCAGTGAGCAGCAACACGTCTGCAGAACTGAGCACTTCGGTAAAATCATCAAAGAGATCACGGGTTCTGGTGTAACGGTGCGGTTGAAACACCACCACCAGGCGGTTGTCCGGACGACCTGCAGCAATTGCCTTAACCGTTGCCGCAACCTCTCGCGGGTGGTGACCATAGTCGTCGTATAATTCTGCGCTGCCACCCTCAAAATGCAGAGCACCCAATGGCTGTGCTCGCCTGCCAATGCCCTGAAAATGCTGAAACGACTGGCGCATATTCGTTGGACGCAAACCGAGCTCCCAACCCACAGCCACCGCAGCCAGTGCGTTTTGGGCGTTGTGCATACCCGGCAGATTAAGTGTTATCTGACGCATCTCGCTACCGTCAGGCAGACGCACATCAAAACAGGATTTCATTTGTTCCTGTCGAAAATTAAAGCCCATCACATCGGCTTCCGGATCAAACCCGTAGGTCATTACCGGACGTGCAATCTGAGTGACCAGCTGCTTCACTTCACTGTCATCAATACACATCACCGCCAGACCGTAGAAAGGCAGATGCTGCAAAAAATCGATGAAGGCCTGCTTCAATCGATCGAAGTCGTTCTCGTACGATGACAAATGATCCGCATCGATATTAGTCACAATCGCTATTACCGGTTGCAGCAACAAAAACGATGCATCGCTCTCATCCGCCTCTGCCACCAGCCATTCAGACTTGCCAAGATATGCGTTGGTAGCCGAACTATTGAGCTTGCCGCCAATGACGTAGGTGGGGTCCATACCGCCCTCGGTCAGCACACTGGCTACAAGGCTCGTGGTCGTCGTTTTACCGTGCGTGCCCGCTATTGCAATGCCCTGTTTAAAACGCATGAGCTCACCAAGCATTTCAGCACGGCGAATTACCGGTATACGGTGCTGGCGTGCAGCCACTACTTCCGGGTTATCTTCTGCAATGGCCGAAGAAACAATCACTACGTCAACACCATCAACGTTTTCAGCATCGTGCCCCTGAAACACACGGGCACCAAGTGACTCAAGCCGTTTGACCAGTGCATTGCGCGACATGTCAGAACCACTGACACTATACCCGAGGTTAATCATCACCTCGGCAATACCGCCCATGCCGACACCGCCAATGCCAACAAAATGCATTCCGTCAATACGACGCATCCAGCTCTGCACTCTGTCACTGCTGACCGGAAAGCTCATGCTGCCTCTCCAAGTATCTCGTTAACCACCAGTTCAGTCGCATCGCGTCTCGACACTTTTCTGGCATTCTTTGCCATCGTAGTGAGTTGCTTGCGATCAGCCGTCAACCGGTTGAGTTGTTCTGCCAACAGCGTTGCTGTCAAATCCGATTCCTGAATCATCACCGCAGCGTCTGCGTTAACCAGAAACTGACCATTGGCTGTTTGATGATCATCAACTGCATACGGGTAAGGCACCAGAATCGAAGCCACACCAACGGCGGCAATCTCTGCAACAGTCATCGCACCCGCACGGCAGATTAAAAGATCTGCCCACGCATAGGCATCAGCCATGTCATCGATGAATTCGCTTACCTCAACGTTCTCATTGGATTCACCGTAAGCACTTGAGGTTTTATCACAATTACCAATACCCGCCTGATGGCGAACAGTTACCTCAGAAGTAACCTTCACCAACGCTTCCGGCAATAAGCGGTTTAACGCCTGCGCGCCCTGGCTACCGCCAACCAACAGTATTCGCACCGGGCCCGATCGGTTTTGCATACGAACACCGGGTTCGGCAAGTTGTAAAATATCCGTGCGTACCGGATTACCAGTGTGCACCGCGTGTACTTTTGGAGCAAAAGTACCCGGCACAGCTTCAAGCACTCTTGAAGCAAAATTTTTAATCAATCGGTTGGTAAAGCCTGCTACCGCGTTTTGCTCATGCATGATCGTTCGTTTGTTGCACAAACGCGCTGCTACGCAAACCGGTCCGGCCACGTAACCACCCATACCAAGCACCGCCTGCGGACCTTCACGATGCATTAATTTAAGCGACTGAAACAAAGACACTAGCAAACGCGCTACACCTTTCAGTCGAGACAACAACCCGCGACCTCGCAACGCAGACACACTTAATGTACGAATCGGATAACCCCACTGTGGCACCAGTGTGGACTCCATACCACGCTGAGTTCCCACCCAGACCACATTGATATTCCGTGCTTTTAACGCATCGGCCACGGCGAGTGCCGGAAACACATGACCACCGGTACCACCCGCAGCTATAAGGACCTTTCGCACGTCAGGCACCACGCACCACCCTTGCGGCTTCGAGCCGTGCCTCGACACTCTTACGCATTTCCAGAGCGGTTTGATCTGCCACTTCACGGTTGGCACGCAACACCAGCCCAAGCGCAAAACAAACGACCAGCACACTGGTTCCACCGTAGCTGAATAGCGGCAACGTGATGCCCTTGGTGGGCAGTACCCCCATGTTGGCACCAACATTAATAAAGGTCTGAAAACCCAGCCAGAAACCGATGCCGGTTGTCATATGTGCCGCAAATAAGTGCCCCGAGCGCTCTGCATTACGTGCAATGCGAAAGCATCGGGCAACAATCAACGCAAATAGACCGAGCACAACAGTGACGCCAATTATTCCAAGCTCTTCCGCCATAACTGCAAAAACGAAATCAGTATGCGGTTCCGGCAGATAGGCCATTTTCTGCACACTGTTGCCCAGACCGACTCCGTCAAACGAACCACGACCAATGGCGATTAATGCCTGAGTTAGCTGAAAGTCAGTGGCGAACGGATCGTCCCACGGGTTAATAAAACTAAGCAGTCTGGTACGACGATACGGCGATGCGTAGATGGCGATGAGTGCCACCGGTATAAATGCCGCAAACACGTAAAAAAAGTGTCTTAACTTAACGCCTGCGATAAACATCATGGACATCACGGTGCCCGCTACCACAACGGTTGCACCAAAGTCCGGCTCGCTCAGCAGCAACACACTGGCACACGCAGCGATAAAAAGCGGGGTAAAAAACACAGGAAGGGACTCACGCACCTGCTCGCCCTTGCGTACAAAAAAACTGGCCAGGTAAACAATTACTGCCAGTTTGAAAAACTCAGAAGGCTGTACCGAAATACCCAGATCAATCCATCGCTGTGCGCCGTTAACACTTTTCCCCACACCCGGTATCAATACAAGAACCAGTGTAAAAAACCCGAGTCCGAGCAGCGGCAGACCTGCACGCTCCCATACCTCAAGCGGCACTTTCCACGCAACGGCACCGGCGATCAACCCGATCACTAAAAATACTGACTGATTGCGACCAAAGTAGATTGCGTTTTCGTGCATGCGCTCTGCCAGCGCAATTGAAGAAGAAAACACCATGACTAAACCGAGCGTCGCAAGCAAACCAACCAACAACACCAGCACCCAGTCAACGTTGTTAGATTCAGTACTTATAAAGGCTCTGGTAGCAGGCCTGGTAGCAGGTCTGGCCGAAGCGTGTGCTGCACCTGATGCAGGCAGATACGCAATTGAATGAGAATCACTGGCGTCCATGACTGACGTGTTGCTGGTTATGCGCATAGCTTTCGCACCTCTTCAGAAAACACGACTCCCCGAGCTTCAAAGTTTTCAAACATGTCGAAGCTCGAACAGGCTGGAGACAACAGTACATTATCTCCACCTTTAGCAACTTCCCTTGCACGACTTACAGCATCGTGCATGGACCGTTCAAAAAAGACAGGCACATCATCACCGATAGCCTGATGAATTTTTTTTGCATCTTCACCAATCAGAACAACCGCACGACACTTCTCTGCGACAACAGATTTCATGGGTGCATAGTCAGCATTTTTTCCACGACCACCGGCAATAAGCACCACGGGACCGTTCATACCTTCAATCGCACTGACACAGGCACCAACATTTGTTCCTTTAGAATCATTAAACCAGTTTACGTTTTGAATGGAACAGATCAGTTCTGAACGATGCGGCAAACCCTCAAACGCAGACAGCCCATCGATGAATACCTGCTGTAATTCAATTGCAGGGCGCTGCAAGAAGCCCGTAGCAATAGCCATTGCCGCCAGTGCATTGATACGATTGTGGCCACCGGCAACATTCATAATACCGCTGTCAACCCTGAGCCCGTCCGGCCCGCACAGCAATGAGTCATCAAGCAGATACCAGTCGGCATCCGGATTTTGCATCGCAATACGAACAGCTGTGTCTGGAACAACGGAGGGTCTGGTCCTGGCGTCATCACTATTAAACACCGCACACCTGGCACCACGGTAAATGGTGCGCTTCACTTCGGCATAGTCTTCAATGCCTTCGTAGCGGTCAAGATGATCTTCGCAGACATTTAATACGCAAGACACATCAGGCTTTAACGAACTGGTGGTCTCCAGTTGAAAGCTCGACAGCTCAAGCACGTAGACATCAGTGTTGTCATCATCGAGTCCGTCGAGACAGGCAAGACCCACATTTCCAGTCACCGCAACCCGTAACCCGGACGCCTGCAATATCGCGCCTAACATACTGACCACTGTACTTTTGCCATTTGAGCCGGTAACCGCCAGCACCGGCTTGTTAGTGGCTCGAGCAAAAAGTTCAACATCGCCAATGACTTCTGCACCAGCGGTACGCGCGTCTTCAAAAGCCCTGGTTCTTGTTGGCACACCAGGGCTGACCACAAGCTGTGTGTAACGGCACAGCAACTCACTGTCCCAACCACCGCCAAAATAGGCGCGCCCTTTTAAAGCAGGCTCTTTTGACAATAGAGACTCAGACAGTGAAGGCTTTTGATCGGCCAGATCAAAATCAACATCGTTACGCGCCAGATATCGAACAACCGACTGGCCGCTCACACCCACACCAACCACCAATGTGCGATTGCTCCCCATACTAGCGAATCTTCAAACTGGCCATACCAACCAGCACCAGAATAAAAGTAATAATCCAGAACCGCACAATGACCCTGGGTTCAGGCCATCCTTTAAGCTCAAAGTGGTGATGCAACGGCGCCATTTGAAAGATACGCTTGCCGGTCAGTTTAAACGATGCCACCTGCAGCACAACACTGACAGTCTCCATCACAAACACACCACCCATAATAAAAAGCACAATCTCCTGGCGCACCAGCACTGCTGTCACACCAAGTGCCGCACCCAGCGCAAGCGCACCGACATCACCCATAAAAACCTGCGCGGGGTAGGTGTTAAACCACAGGAACCCGAGCCCTGCTCCAACCAGGCTGGAACAAAATACCGTCAGCTCACCAACACCGGCTATACCCGGAATACCCAAATAGTCAGAAAACACCGCATGACCGGTCACATAGGCAAATATACCCAGACCTGCCGCCACCATCACAGAAGGCATGATGGCCAGGCCATCAAGACCATCAGTCAGATTGACTGCATTGCTACTGCCAACAATCACAATATAAGTGAAAGGTATGAACAACCAGCCCAGGTACAGCGATACATCTTTGACATAGGGCACCAGCAAACTGACCTCAGCGGCACTGCGGGCAGTCTGATAAATAAATACCGCAGCAATAAGCGCGGCGACTGACTGATAAAAGTACTTGGCAGATGCAGACAACCCGTCAGAATTTTTCTGCATTACTTTGCGGTAGTCATCAACCCAGCCAATGGCACCGAAACTGAGCATCACAAACAACACTACCCACACATGCCTGACTGAAAGATCAGACCACAACAACATGCTGACTGCGATGGCAACCAGAATCATGGCGCCACCCATCGTTGGCGTGCCGGCCTTCGACAAATGCGTGCTCGGTCCATCTTCGCGAACACTCTGACCGATGCTTGCGCCTTGCAGCCAGCGGATCATGTACGGACCAAAAATAAGACAGGCGACCAGTGAAGTCAGTGCAGCAAATATGGCGCGCAAGGTGATGTACTGAACCACACGGAAGCCATCATCGAACTCCATCAGCCACTGTGAAAGCAGCAGCATCATGAGGCGAGCTCCAGCGCAAACTCAGCAACCACTTCACTGTCACTGAATGGTAGTTTTTGATCACCAACTAACTGATAGTCTTCGTGCCCCTTACCTGCGATAACGACCATATCACCGGCAGCAGCTGCTGACAGTGCCTTGCGGATGGCGGTGCGTCGGTCGCGCTCAACAACTACATCAGCTGCGCGTTCGAAACCGGCAACGATCTGGCTGACAATTGCATCGCCGTCCTCACCACGCGGGTTGTCATCTGTGACGATACAGTGGTTTGCATAGCGCTCTGCAATGCCTGCCATTAACGGTCGCTTACCCTGATCACGATCACCACCGCAACCAAATACAACGGTCAATTTACCTTCAACATGATCGGCAGCGTTTTTAAGCACCGACTCTAACGCGTGCGGGTTGTGCGCATAATCAACAATAATCGTCGCGCCGTTGCGAAGCCGCGTGGCTTCCATGCGCCCGGGTACCGGTGCCAGCATTGTAAGAGATCTTGCAGCGAGATCAGGCGACAAACCGAGCGACACCAGTATTGCAAATATGGCAGTCAGGTTAGAGACATTAAAACCACCCAACAACGGACTGCTGATTTTATAGCCCTGACCGGCAAAGCTAATCTCGAACTGAAGACCGTCAGTGCTCTGTACAATGTTGTCATAACGCACATGCTGACCGTCACCGTCAGCAGAACCATAGGTGGTGAGATCGAGATCGGTTAACCTGCCTACCAGACTATTGCCAAACTCATCATCAATATTAACCACTGCCGCACGCAGCTGAGGGTGGTAAAACAGCGATTCTTTGGCGGTTCGATAATTTTCCATCGTGCCGTGATAGTCCAGATGGTCGCGCCCGAGGTTGGTCAGTACCGCCACATCAAACACGATACCCGCAACCCTACTTTGAGACAGCGCGTGCGAAGACACCTCCATAGCAACGTAGCTCGCGTCATTCTCTTTAAATTCAGCCAGTGCTTTTTGCAGCGTTACCGCATCGGGTGTAGTCAGACCGGCATCTTTTAACTGACCGTTAAAACCCCAGCCGAGTGTGCCGATAATTCCGCAATTATCCCGGTTTTCGTTTAGCGCCTGTCCGAGTAAATGACACAGTGATGTTTTACCGTCAGTGCCGGTAACACCGATCACTTTTAAATCATGAGATGGGTCACCATAAAAACGACTTATCACCTCCCCCGCATGCGCAGGGAGATTTGCAACTTCGATTAAAGGCACTGATGCCGCGCCCAACAGACTCTGATCGATACCCGCTATTTTTTCATCATTAGCGGATACAATCACTGCAGAGATTTTTGACCTTAGCGCATCGGCAAGGTAGTCAAGGCCGTGCGTTGTCTCACCGGCGACTGCCAGAAAAACATCACCGGCACTAAGCTCACGGCTGTCCAGTTTGATGCCCGTCACCTGACGGTTGTCATCAACGGCAACCCACGGCG
>CALHCI010000189.1 GCA_937931165.1 uncultured Granulosicoccaceae bacterium
TGCAACGTTGCAGACGGTCAGCGGTGTTTACCGCATCACCAACCACGGTATAAGTCATTCTTTCCTTTGAACCGAGGTGCCCCACATTGGCACTGCCTGTCGATAAACCGATACCGACTGCTATTGGCGGCAAGCCTTCACCTACCAGACTTTCCGATAGCTTTTCAACAGCCGGTATAATTTCACGCGCGGCCTTCAATGCATCATATGCATGACTGTCACTGGTATTGGGTGCACCCCAGAACGCCATAACACTATCACCAATGTACTTATCTATGGTGCCACCGTGTGCCACAACAATGGCACAAACCACATCGAAAAACCGGTTCAGCCAGTCTGGCAGAAGTTCGGGGTCAAGTCGTTCGGATATACCGGTAAACCGTTTGATATCGCAAAACATGATTGTCATGTCCCGCGATTCACCAACCAGTGAGTTTATCGGGTTGTGCATGTAATAACTGACAAGCTCACGTGGCACATACTGCTGAAGGTATTTATTAACATGTCGACGATGCAGCGCGACAATAATGCCACGAACACCAATAAACCCTGCCACTACCACCAGCAAGCAACACATTAAGGCGATTAACGCTGGAAAATCAAAAGGCAGCAATGACTGATGGATAAGCGCAATTGCAACAGCACCGGCAACGCAAAAGATTAAGCCTGCATAAAGTCTGAGCAACGGCAATACGATGCAAAGCACACCGAGTACACCGACACACAGCAAGGCTCCGGATGAAAGCGCAATGCCATTCAACTCACCAACGCTGTAACTGAGGCGGGCTTCACCCAGCGCAAGATCAACTGCAGCGGTTACCGAGACCAGCTTAAAAGTAAATGCGAGCGCAAGTGCCAGGCACACCAGCAGCAGCGCCATATATGGCGCTCGTCTGATTGGAAATAGTGCCCACTTGCGCAAAAGATGTCATCCCGATCAATGCTATATCCATGATTACATTGAATTTTTTCAATACAACTTAACGATAGGTCGGGTTTATATAGCAAACTGCGTGCAACTCTGATTAAGCCAATCGTTATTTCGCAATTGACTCCAGCAAACCGTGCAGACGGCGCCAGTCAAACGCCGGTCCCGGATCAGTTTTTCTGCCCGGAGCGATTGTGCTGTGGCCAACAATGTTGCCGGTCTCTATGTCCGGATAACTCTGCTGCAGTGCAAGGGTAATTTCGGCAAGCTTGTAGTACTGACGCGCATCATAGGGGAGCCAGTCAGTACCTTCGAGTTCTATTCCAATGGAAAAATCATTGAAACGCGCTCTGCCGTTATAGAAGGAAACACCGGCATGCCAGGCACGCTTGTCAAAACCGACATACTGAGTGACGTCTCCTTGACGATCAATTAACAAATGCGACGACACTTTTAGTTCGCAAATATCAACGAAATACTCGTGTACCTGCGGGTCCAGACAGTTAGTAAACAGCGCATCGACATAGTTTCCACCAAACTGACCCGGTGGCAGACTGATATTGTGAACCACAATAGTGTCAATGCAGCAGTCGGGGCGCTCGTCGAAATTAGGCGAGCAGCAGTATTTGGCTTCGGCTAACCAATGTGCGTCAATAAGTTGCATTGCTATCGGTACCTTTTAAGCCTGTCAAAGTATTCTGACAACACCCCGCCCCATGGCAAGCGTATAATGACACGTCAGGGGTCTGTGCGGCAGCACATCAGCTACCACGAAGACTCCTTGCGGCGCTGCAATTGCTACACAAGCCATAGACTGTTTCGGTGCCAGAAAATATCCAGACTCTCACCCAGGTAAGCCAGATCTCTATGAACCCGGTTATTTCTCAATGCATTAGTAAATTGAACGGACAGAATTTAAAGCTGGTGCTGCCCGAAGGCGAAGACGCAAGAATCCAACAGGCAGCCACGCGCCTGCTGGAGTTAAGCATCGCACAACCGGTGTTGCTGGGTAACGAGCACGCCATTCGCTCCGCAGCCACTTGTGATCTGTCAAATATCGAAGTGCTCGATCCGTCATCGAATAATCTGGAAACGCTTAGCAAAGCGCTATTGGGCAGAAAACGAAAAATCACTGAAGAAAACATTAACGAATTCGTCTCAACGCCGGTTTATCACGGCGTGGCAATGCTGAATAACGGTGACGTTAACGCGATGGTGGCAGGTGCCGTACTGTCCACATCCAAAGTGATAGAAGCCGCCTTTGCTGTTGGCCCCGAACCCGGGGTAAAAACACTATCAAGCTTCTTTCTAATGGATCTGAAAGCACCGCTGGAAGAAGTGTCGAGAACCATGTTGTTTGCAGACTGTGCAATCAACATTGATCCAGATGAGGAGCAACTTGCCGAGATTGCCATCACTACAGCAAAGAGTGCAGCCAGGCTTCTAAACGAAACACCACGCCTTGCAATGCTGTCTTTTTCCAGTCACGGCAGCGCCAACCACCCCGACGTTACCAAAATTGCCAATGTCGTCGAGCGCGTTCGTAAAGCTGCTCCGGAGATTAAAATCGATGGCGAGCTGCAGGTTGACACGGCGCTTTCCAAACGCGTTGCCGAAACCAAACTACAAGACCTCGGTGACGTCGCGGGCCGCGCTAACGTCATGATATTTCCAGACTTAAACGCCGGCAATATTGCCTATAAAATGGTGCAATACTGCGGCGGTGCACAGGCCACAGGGCCGGTATTACAGGGCTTCGCCAAACCGGTCTGTGATTTATCCCGAGGCGCTACCGTCGACGATATCGTCGCGGCCTCGGTTGTTACCATGGCCATGTCTATGGATTAGCGGTCATTGCTTGAATTCGAACCGCTGACTCCTACTATTAGTCCCACATCCAGGAACTGTACAACGGTTAAACGTTGATTGCCTATGAGCTCTGAAGACCCGCAAGTGATACCAAAGAACAAATCAGGAAAAACAGGACTGATACTGCCGGGTCAGGCTTTGCCGGGCAAGCTGTTGATCCTGCCAGTCTACGAACGCCCATTCTTCCCGGCACAGATACAACCGCTGGTCGTAGATAAAGAGCACTGGCAGAGTACTTTTCATCACCTGCGTGATACCAAGCAGCATATTGTCGGGCTGGTTTATGTCAATGATGGCGCCGACGAAATACCCGGCACCCACGACTTTGCGACAACCGGGTGCGTTGTACGCATGCATAACGTGGTTGAACAGGAGTCGAGCATTCAGTTTATTGCGCAGGGACTACAACGGTTCACCGTTAAAAAGTGGCTGCGGCTGAGCCCGCCATTTGCAGGTTCCGTTGAATATCCTGCCGAACCGGATGAAAAGCGCGACGAAGTAAAGTCTTACGCCATGGCTCTGATACAGGCCATTAAAGAACTGGTCCCGCTCAACCCGCTGTACAACGAAGAGCTTAAAAATTTCCTCAGTCACTTTAATCTTAACGAACCCTCACCACTGGCTGATTTTGCTGCTGCCATCACTACCGCACCGGGTGATGAATTACAGGAAGTATTGAACACGATACCCATGTTACAGCGCATGGAAAAAGTGTTGCTGCTGTTACGCAAGGAAATAGAAATGGCTCGCCTGCAAGGTGAGATTCGTGAAGAAGTTGAAGGCAAAATTCAGAAGAACCAGCGCGACTTCTTTTTGAAAGAACAGTTAAAGATCATCCAGCGCGAACTGGGTATTGCCAAGGATGATCGCACCGCTGACATCGAAGAATTTAAACAGCGCATGGAAAAAAGAAATCCGCCAGCGCAGGTCACCAAGAGATTTGATGAAGAAATTCAAAAGCTCTCTTTGCTGGAAACCGGCTCGCCAGAGTATGGTGTTACGCGCAATTATCTTGACTGGGTAAGCTCGGTGCCGTGGGGAGTACAGTCGGAAGACAAGCTCAATCTCAAGCAGGCACGCAAAATACTTAATCGCGATCATGCCGGGCTTGCCGATGTTAAAGACCGCATTCTGGAATTCCTCGCACTGGGTGCGTATCGCGGTGAAGTGTCAGGTTCTATTCTGCTGATGGTTGGCCCACCCGGTGTTGGCAAGACTTCTATTGGTCGATCCATTGCTGATTCTCTCGGTCGCAAGTTTTACCGATTCAGTCTTGGCGGCATGCGCGATGAAGCAGAAATCAAAGGTCACAGACGCACTTACATTGGCGCTATGCCAGGCAAGTTGGTGCAGGCGTTAAAGGAAGTCGAGGTTGAAAACCCCGTCATTATGCTCGATGAGGTCGATAAGATTGGCGCGTCTTTTCAGGGTGATCCGGCATCAGCACTTCTGGAAGTACTCGACCCGGAACAAAATAGTGAGTTTCTCGATCACTATCTCGATCTGCGTATTGATCTTTCAAAGGTGTTATTCGTCTGCACAGCGAATCAAATGGATACTATTCCAAGGCCCCTGCTCGATCGAATGGACGATATCCGTCTGGCCGGTTATCTCCCCGCAGAAAAGCTGGATATTGCTACCAAACATCTGTGGCCGCGATTGCTCGAGCGCAACAAAGTCACCAAGAGCAAGGTATCTATCACCGATTCGGCAATCAAAGCACTGATCGATGGCTATGCGCGCGAGGCCGGTGTTCGCAACCTTGAAAAACTGCTCGCAAAGATTCTACGAAAGTCGGTGGTGAAATTACTCGGCGGCACCAAAAAGGTGTCAATCAGTGGCAAAAACCTTAGCGATTTTGTCGGACCTCCGGTATTCCGTCAGGAACGCCAGCTCAAGGGCGTGGGTGTGGTCACCGGGCTTGCATGGACTGCGATGGGCGGTGCGACACTGCCTATTGAAGCCTCGGTCATTAACGAAAAAAAGTCTGGCTTCAAACTCACCGGCAACCTTGGCACCGTGATGAAGGAATCTGCCGAAATTGCTTACAGCCATGTGACTTCGACGCTCGATCAATACCAGCTGAAGCATGACTTGCGTGAAGATACTTTTATCCATC
Source organism: uncultured Granulosicoccaceae bacterium (assembly GCA_937931165.1). GTDB lineage: Bacteria > Pseudomonadota > Gammaproteobacteria > Granulosicoccales > Granulosicoccaceae. The sequence goes on from CALHCI010000189.1 coordinate 4,917, forward strand.
TGCATGTGCCGGAAGGCGCGACGCCCAAAGACGGTCCGAGCGCAGGCATCACAATGGCAACCGCATTGTTGTCTCTGGCATTAAATAAAAAAGTCAGCCCTACTATTGCAATGACAGGTGAGCTGACCCTGACCGGCAAGGTACTGCCAGTAGGCGGCATAAAAGAAAAAATGATTGCGGCCAAAAGACTGGGTATAAAAACCGTCATTATGTCGCTGGATAACAAACGCGACTACGACGAACTACCCAAGGCGATTACCACAGGACTGAAATGCCATTTTGTGGAAGCCTACAATGAAGTTGCGGCTATAGTTTTTAAGTAAGCGTGTTATCAGAACGCCAGCGTGGCAACCCGATCATTGAGCCGCGCTGATCTTCTCCACGGATAGGGACTGATGCCGCCGTCCAGCTCGGTCAGACGTCGTTCTGCCTCTGCGGCATCGCCAATGCGTTCAAAGGCATAGGCAATAATATTACTGCTTATCGCACGCTGCCATTGGCCGAGCTTGGTTTGCTCCTGACGGTATATTCGCAACTGACTGTACAGATCTGCAATGACCGAAGAATCCACCGTCCCTTTCACATTGAATCCGCCACATTCGATGTGAGCTACCAGCCTCGCAATGGCAATCATTGCGGCGCTGGCTTCGCTTTGCTCAACCAGTTGCACAAAGCGATTGGCATTATCAGGCGACTTAATCAGAAAACGGGCTGCCGCAATGATCCCGTGCAGATGACCGGGGTCGGCTTCCAGTAATTCATTCAGATTGTTTTCGATTTGTTCGTCTTTAAGTGCAATGCAGCCTTTGGCAATAATCAGCCCGCACAGCGCTTCGGTGTCGGTGGCATCAAGACGCAACGCTTTTCGAAAGTGTTTAAACGCAATAGCAACCGCTGCCGCTGCTGCCTCTCCGGGAACCACACCGGGCACCAGGCCGTGTTGTTTTGCCTCGCACAGTTTGAGATGTCCCAGAAACAGATTGGCGTCGATATCATCAGGGTGTGCTGCAACAAATCCGGCCGCCCGCTCGGCAGAAATTGCACTGTAGTCAGCGTTGGCATAAAGCCCCTGCCGCTCCTGCGATGAAAGTTCACTTAACGACTTGCGCAACTCGCACCAGTTACCCTCATTAATCAGTGCAACAATTTTCTGGTGATCAGCAGGCGTGGCAGCAAAGTCATGCATCCGGGTAGCGCAGAAAATATTTGCAGGCGCAGGTTTTGGCAGTTCAACTAAACCAGCAGTGATAGCCTCAGTCAGTTCTTTATCGACATACCATTGCGCAAAGCTCATCACACACATGGTCAGGCACAGCGCGACTACACTATCAAGCCCCGGAACAAACCAGCCGCTGGCAGCCATAACCACAGTCAGTAATACTGTGGTGGTGGCGAAGTAACTTCCGCTAAGGTCTGCCTTTCGGGCAAAGAAGTAAACGACGAACATACATGGCAGTAAGACGAGATAGGTCATGCAACCCCCTGCTTT
>CALHCI010000190.1 GCA_937931165.1 uncultured Granulosicoccaceae bacterium
GTCAGGCAATGGTCGGTAAGAAATTCATCTGTGCTGGAGCGCTTCTACAACGGTTTTGAGAAACTGGTTGTCGCACTGCACCCACTGTGGAAACTTATTGGCTACGATCGACTGGACAAACCCGTCGCAGCCACAGAAAAACTGGTTAAAGGGTTTTTGTTTGATTGTCAGATGTGCGGCCAGTGCGCGTTGAGCTCTACCGGTATGTCGTGCCCGATGAACTGCCCCAAGACACTTCGCAACGGTCCATGTGGCGGCGTTAGAAGCGATGGCAATTGCGAAGTTAAGCCGGACATGAAATGCGTGTGGGTGGCCGCCTGGGAAGGCAGCCGGCAAATGACCAACAGTGATGCCATATCGGTTGTGCAATTTGCAGTCGACCATCAATTAAAAGGCAAGTCGTCGTGGCTCCGCATAGCAAGAGAAAAAAATGAATCACCTGCAGCTGCCAGTTAATTTGTTACCGCCCGGCTGCCCCTGCTACTAATGGAAAACCGTAACGTCGATCTTTCGCCTGCCGAGCTACTGCCAATTCTGCCCGGCCATAGTTCTCCAGGCCGTTTCGAACGCGTTTTACGCTCGGGTAAATTTGCCGTCACCACAGAACTCGCTCCACCCGACTCGGCAGACCCCGCTCAGGTTTACGAACGTGCCAGTGTATTTGACGGCTATGTCGATGCGATCAACGCCACCGACGGCAGCGGTGCGCATTGCCATATGTCGAGCATTGCCGTTTGCGGGCTCCTGACGCGCGCCGGTTATTCACCAATTATGCAAATCTCCTGTCGCGACCGGAACCGCATTGCCATGCAGGGTGAAATCCTCGGTGCGAGTGCGATGGGGGTTGCTAATATTCTGTGCCTGACCGGTGATGGTGTGCAGGCCGGAGACCATCCTCAGGCCAAACCGGTGTTCGATCTCGATTGCATGTCATTACTACGAATAGGCAAACGCATGCGTGATGAAAGCACGTTTGAGAGTGGACGCAAACTCGATCATGCACCACCGGTTTTCTTTGGTGCCGCAGCCAATCCATTTGCACCACCGTTTGACTGGCGTCCAATACGACTTGCTAAAAAAGTCGAAGCCGGTGCGCAGTTTGTACAAACGCAATATTGTTATGACATCGAGTTACTGCAGAACTATATGCGTCGCGTGCGCGAACTTGATCTGCACAAGCGCGTGTATATTCTGGTGGGGGTCGGGCCGCTGGCTTCAGCAAAGACTGCCACCTGGATTCGTAACAACGTACCTGGAGTTCATATTCCGGACCACGTCATTAAACGCCTTGCAGGTGCAGACAATCAAAAGGCCGAAGGCGTCAATCTGTGCATCGAGCTGATACAGCAAATACGGGACATTGAAGGCGTGGCAGGCTGCCATATCATGGCTTACCGACAAGAACATTCAGTACCGGAAATCGTCGAGCGATCAGGCATTCTCGCCGAGCGCAATACAACAAGGCGGATACGCAACAAATAGCCGCACGACACAACAGGTGTGGTGCAATGTCCAACGTTATCAATGAGTGGCAGTCAGCTTACAGCGATGCAACGCGTCAACAAGTAGAGTCTATTTGAAGCAAGGGCTTCCAGTTGGATTAATCTGGTGCTTTAGCCGCGTTATGCTCTTCGATGACCGCATTGCATGAGCCAGACAACTTACGGTAATCCAACTGATGGATGCTTACTCATCATGATTGCACGTTACACAACTGTGGATTTATCAGGAATATTGCAATGACAGAAACAGTGATCGGGTCAGCGACTCGCGAACACATTATCGGATTTGAAAAGCCTTTCACCATGATCGGTGAACGCATCAATCCTACCGGTCGCAAGCTGCTGGCTGAGGAAATGAAAAACGGCGATTTCAGCCGTGTTGAAGCCGATGCCATTGCACAGATAGAAGCCGGCGCGCACATGCTCGACATTAACGCCGGTATTCCGCTGGCAGACGAACCGGCACTGCTTGCTCAGGCAATTGAACTGGTGCAGGGGTTAAGTGACATTCCGATTTGCATAGACTCGTCGATTGTTGATGCGCTGGAACAGGGCCTTAAGGTTTACAAAGGCAGAGCGCTGCTCAACTCGGTGACCGGTGAAACTGAAAGACTCGAACAGGTACTGCCGCTGGTCAAAAAATACGATGCCGCGGTGGTCGCAATTTCCAATGACGAAACCGGTATCTCTGAAGACCCTGACGTGCGCTTTGCGGTTGCAAAAACCATCGTCGAACACGCCGCAGACTATGGCATTAAGCCGTGCGACATCGTTATCGATCCACTGGTTATGCCCATTGGGGCGATCGGTCAGGCCGGTAGACAAGTGTTCGACATTGTCGGGCGTATTCAAAAAGAACTGAAGTGCAACACCACCTGCGGTGCATCTAACATTAGCTTTGGACTGCCCAATCGAGGCGGCATTAACAGTGCATTTCTGACGATGGCTATCGCACATGGCATGACCTCTGCCATCACCAACCCCTGTCACAAAGAAGTGATGGACGCCGTCATGGGTGCAGATGTTCTGATGGGACACGATCAGGACTGCCTGCGATGGATTGAAAAATACCGCGAACCTCCGGCGGAAGGCACTGGCCGCGGTCGACGTGTATCCAAACGTCGCAGACCCGCCCGGTAACACCGCAAGGCAACACCGCAAGGCAACACCTGATCGGCAACAGACGAACCGGACAAGAACTGGCAAGCAACCACTGAGACGTAACCATGACAGATGCAAAAGTAGTCTTTACCCCCAGTGGCCGGCGCGGCAGATTTCCGATTGGCACGCCGGTACTGGAAGCCGCAAGATCTCTGGGTGTTGATATAGATTCTGTCTGTGGCGGGCGTGCAATCTGCGGGCGTTGTCAGGTACTGTGCGCCGAAGGCGACTTTCCCAAACATGAAATCGTGTCCGAAGCAGCCCACCTGTCGGCGTTTACCAAAACAGAAGAGCGCTGGGAGAGAGTAAAGAAAGTTTCTTTGGACGGACGTCGACTGGGCTGTCAGGCTCGCATAGAAGGCGATGTTGTTATCGACGTGCCACCAGACAGTCAGGTACATCGACAGGTTATTCGCAAGGGTGCAGACCTGCTGGACATTGAGCTCAATCCTCTGGTGCACCTTTATTACGTAGAGGTGCAGGAGCCTGACATGCATTCACCCACTGGTGATCTGCAGCGACTTAAATCTGCACTCGAATACGAATGGCGACTGGAAAATCTCGATTGCGAGTTTTCGATCATTCCAAAGCTGCAGCGTATCCTGCGTGAAGGTGAATGGAAGGTTACCGTTGCGGTTGCAGACGACAACAAAATTATTGCGGTATGGCCGGGCTTTAAAGAACAGGTGCTCGGTCTTGCGGTAGATGTAGGCTCTACCACGGTTGCCGCACATCTTTGCAACCTGATGACCGGTGATGTTCTGGCATCCAATGGATTGATGAATCCGCAAATCCGTTTTGGTGAAGATTTAATGAGCCGGGTTTCCTACGTCATGATGAACCCGGGCGGCGATGTTGAAATGACCAAAGTCGTGCGTCAGGCAATCAGTGAATTGATTGCAGCTTGTACTGCTGAAATAGACGCACTGCCAACTGACGTTATGGCAATAACGCTGGTGGCCAACCCGGTTATGCACCATCTGTTGCTTGGTATCGATCCAATAGAACTCGGTGGCGCACCGTTTGCGCTGGCCACCGACGAAGCAACGCGGTGCCGCGCAGTAGAGCTTGAACTCGAAGCTCACGAGAACGCCCAGGTTTATTTGCTGCCGTGCATTGCAGGCCACGTAGGTGCCGATACCGCAGGGGTTATTCTGGCCGAACGACCAGACACCATGGAAGAGCTGACGCTACTGGTCGATGTTGGCACTAACGCAGAGATTGTACTGGGCAACCGACATCGTTTACTGGCCTGCTCAAGTCCGACAGGGCCGGCGTTTGAAGGCGCGCAGATCAGTGGCGGCCAACGTGCAGCACCCGGTGCTATTGAACGCGTAAGAATTGATCGCGACACGCTTGAGCCGAAGTTCAGTGTTATTGGCAACGACACCTGGTCTGATGAGGCAGCATTCGCCGAGGCAACGTCGGACACCGGTGTTACCGGCATTTGCGGCAGTGGCATTATTGAAGTGATCGCCGAAATGTTTTTAGCCGGCATTATCGATACCGATGGTGTGATCAACGGGGCATTGGCGGAACGTTCTTCTCGCGTTATTGCCGATGGCCGAACGTTCTCTTATGTGCTGCATGATGGCGATGTGAATATCACCATCACTCAGAATGACGTGCGCCAGATACAGCTCGCCAAGGCAGCGCTGTATGCGGGCGTCAGACTGCTAATGGATCGGCTTGAAGTCGACAGCGTAGACCGAATAAGACTGGCCGGTGCATTCGGCAGTCATATTGATGTGAAATACGCGATGGTACTTGGACTTATCCCTGACTGTGATCTCGACTGTGTTTCTTCGGCAGGCAATGCCGCCGGTTCAGGCGCACGCATTGCGCTACTGAATAGAAACGCCAGAGACGATATCCAGTCACTGGTGAATCAGGTTGAAAAAGTCGAAACCGCCGTAGAGCAAAAGTTTCAGGATCACTTTGTAGAAGCGATGGGAATCCCGCACAAAACAGCGAGTTTCCCGAAGCTCGGTGAGGAAGTAACGCTTCCCGCACCATCATCGAGTAATGCTACAGATTCAAACGGCCGAAGATCCAGACGCCGCCGGCGCCGAAGCTGAGCAGATTGTGGTGCGGCGTAAGCTTGCCACCTTACCGCTCTTGGTAGACTTGGGCGCGCCGGCGACCACACCGGACTGACCCGCTGCACGACGTCTTTCATCACGTGGCGGCAAACCGAAGGTATCGCGATAACACTTACTGAAGTGAGGCGCACTGATAAAGCCGCAAGCCAGCGCAATATCTACAATTGGCATACTGGTTTGCAACAGCAGCTGACGAGCTCGTTCGAGCCTTAACTCAAGGTAGTAGCGAGTCGGCACGCACTGAAGATAACGCTGAAACAATCGTTCCAGTTGTCTGCGAGATAAACCAACATGGAAAGATAATTCATCAAGAGTCATCGGCTCTTCGATGTTGGCTTCCATCAATGCTACCGCTTCAGCCAGTTTAGGCTGGTTGGTACCAATACGCTGCGTTAACGGCACACGCTGACGATCGTGCTTATCGCGGATACGATCACACATGAACTGCTCGGTAATAGCCGATGCCAGATCAGCGCCGTGCGCATTGCGAATTTCGTGCAGAAACATATCTAACGGTGCCGTACCACCGGCACTGGTGTAGCGATCGTTATCCATTTCAAACAACTCGGGCGAGATCACCAGTTGTGGAAACTCTTCGCGAGCACTGGCCATGTTTTCCCAGTGGATAGTACAGCGATAGCCGTCCAGCGCTTCTGCTTTGGCCAGCAGGTAGGTGCCGGTGCAGATCGCACCCATGACAATGTCTTTTTTCGATGTGGCACGCAGCCAGGCAATAATTGCAGAATCTGACTGGTTCTGAACCTGGTTGCCGGAACAGACAAAAACTGCATCTAGATGTCCGGCCTGCTCAATCGTGCGATCGGGTGTGAGGGAGAGGCCATTACTGGCGACCACTGGCTGATCGGAAGTGCTCAGGGTAACCCAGTTGTAGAGAGTGTCACCAGTCAGCTGGTTTGCCATACGCAGCGGTTCGACAGAAGAGGAAAATGCCAACATTGAAAAATTTGGCACCAGTAAGAATCCGATGGTGACCGGAGAGCCCGCGTGTTTAGACTTAATCATGTATCCTCGAATCCATCAAACAAGTTGATTTAGCAAACTACAGTTTGCCAACCCGTTGTCCAGGAGTACCGCGGCAGAGTTCGTTTCAGGCCGTAATTGCGGACGTCGCAAATTAGTAAATCGGCTGATCCGAGTCCTCCTTACCCGCGTAACTACGCCCTTTCATGGGCGTCGATAATGTACCGATTGCGACATCACACATGAGTGCCAGTTGAATTTACAATCAGGTACCAGAACGGATAAACAATCATTTCGTTCAAGTAGTATCACACCAGCTTGCGTTAACCTGTTGTATTTACTCCGATAACCACTAACCAGCGAAATGTCATCAATTTACAACGCTGTGCAGCCATTTTGTGACATCACCCCTCTTTCAAGCGACTTTGGAGGGTTTTTGAGGCCCGGAATTGTTGCAAATACGGAGATAAACTAGTGATTTGAGTCGGGAAACGAGCTTTTGCGCTGATCAATATAGGCCAGCAAGGCTTCGTCCACCGCTTCATCAATCGGCGGTGGCTGATAGGCCGCAAGCGAATCCTTGAAGCGTCGGTTAGCGCGCTGAGCAGCATCCTGCGCACCTTCGGACTCCCATTGTTCAAAGCTGTTGCTGTCTGCAATGCTGGAAATATAAAACGCTGCTTCGAAGTTGTTCTGCGTGTGGTTGCAGCCCAGAAAATGCGCACCCGGACCGACTTCCCGCAGCGCGTCCATCGCCTGGCCGTTTTCACTGGTGTCGATTCCGCGGCCGAAAACCTCGAGCATGCCGGCCTGATCGGCATCCATCATAAATTTCTCATAGCTCATGACCAGACCACCTTCGAGCCAGCCGGCGGTGTGCAACATAAAATTCACACCGGCGAGCATTGCTGACTGCAACGTGTTGGCCGCCTCATAGGCCGCCTGCGCGTCAGGCAGTTTAGAGGCATTGAGCCCACCGCCGGAGCGAAACGGCACGCCAAGCCGGCGTGCCAGTTCTGCGGCAATATAGAGCACGGATGATGGCTCCGGCGTACCAAAAGTAGGCGCACCGGATTGCATTGACACGCTGCTGGCAAAGGTACCAAACACGACCGGAGCGCCGGGTCTGACCAACTGCACAAAAGCCATTCCTGCCAGCGCTTCGGCAAGAATCTGGGTGACAGTACCAACCACAGTCACCGGTGACATGGCGCCGGCAAGTATAAATGGCGACACTACCGTTGCCTGATTCGCGGCAGCATAAACCTCTGCTGCACCCAGCATCGTGTCGTCGAAAGTCATTGGCGAGTTGGCGTTGATCAGGTTAATAACCACGGTTTTCTCAACGCCGTTTTCGTCAAGAAAGCCTTCACCAAACAGTATTTTTGACATTTCTACGGTATCTACAGCGCGCTCTGCCGCAGTCACCGAACCCATGTAAGGCTTGTCGCTGTAGCGCATGTGCGCATAAACCATATCGAAGTGGCGTTTATTAACCGGCAAATCCACCGGCTCACAGACGGTGCCACCCGAATGGTGCAGTGATGGACTCATGTACGCGAGCTTCACGAAATTGGTGAAATCTTCAATATTGGCGTAGCGCCGGCCATTGTCGATATCGCGAACAAACGGCGAGCCATACGCAGGCACCAGCACCGTGCTGTCACCGCCGATTTTTACACTGCGTGCGGGGTTTCGGGCGTGCTGAACAAACTCACGTGGCGCACTGTCCTGAATGATCTTCCGGCATAACCCGCGGGGAAACCGAACACGCTCACCGTCAATGTCGGCACCGGCTTCCCGAAACAGATCCAGCGCCTTGGGGAAGTCGCGAAATTCAATACCAATTTCCTCGAGCACCGTGTCTGCGTTGTGCTCGATAAGCGCAAGTTGCTCTTCAGTTGCAGGACAATAAGTCGGTACTTTTCGGGTAATGTAGGCCGGTGCATTAGACGCAGATTTAGCTCTCGCCGCACGCTTGGCTTCACGGCCGCCTGATCGTTTTCTTCTGGTACCTGCCACGATAACTCTCGATTTTCAGTAAATTAAACTGTATTCAGTATTGGGCTTATGGAGCGAGTCGGCAATGGACCGAGCGACGGTCTGCTTCAAGACCGCGCCAAATATCAACAGCATGAAAGTGTAACGTGTCAAAAGTTTGCAGTTGATGGTGTCTTATACAACCGCCAAACCTTTGTTTTTGTTATACTTTAAAACACAGATATTTTAATGGGCACAGTTGCGACCGTGTTTGAGGTAATCGCACTGGGAAAAGGCTAACCTGTCGCACAGTACCAGCTGGTAATACACGGTTTCATCAACATGCAAATGTCCGGTTATTCAGCGAAAATCAGTACCTTCCCGGCCCACCTGACTCACCAATAGAAACTATACTAGCGGCTTAGCTTGCGAATGCATGCGGTCACAGGAAATACCATGGCAAATCCACCAGATAGTAACAACGACAAAAAAAACGTTAACGAGCGCAACCTGGCCAAGCCCGCCTCCGTGCGCCCGTCGCAGACTGCTGCGCCAGCACCAGCTGCCGCCGGCAAACCTGTTGACCCGGACCGCAAGCTAAATACCGGCAATCTCGCCACAAACACCGGCCCAGGCCAAGGTTCAGTCCAGAATTCAGGCCAAAACTCTGGCCAAAACTCAGGCCAAAACTCAGGCCAAAACTCTGGGGCTGGCCAAAAGACGACACCGCCGCCACTACCCGCTACAGCACCTGCCGCGGCAACACCTGCTGTAACCAGAACGACCACCCGAATCACTGCTGAGGTTAAAAAGCCAGTAGCGCAATCTCCAGTAGCTCAATCTACTGCGCCAAAAGATCCACCGCCCATTCCAAAAAGCGCCCCCGCTACAGCTGCTGTCACTCCGCGCACATCTGCTGCGCCCTCTCAGGCAAAACCGCCCGCAACCCCGACAACACGGGTAGAAAAACCGGCACCATCAAGCACCAGGCCAGCCACCGCGTCAACGCCTGTCGAAAAAACTGATGTACCAGTCCGCCGACCCGCACCGCAGCGCCAACAAAGAGCCAGCAGTGAAAGAGCGACTACCGAGCGTATAAGCACGCAACGGACACTGACGGAAAACAAGCAAACACGTCATCGGCCGTCACGTCCTTTAACTCGCCCTGACGCTGGTACTGCCAGTTCAACGCCAGCTATTGAAAAGACAGCCAATGAAAAGGCAGCCAGTGCAGAACCAGCCTTACGGCGAGGCGCACCACCCGCAGGTGATCGGCAAATGCCGCGTCGGGCTGGCCCGCCACCGGCACACTCTGACAGACGCGTGCCGCGCAGAGGTCCACCACCACGTCGCGAACCACGGCATTTTCGTGGAGAACCCAGACGCAGAATGGCACCACCACCAGGTGCCAAACCGGTCGGTCGTTTTGTGAACCGCCCACGGCTGGCTGCAGCGCCACCGTTATACAACGCCGCGCCTTCAAACGGCAGCATCGGCCCGCTGCTGATCGGCATTCTGTTGCTGGCGGGCGTTGGCTGGCTGGCTATCGACCATTACACTCCACGAATTCAGGAAGATCTGCTGGAAAGAAGCAGAGCAAGCCTTGACGCAGAGGGTCTGGGCGACAACACAGACGTCAGT
>CALHCI010000191.1 GCA_937931165.1 uncultured Granulosicoccaceae bacterium
AGCGTCCATATATGGCATTAGCTGGAAGCGCATCCGTCTTATGTCTGATATGGGTTACCATAATCCACTACTCAATAATTTTTCCAGTCTCCCTACTTTTACCTGTGGATCAATAAACCCCCGAAAAATACTGTTGTTAAACCAGTTGAAGCTATGTGTATAGCTCAACCATAAGCACTACAACCTGGAACCACACTGTGACTCAGGTACAAATCCATTCAACACCTCATAAATTACCACCATTTATTTCCAATTAACCGTTGACAGACATTCTCATATCTCTATAATCTCGCCCCCTGACTTAACGACTCAACTTCGAGCAACGAAATACAGTGAAACAACTTCAATCAACAATCTATGTCATCACAAGCGAGCTGCGCGTTATACACCTGCCTCTCGTTGTCGATGCATGCGCACCTGTGTTTAACGCACGTGCGGTGCTCGTCAATAGTGGTGTTTATAGTTAATTTCGTAGCTTGAATATTCGCTGGCTACGTGGCCAGCAGGATTTAAAAGCCCCGGTTGGTCTTCAACCGGGGCTTTTTTTTTGGCCTCACCAAATGTTTTGGCAAGGCTTATCTCAGCGGTGCAGGTTCTTAACCCTGCCCTGTGCACAGCGGTGTTTTTCAAACATTCCAGCGGTGTATACAGAGGTTTTCTACGCCGATACATACCAGAGTTAGCTCAACCGGGAGAGCATCAGACAGTTAATCTGAGTGTTGCGGGTTCGAGTCCCGTACTCCGCGTCTTCCCTCATACGGAAACGCATAGCTTCCAAGGCTTAACTTGGTACAACGGCTGGAAACAGCCAGACAGGAAGGCCCCTGTGGACGGGTTGCTCTGTACTGCTCAAAGGGTGGTGCGGTAAAACCTGTACACAGCACTGCGGTTGTTTTGTGTGGCGATTAGGTTTATCGCCAGCCTGAGAGACTGTTGTGCGCTGCACGCAAATACGCTTTGTATTGGTCGGCGGTGCACACAGACTCAGGTCCGCGATGAACTGCTTTGCCTCCCACAACTGCGGTGTGGGGTCTGACTTTTTTTAATTTTTTCATGTATCAGGATGGGCCTGATACGGATAAGGCCTGGAGACAGGTCAGAGGTAACCAGGAGATAGTAAAATGAAAATCCGGACTGTCATCTCTCCCACTGAGCGAGGACTGATGATCAGAGACAAAGCTATTGTCGATATTTTATCGCCAGGCGTTTACTGGCATGTGCCTGCATTCGGGACTTCTCGTATAGAGGTGGTTTCTATTGTCGATGCACAGTGCAACTATCCGCACATAGAGACTTTGGCCAAGACCAATCCGGAACTCGCACAACGGCACTTTATCATTGCTGATCTTGCAGACAATGAAGCGGGGGTTGTGTATCAGGACAACAAGCTCGTTGATCTGTTGGCACCTGGTTCTGTTGTCTTGTACTGGAAGGGTCTGGTCGATACTGTAATCAGCCGTATCAATACTTCCGAGGTTCTGGAAGTAGCGTTGCCGCTGGCACAGGCAATTGGTCGTACTGGCAAGCTTGCAAAGCGCGCAGCAGAAATTGGCGCGGTGCTCGGGGTAGATGTTCAGCAAAAGCAAGTTGGCTTTCTGTATGAAAGCGGTGTGCGAATTGCGACTCTCGACACTGGTTATTACCTGTACTGGAAGTTCAAGCGAAAGCTGACTGCCAGGGTTGTAACCACCCAGATGATTTTGACTGAAGTCTCTGGCCAGGAAATTCTGACCAAAGACAAAGTGAGCTTAAGGCTGAACCTTTCTGCGATCTACAAGATTGCAGATCCGGCTCTTGCCGAGGATTCACTGGGCAACTTTGATGAGTTTGTTTACCGTGAACTACAGCTGGCATTACGCCGTGCTGTCGGTGCACAAACTCTCGATCAGTTGCTGGCGGACAAAAGCGCACTGGACAGCACCATTGCTGGTGATGCAGGCGATAAGCTGAATGCTGTTGGCATTGAGTTAAACAGTGTCGGTGTTAAAGACGTGATTTTACCCGGGGAAATGAAAGATATTCTGAACCAGGTAGTTGCGGCTGAAAAGACCGCACAGGCCAACAACATCAGACGTCGTGAAGAAACTGCGGCAACCCGTTCTCTGCTGAACACTGCAAAGTTGATGGCTGACAACCCGGTGCTGGTACGTTTGAAGGAACTTGAAGCGCTTGAAAAAGTGACTACTCAAGTCGATAAAATCACCGTTTTCGGTGGTATGGAAGGTGTTATGAACGATCTCGTCAAAATCGGCGACTCGTGAGTAACCTGACAAAGTGGTAGCCCCGGTCAGTGAGACCGGGGTGTTTTTATAAGGAAAGGCTCATGCCTATACAAAAAGTTATTAAAAAAGGAAAAGTCCCGGTCAATATTTACACCAACGATATTGATCATGGTGCTTACGATCAGTTAGCCAAAATTGCCGAACTGCCGTTTATTCACAGCCATATCGCTGCCATGCCCGATGTACACAGAGGTATAGGTGCTACCGTAGGGTCAGTCATTCCCACGCGCGGTGCCATTATTCCTGCTGCCGTCGGTGTTGATATCGGTTGTGGTATGAATGCGGTGAGACTGTCACTCAACGCCAGCCAATTACCGGATAACTTAAAACCGGTTCGTCTGGCAATTGAAGACGCCGTGCCAGTCGGGTTTGCGATGCATAAAACGGTTAAAGCCAGACGTTCGACGCTGCAGGCGCTGGACGGCGGGCTCGAAACCATTCTGGCAAGGCACCCGACGATCGGAAAAATGGTAAAACAGCTTTCACGTACGTGGTCGCAACAGGTCGGCACGCTGGGAGGCGGCAATCACTTTATCGAAGTTTGTCTGGATGAGAACAACGATGTCTGGATCATGCTGCATTCCGGTAGTCGTGGTATTGGCAATGTGATCGGTCGCTACTTTATTCAGCTGGCACGCAAAGACATTGCACGCCTGCAGCGTAATCTGCCGGATAAAGATCTTGCGTACTTTGATGAAGGTACCGAGTTCTTTGACGACTATGTGTTTGCCGTTCACTGGGCACAGGACTACGCATTGTGGAATCGCAGAGAAATGATGCGTATGACGGTAGAGGCACTAAAAGGCGTGTTACCGGAATTCACTGTGACTAAAGAAGCAATCAATTGCCACCACAACTACGTGGCCGTTGAAAACCACTTTGGTGCAGATGTTTTCCTGACCCGCAAAGGTGCCATCAGTGCCCGCGACGGTGAGCTTGGCATTATACCCGGCAGCATGGGTGCCAAGTCGTACATCGTCAAAGGTAAAGGTGACGCTAAATCGTTCTGCTCGTGTTCACATGGTGCCGGCCGTACGATGAGCCGCACTGCCGCGAAGAAAGCGTTTAGCACCCGTGATTTAAAATCACAGACTGAAGGTGTCGAGTGTCGTAAGGACTCCGGCGTTATCGATGAGATACCCGGTGCCTATAAAGATATCGATACTGTGATGGAAAATCAGCGGGACCTGGTCGATGTTGTACATACCCTGAAGCAGGTGGTCTGTGTTAAGGGATAGTATCGGGCCGGCTTACGTCGGCCCGACTTTTTTCCCTGCATGCTCAAGATCAACAATGTGCCCGTTATGCACTCCCAATAGTACTAAAGCGCATAGTGAATGCACGCACAGGCCTGAGTATTATTTTGCCCAGTATTCAGAGATCAGTGACAGCAAGAACTCTCCACCCTGCCCCGGGTAGGCTTTTTTCAGCGTGGCCACTGCTTCATCAGGCGTTGCAGCATCGTTTATCGCACTATCCATCACTTTGATGTATTGAATCATGTGATCAAGATCACCGCGACTGGTCGGCAGACCATGCCCAACCAACAGTGTGTCAAAGGCAGGATCATCACGCAGAGTTTCGAGCGTTGCTATCCAGTTTGCTCTGTCAATGCCCGGTGCAGCATATAGACCGTTATAGACAAGATCCTGAACAATGGCGACTTTTTGATCAGGGAATACCGTCACTATCATGTCGAAAGCTTCGGTATTCTGGAAATGGCGAAACTCTACCGGTACACCGGACATCTCAGTCATGCCAAGCTCAAGATCAGGTCCTTCCAACACATTCTTTGGTGGCACCCAGGGCTCGCCCTCTTTGGCGACGTTGGCACGGATCGCAGGCAGTGTTGAGAATTGAACCCCCTCATACACCGCTGCTGCTCCCCAATGATCAGGGTGCTCATGGCTCAGTACCGCTTTTCCAACCGGCTTACCAGTGGCAGCAATCAATGCGGCAACTTCTTGTGCGGTAGGTGGCAGCATCGTCGCATCTACCATCAGTAACTGATCAGAGAACTCCACGATGTGTGATGTTACATGGACGGCCTGTGCAGGAGATACGTAAGTATGAAAAGTCAGGCCACCCTGTGAAAAGCTATGCGTCACACCTGCACCCATCTCTCCCTGCGCGTGTGCCGGAGCCGATCTGACGCCCGCTTGCAACAGAGCGACTGCGCCCGCTGACAGCGCCATTCCTTCCAGAAATTTTCTACGGTTTATTGTTGAAGTCATGAGGATTCCTTTTATCTGTCCGGCTATTCGCGGACGTGAGGTGTCACCACCAGGTCTGAACGCCGTGCCGGTCGGCGCCTGATAGCATGTTTTGCGTTCGGTACAGCAGTCGTTTCAGCAGCCGCGGCGTAGCTACTTGCCGCAAAGTATAAGAAACCCGGAGGTTGACTAAAACAATCTAATTATCTATTTTGTTTTCTAAAACAATACAAGCTAAAAGAGAAAACACCATGTCCTCCCGGCCCCTTTTTCAATCATTGCGCAGACTCACCTGTTTTGCCGCGATCGCAGATGCAGGATCAATCAAGGGCGGTGCAAATCGACTTGGCTTATCGGTTCCAGTGGTGTCAACTGCCCTGTCAGAACTCGAGGAAGAACTATCGGTCATGCTGGCAGTGCGAACGACTCGTAAACTGGAACTGACAACAGCGGGTGAGGAAGTCTATGAAAACGCGAAGAAGATGCTCGCATCAGCCGATTCGGCATTAGGGGTCATTAACAGCCAGCGAGTCACTAACGGAGAACTGCGAATTACCTTGCCTGTGGAACTTGCGCTCCATTGGCTGCCAAGCTATCTGGTTAAGTTTCATCAGGCATTTCCAGGGATCAAACTGTCTGTCGATGCCGAAGATACCGTCGTCCCCCTGCATAGCAGTGAATATGATATCGCTATACAAGCCAACTACCAGGCACCCAATCAACTGACTGATAACACGCTGCTTAAGCCTGCGATTAAGCTGGGCCAAATAGATCTGGTATGTGTCGCTGCAAAAAAGCCTCGTATCAGATGGCAGGGTAGTACTGCCATCATGAACAATTCGTTATTGGAAATGAAACAACGCGGCAACAGTTTACTGGCGGTTGAGAAGAAGAGTGAACAAACGGTCAGCATACGCGGCAACGGCCTCATACAAACCAACAACCACGAAACGGCTCTGGCGCTGGCACGCGAGGGTCTCGGTGCGGTGATGGTGATGAACGTGTCCGTGATAAATGACCTTTCAAAAAAAACACTGACAAGAGTGCTGCCAACCTACCACTTTGGACATTTAAATTTGGAATTGAAACTCCGGGACAGTTTGCCATCCCCGCCAGCAAGGGCGTTTAGCAACTTCATGAAAACACAATTTACGCAATAAACTACCCGTAACAGATTGCCCTACGACAGTAGAGTTGTGGCGGACTACTGTGCTCTATCAGTCAATTTGCGGAGAATACAAGTATTGAAACAGTACCGCGTTATATACCGGCACCGTATTTTCAACGTATGAATAATTATGGGTGCGAGTCAGTGCGCCGCTTTCATCAAATATTTCTACCGAGATTATGTTGTTGTTTTCATCATACGTATAGCTGGCTGAAGTCACCAGGCCACCACTTAGTTCCTGTCGCCACCCTGAGATGCGGTCGGACTGGTCATTGCTAAACACGGTGCTGGCAACTGGAGAGCCAGCCGGAAAATACGATACGCTGCCAGTTAACAATCCGTTGGTAAAGGTGTAGTCAGTATTAGAGGTGACTCCTCCGGCAATGGGGTCCGAACTGCTCTCCGAAATCATTTGACCCGCTTCGTTATACTGGTAGCGAATCTGTTGTGGCGGTGCACTAATCTGTGGAGATTGCGTGGTTCGAAAATCCAGTTGCCCTGCACTGTTAAAGCTATGGTCGTCAAGCAGCACAACCTCGCCCCCGTTTAACCGGGTTATTGTGGTTGGGTATCCCTGAGTGTTCAGCTCGATTTCTCTGTCAACCTCTGCTTGTTCAATCGTTTCACCATCATCAAACGCGATTGAACGGGTTATACGGTTGAGATCACTGTTGTAGCGGTAGTAGCGTTTGCTGTTTAAGTCACCACTGGCACTTCTGATCACTTCTTCGTACAGCATAAATCCGTTAAAAACTGAAGTGATCGGGTTGGGGACCACTGCCTCTGTACTGACTTCCGATCCTTCATCGTCCATTGGCTCTGTGGCAACGTTAGAGCCTCCTCCACAGGCACTTATTGCCAGCGAAGAGGCCAACACGACAATCGCCGCCAATAATAGCTGCCGCACTTTGTTTGCGGCTTTCGCTAAAGCCGATCCAGCTGGTACGCTCATTACCTTACCTCCGTATACCGGATGTAGAGCATAAAAAAAGATCACCGGCTGTGCAATTACTGAAACATTGCAGAATGACCGATTTTCTGAAAAAAGATCATTCATGATATGTTAACTGATCGTCTTTTTTCATATGAGGGAGCGCGGTCAATGAATCTTTCTCACGAGGTCATTGTTAACAAACCGTTGCAGGCTGTTTGGGACTACAGCAATAATCCTGACAATCTAAGCAAGTGGCTTAACGATTTTCTACGGTATGAGCAAATCACCGGAGATGTTGCAGCCCCTAAAGTCGGAGATAAGTCTAATCACACTTATCAACAAGGTAAGGGCGAATTCACCATGGAAGAGACTATTACCGTTTACGACCCGCCAAATCGTGTTGAGCTGTTTATGACATCGAGCTATTTTGACTTGCAAATTGTCAACACTTTTGAGTCGATCGACGCAGGTAACACCAGGCTTTTCGCATCGGCAGATTTTGTTCGTGTAGGCTGGTTGATGAAGATCATCTTTTTCTTCAGCGCTAAAAATAAAATGCAAACCGACCACGAGACACAGATTAACAAGCTCAAGTCACTAATTGAAAAAGACGGTTGAGCAAGTCTCAGCGGTTGCGACGCTCAAAGACAGCGGAGGGCAACTCGCTTAATCCGTATTCTCCAAAAGTCAGTTGAAAAACGTATTTCTGACGTGCTTCACCATTTTGAATAAAAACTGCTTGCCATTTATTCGTCATGACACATAAAATCTACACAGCGATTTAGCCACTAGCCCGAACCTGACCGTACACTAACATCAGTATTGGTTTGGCAAGAACCAACTTTTTCAAAAAGCCGGAGCTTCTGTTGATAATGAAACACCCTGCCGCCCTGACCTTCGCCGCCTGTGTTACCACTTTGCTGAGCGCCTGTGACTCGGACCAGACCAAAGATAACGCCAGCAACCTGGTACAACAACCAGGTTATATCGCCGGTCTGATCTCTAAAAGAACCCTTGCATCCCTGCCTGCAACGGCAGAAAATTATTTGATAAACCCCGACTTCACCAGTGCATTCCCACCAGACTGGAATATCGGCGGTGAACAGCCCGGCTGGCAGGCTTGCACCAGCAGCAACGCATTGAGCCGCGTGTCTGCCGATGACACTCAGCGACGCAGCGGTACCGGTTTTTTCGCAAAACTGGGTAGTGGTCAGTGCCTGCAGCAAGGTGTCGCGATTTCTGCAAGTGATAAACTGACCTTCAGCTGTGATGTCAGTCCGGTCAGTACAGGCACCTGGAACGGCCTGGGGATGAGTTTCTACGATACTGACTGGAACTTCATCTCAGAACCCGACGCAGTGGTTCCGGTACCGGACGGATCCACACAAAACCTGGCTGTTAGTGGCGTCGCGCCCGAAAACGCTGCTTTTGTCGGTGTGTGGTATTACACAGATACAGGGGCAGCCATGGACAACTGTGTACTCTCCCCGGCTGACACTCACCCGCGCGGACAAACGGACAGAAACAACTTCAAAGAAACGTATGTAGCGTTCCAGGAGGATCCAGCAAACCCGGATGTGCCAGCGTTTAATGCCGGAGCAGCGCTGTTTGAACCCGTATTTCTGATTGATGGCACAGTTGCCAATTTTTACTCGTTGTACGACGCAGCTATTACACACGACGGAACAGATCTTATCATTCGCGTTTCAAGAGGCAACTGGGACGCCATAGGAGAAACACTGTATAGCGACTCTTATCCAGTGAATGGATATTTGTGGGAAGATTCAAGCTTTGAAATCTATCTCAACCCGGGGCTTGAAGACACACAGGGCTACGACAACAATGACCTGGTACGTATTTACGGAGTACCAACTAAAGACCAAACTCCGATTGCACCCGTTGTAGTCCACGGCATTAACTCACAAGCTGCAGTCGCAGACAATGCGGTGTGTAGCGAAACGCTACGAGGCACTGAAACTTACACCACCTGCGAACTGCGATTTAGTCTGGCAGAAATGGGTATGGATATCGAAACCAATAATGAAATCGGTATTGATATTCACTACAACTTTGACGAAGACGGTGGCCCGCGTGATGCCAAATATTCCGCGTGTAGCGGTGACACATTAAACGCCTGGGAGGATATGTCAAAAGTGACCTGCTCTGTCATTCTGCGACCGAGTAACTAACCCCCGGTGGCTGGTACCCATTATCCGGTGAACGGTAATTTGAGCACCTTGAGCGTCTGCCCGTAGTCGGGCAGCGCTGCAGATTCAGGAACCCCGAGATTTTCAGGAGCAACACCTGGTTTATAAACGAAGGTACCAAAGAGCTGATCATAAACCGTTAACATTGCACCGTAGTTTTTCGCCTCATGAACGTCAGCGCTATGATGATAGCGGTGCACTTCATTACCGACAAATATGTAGTTAAACCAACCCATCCGAATATCAACATTAAAATGGCTGATCAGCCCGTGCATGCCCATCACCAGCAGAAAAATAGTGACTGTTTTCTGATCGTAACCCATTAACCATACCGGAAGAATGATCGCCAGTGGTTGAATTAACAGGCTGTTGAGCGGGTGAAAAACAGCATGCATAACAAGATAAAGGCGAGGGGGAAGATGGTGCGCAGCATGAATCTTCCATAGTATTTTTCCAAGCTTACCCCGGTGTTCATGCATAGCACGATGCAGACTGTAGTTGATCGCTTCAAATATCAAAAAGCACAGTACAATTTGAACCGGCAATGGCCACGACGAGGCCCACCCTTGAGTATTACCCGACAGTGAAATAGTAAATAGGGCCAAAGCTGCCGAGACTGCAGACATGAAAGAAGAATTGACAACGACATACTTAAGATCTTTAAAAAAGGAAGCCAATGTCATCGCCCACCTTTGCTGATACGGAAATCGCCATTCAATAATAAAATACAGCGGCGCCAGTACACTCGCATTGATCAGCCATGCAGAACCCGCTTCAATGTTTCCAGCTAAATACTGATCAATAATTGATAACACCAATATCCAACTCATCGGATAGAGCCCCCAGCGTATTATCGATCGAGTGTTGCGGCTGCCGTTTGAAATCATCATACTGTTTTCCCGGAGAGACCTGCGATGATTATCGTCCACTGTCTACGGTGCGCCAGTCTAATGTTAACTACCCTGTTCATTAATGGACAGTATGCGTAAATTATGTCCGATAACACATCGCAAGATCGACGCATTGCCCGTACCAGGACACAACTCTGGCAGGCTTTATTTGCGCTACTACAGGAAAAACACTGGCAAGATATTAATGTCAGCCAGATTTGTCGACGCGCCAATATCGCACGCTCATCATTCTATCTGCACTTTCAGAATAAGCAGGAATTACTCGATTACGGCTTTGAATCAGGAGTAGCCAACGCTAAAACAGAAATAGCAAACTATGAAAAAACTCACCAGGGACTGGTCACCCTGCACTGGCTTGCACACCATATTCATTCAGTACACGGGTTGAAACCGTCAGGCATTACCGAGGACGTGTACATTTTTTCACGATTCCAACGGGTAATTGGTGAATTATTCACAGACGAACTTCAACGCAAGGGCAAACCTGTAGAAAACGATATGATGTCGTTTCTGGTCGGAGGCACTTTTGCAGTTTTGCAAAGCTGGATCAATGAAGGTGCTGAAGAATCACCTGACACTATTGCGATGCGACTCAACCGCATAGCAACCAGGCTTTTATAGTCAGCTTATAGTGGCGCAATGCCGCGACTCCAGTTCAACGCAGACACTTCTGCCGTTTAACCTATTTACGACTCGCGGCGATTTTTCCATAACTCCCACTTCATCATTGCTCTGGCACCCACCTCTACCAGTGGTCTGGCGGGCAGAGGCTGTGGCGAGCCAAGTGCCTGAATATCTTTTATTAGCGGGTTCTCGTGTTCACACGCAAGGTCTGCAATGAGTTGACCGCTTATCGTCCCTTTGGTAACCCCGATTCCATTCTGGCAGGCAGACATCCATACATTATGTGCAACCTGACCAAATGCCGGCGCACCGTTTCTGGACATACAGATATACCCTACCCAGGTATTTTCGAAGGTAACATCCGGTAGTGATGGAAAGCGATCACGCAATATGTGCCGGTGGTGTGCGACAATACGCTGAGTCGACTGTGCAGACATATTCTGCTGCATATCAAGCCTGATATCCTGCCGGACTAACAACCGGTGATCATTGGTGTAACGCATTGTTACCCCGCCAAAAGCATTGGCAGGTGTCACACCCCATGGCCGGTCTACCGAATAAGTCGCCCTTTCTTCAGGTGTTAACGGGCGAGTAAGACTGGCTTTAAGCGCCAGGTGAACAAAACCGTTTGGCTTATAACCAAATTGATCACTGAAACCGTTGGCAGCGAGAATTACTTTCGGCGCTCTGATTTCACCACCGGGCGTCGTTACTACCATGCCATTAGCAGACTGCAGCTGTGTGACCGGAGTGTTTTCAAACAACGTCACGTTATCCGGTAATGAGTCAGCAAGACCCCGCACCAGCGCTGCCGGATTCATTAAAACGCAACCCGGTGTGTAAACCGCATGTTTAAAATGACGGGTACCCAGTCTGGCGGCAAGGTCATCACCACGCACCCATTGATAGTCTTCACCCAGTGCTTCAAGCTCATTGGCAAACGGCTGCAACATCGATTCAGCCCCTTCATCGGTGACTGCGGTCTGGTACTTACCATCGACAGACCAGTCACATTGAATACTGTGCTTTTTCACTAACTCTGCAAGTTGATTAGTGGCAGCGCGCGCAAGGCGCATATGCCGGTGAGCACTGTCGAGTTGATCAAGGTTGGATGAAACCGTGTGCGGAACATCAATGACAAAGCCCGAGTTTCTGCCTGACGCGTTTTCGCCACAGACACCGGCGTCGACTATGGCAATTTTTTGATCAGGACAGTTGTGCGCCAGTTGCCGTGCTGCAGCAAGCCCCGCATAACCCGCCCCAATCACCAGCCAGTCTGCGTTTAAGTCACCAGCCAACGCCGGTTTGGGTGTACGCAACGGCAGTATGGTGTTCCATGCGTTGGTGCTATCGTTATTTGGCAGGCGTTTTATAGACCGGCTTTCTGGCATAGCCATGATTATTCCTCTGCTGCCCAATCCACCGGGTATATCGCATAAAACAACAAGGCGTTATCGCTTTCATAGGTCAAACGAGTACCGGCGGGCAGCCAAATTGCATCTCTCGCCTGCGCCGTTAATGTGTCTGTATCAGTAGTAACCGTAAAAGTGCCCTCAACGACAAAGATCATCTCATCGTATTTGATGGTCCACGGAATACTGGCCTTTGTCAGCCGCACCAGTCCGGCACCAAGCTTTGTACCATCATCACCGCCACACAACGCCGCAACCTGTGCCTGGTCTCCATACTCAAACCGTGGTGTAAACGCAGCTTTAGCGAATCGCATCACTCTGGCAGGTGCCTTTGGACTAGATGGCTGGCTCATCGCTGTACCCCTGACAGTATTGATATTGAAAGACTATTCCCTGTGTTAGCATACCACCATACACCCCTGTTTGGAAAAGTATGGCAACACCACAGGCGAATAGACTCGGTCGCAGTGACTGGACCGGGGCCGCCATTCACACATTACTGGTGAACGGCATCGATGCCGTACAGATAACCCGGCTTGCCAGTCAACTGAACGCCAGCCGCGGCAGCTTCTACTGGCATTTCGCCGACAGACAAGCACTGTTAAAAGCAATACTCGATGAATGGCATCAGCGCAACGGCAACTCAATAAAAACAGCTTTGAATCAGGTAGATTCCCTAAGCGAAGCCATACTCGAGTTCTTCGCGCTGTGGGTAAACAGCGATTGTTTCAGCCCGACGCTGGATCAGTCCATTCGCGACTGGGCACGACTCGACCCGAAAGTGTTTGCCATAGTGACCAAAGAAGATCAGCTACGCATACAACTTATCGCTGACTGCTTTCAGCGCTTCGGGTTTACCAAACCGGACGCGACAGTCAGGGCGCGAGTGCTGTATTTCGCACAAATCGGTTACTACGCCATGCACATGGAAGAGCCTATGCAAAGCAGGCTGGCGTTACTCGATCAGTACTACACATCATTCACCGGCCGTAAGCTCAGTGCAAAAGTCGCCGCACGCTTTAAACAACGCTTCGAGGGTAATCAATGACACGCAGACGAAGACGCACCGGCAAGCCCTCCAACACATCAGCCAAAAGCCCACCGCGCAGCCATGCCTACCGCCAGCTAAAACATCCGTTTGAGCCACAACGGGTTTTTAGTGACGATGCTATAGACCGCATTCACCATAAGGCACTGCGCGTGCTCAAAGAGCTTGGCATAAAAATGCTGCACCCGGAAGCGAGGCGTATTTTTAAAAGTGCCGGGGCCACCGTTAATGAAGCTTCGCAAATGGTTTTCATTGGCAGTGACATTATCGATGCCGCACTGCAGTCAGCACCTAAGTCTTTCCGCCTGCGCGCAGCATCTGCCAGCAGAGAGCAAACTTATGAAACCGGCAGCATGCTGTTTACCGCAGGGTCCGGTTGTCCGAATGCACATGATTTTGAACGCGGCCGCAGACCCGGTTCACTTCGCGACTTTGAAGAAACCATTACGCTGCAACAATCGTTTGATGTTATCCACCTGCTGGGGCCATCAGCGGAACCGCAGGACATTGCACCCAATGTGCGTCACTACGAAATCATACGTGCTCAGCTCAAACTTGCTGACAAACCCATGTTTGTATACGCCAGAGGCAGGGGTCAGGTACAGGAATCTTTCGAGCTGATTCAACTTGCATTGAATATTGATAACACAGAATTTACCAATGGAGTCTGGGCCACGACCGTAATCAACACCAACTCTCCTAGGCAACTCGATATCCCTATGGCCGAGGGCATTATTGACTTTGCGCGCGCCGGACAACTGGCTGTCATCACACCGTTCTGCCTGTCCGGTGCCATGGCGCCGATTACCGTCTCCGGTGCACTAATTCTGCAGCATGCCGAGGCACTGGCCGGCATTGCACTCTCACAACTGGCCAATGCCGGTGCGCCGGTTTCCTACGGCGGGTTTGCGTCTAATGTCGATATGAAATCAGGTGCTCCGGCGTTTGGCACGCCGGAACATATCAAACTGTCAATCGGTTCCGGTCAGCTTGCACGCTACATTGGCATGCCATGGCGATCAGCAGCGGGCTCGGCATCCAACACACCGGATATGCAGTCCGGCACAGAAAACAATATGGGCTTATGGGCAGCACTACAGGCCAATGCCACGCTGACAGTACATGCTGCAGGCTGGCTTGAGGGCGGACTGTGCTTTGGCTATGAAAAATTCATTAACGATATTGAAGCGGTACAGACTATAGCCGAACTATGCAATCCGTTACCTGAAGACGAAGACAGTTTCGGATGGTCTGCACTGCAAGACGTAGAACCTGGTGGCCATTTCTTTGCAACGGACCACACCATGCAGCGCTACAAAGATGCGTTCTATACACCGCTAATAGCTGACTTGAGTAACCATGGAAGCTGGGTTGAGTCTGGCGCTAAAACTTCATCTGAAAGAGCAACCGCTAAATGGAAAGCGGTATTGGCAGCATTTGAACCACCCGCTCACTCCGCAACCGCGATGGAGAAAATAGCGCCCTATATTGAACAGGGAATCGCCAACGGCGGAGTGGCACAAACCGACTGACCGTATTACGGTGTTTACAGAACTACCCGGCTCAGTTTAAGCAAAGTCTGAAATGCGCAGCCACTGTGCAGCTTCTTTAAGGTTTGCAGCATCTGACGCTGCAAACCGTACGGCCACCTGATTATTCTGGTTGTACAATTGATTTAACGCCGCTGCGTGTTTAGTACCGGCGTCACCATCCATACATACGGCAGTGACCTGCGCCTGATTATTCAGTGTATTAACACGATACAGAGAAACCAGTTCATCAATATCGATCTGTCCCGGTGCCACCGGTGCACCAAAACTGGCATACGTCACTTCGCCACCAAGTACCGTAGTTAATATTCTGCTGGAGGCGCCAGCCTCTCCCATTGCAAAGCCTATACGACTGCCCGAAGCATTCCCCTGCCCCACCCACTTGAGCATGGCAAGTGAGTCGTCAATAGTCGATGCCGTTGGAACCACCTTTATTGCTCTGGCACCGGCACTTTCCATTTGCGTGGTGAGATCTTGTAGCTCTTGTGCCGTGGGCATTTCGCTAAAGTTGTGATAGCTGAGGATTATGGGTACCGGGTTATTACCGGCCAGTACGTTGTCACCCGCCAGTACGTTGTCCCTGGCCAGTGCAATGGCCGCCGCTTCAGTACCCCATTCAAGGTCAAACAGATCTGCACCGGTGTCTATTGCTTTTTGGCTCATGGTGACGCGCTGTTGTTCGGAGCCCTTGAATGTACCGCCATGGGTGGGGTGACGAAGCGTAAACAACACGGCAAGACCCAGTTCTTTTGCATGCCTTACACAGGTGAACAACTCATCCTCAGACAGACCGGCGTCGAGCAATAAATCCGCTCTAAGCTCAACGCATTGCAGCGCTTTGTCTTTCGCGAGATTAATCTCATCTATTGAGTTGGCGACGACACCAATGATGCCACGCAGAGGAAAGGTTGTTTGCACTGAAAAGTCCGGATAGAGCTGTCAGCTGCGAAGGATACTATTTTCCAATACCCGAATACAGTGAATTAACTGCTGGACAGTTGTGCGACCCTGCAAAGGTGAGTTGTACAACAATAGCCTGCTTAAGGACAACAGCAGTACAAAGAATAAGCTGCAGCCATGCCCGAGGCTGCAGCCAGCTTTACAACACTGATACACCCTCTGGAAAAGTGCTCCTGAACCAAATCACACTGATCATAACTTCGTCTTGATTAAAATGGCGGTCGAGATCCGTTACTACTGTTAACCCCAGGGTACAACCCTTACCCTTCCCTGGAATCCCCGACCGCCGGTACAACATACAACCAAACTGCTATTCCCTTTGACGGCACAACCGTTAATCACTGCAAAATTTGCCCGGGTAATCAGGCACTCATCACGCAAAACAGAGGTGCTCTATGACTATCGTAATAGTGTCATAGGACTCACTCCTCCGATATAAGCTTGCTGCGCACTCGGCGGCACGGCGAGATCTTGCAGTCACTTACTGGAGCTTTCTGCTCATACTAAAAAGCTTGATACTACAACGTTTAAGACTACAGCCTTGCACCAGTAAATTTGCAAGTCAGGTGGTTAGCCAAACAGGCTTTTAAACAAACCAACGCATGATCTGAAGCCGTTTTCAAAATCTCCATCACCCGTGTGGTAAACGCTTTCAAACGAAATGACACCGTCATAATGATCAGCGCGCATTGCATCGGCCATTGGTTGAAACAATTTTGCCAGCTGCCCCTCTCCCATTTTTTTGACGGTAAGCGTGGCGCGCGGGGTATCGACCAATACATCTTTGATATGCACATGCCCGAGATATCCACCACGTACTTCTTCATACCCGTCTGGATAGGCAAGCTCATGACACCAGCAATTGTTTGCAGGGTCCCATAGCACTTTTAATGTGTCTTTGGCATTAAGCTCATCAATCAGTTTACGAGCGGTGTAGTTAGAATTAACCATAGTGCCGTTGCCGGTTTCGACAACCAGAGTGACGCCTTCTTTTTTGGCAAGCTCTACTGCCGGTGCGATCAATGGCGGCAATGTGTCCCAGGCACCATGCGCCACATTCCATTTTTCCGCACCATTGTTGCCCCACAGTATCTGTTCTTTTTTACTGGTCATGATGCGCACCAGCGGTGAGCCGACCTCATGCGCCATTTCAATCACACGCTTCAGTGCGTCCATGTGCTTGTTGTGCAGATTGTCTCCCGGTTTATTGGCAGTGGTCATGCCGGCAAAGATATGCCTCGACAAACAGGAAACCGGTTTACCGTGCGCTTGCAGCAGATGCTTTATTTCAGCGATTTCCTGCTGCGTGTGATCACCGACTTCTTTGTCACCAACGAACTGCAGCTCGGCGTATTCAAGTTCGAATTCATCCATTACCCTCAACGTGTGCGCCAGATCTCTGCTAACACCGTCACATATTAATCCGAGTTTCATGGGATCTCTCGCTACTTGATGTTCGTGCTTATAACACAGGTAATTCACTATGCAATCAGATGCCGCTCTTCTTCGGCAACAATATAACCGCGACACTTCTTACTGCCACACTGGCACGGGATGGCAAAGTCTGCCGGCCAGGAGTAATCGATAGTAAGTTCAGCTCCGGCCTTCACTTTGCGGATTACACCCAAATACAGCCCCTTCACACCGGTTTCGGGGTCAGGCGTTTCATCATCCCAGTCAAACAGCTCGCAGTTGGGACGGCAGCTGTGGTTGAGAAAACGAAACGGCGCTTTGGGCACCAGCAGCATATCGTTGCCCAGCTCCATCACATAGCGCGGATCATGCTTTGCGTCACTGACGATCTTGCCTTTGATGCGACCGATTACCGCGTCTTTTTTTAAATCTTTTTTGGCAAACAGACCGAGCCCGCTGCCGCTGTCTTTCACTTCAATTTTTTTATCCAGCTTATTCTTTTTCTTGCTGTCTTTTTTCCTACCCTCTTTTTTCGGACCGTCTTTTATCTTGTTATCTTTTATCTTATTATCTTTTTTGGGGCTCAACGGAAGATTCTCTCGGACGTGCGCTTTGCAGTGAAAAATTTACAGGACATAATCTTAAGACAACCTGGCAAACTGTCAAACAGGCGCCGGCCCTAACGATCCACGCTCTACCAATGGTACCTGCAATTTGATCTGCCGGGCTTTGTGTTCACCACGCAGCTGATCGATCAGCACTGTGGCGGCCTGAGTGCCCATCTCAACGTGTGGTACATCGACCGTAGTGATCGCAGGCTCGACCAGTTCAGCATGTTCGAGGTTATCAAAACCGGTGATCGAAACATCACGCGGTACATGCAACCCGATCTGTTGCGCTCGCCTTATCGCACCGGCGGCCTGCACATCGTTGCCGCACATCACGACGGTGGGAGCATTCGAACCGGCCATCAGACCGTCAAAGGCTTCACCTGCCGCATCAATTTCATAGGGCACTTCGGCAATCTGCAGTGCATTGGCTTTAAGCCCGAATGACGCCAGTGCGTCGCGCACGCCGGCGACCCTTGAGCGGGCGCGATCATTTTGCGACAGCGGTGCCGAAATCACACCAAACTTTCGATGCCCGAATTCCAGCGCCTTTTGGGTGAGTTCACGCATCGCAGCGCCATTATCAAAGCCGACGCATGACTGTCCTTCCAGTACTTCGGAAGTCCAGCCGATCACATACGGCATATTTCTTTGCTTTAGAAACCGGTAGATCGATTCATCCCGTTCTGCGCCAACCAGAAACAATCCATCAACCCCGCGAGCAATGAGCGCACGAATCTGTCTGGCTTCGGTGTCGCGATTGCTGTCTGATGCCGCCAGTACCAGCGTCCAGCCGAGTTTGTCGAGCTCGACCTGAAAGGCATGAATGGCTCGGGAGAAAATGGCACTGGCAAGTGTGGGAATCACCGCGCCGATAATGCCGGTACGACGTGTCACCAGCGCTTTTGCGCCGAAATTGGGTGCGTAGCCAAGCGACTCAACCGCCGCTTCGACGCGCTCCCGCGTGGTAGATGCCACACGTTCCGGCGCATTCAGACAGCGCGACACAGTCGCGGTGGAGACCGCGGCGAGCCTGGCTACGTCTTCAAGTGTCGGTACTGTCTGGTCAACCATTCAACCTGCTCGGGTAAAACCACTTCGTAGAGTGATGTAAGCGCTTGCATCAGCTGAATACAAGGGTATACTCTCTGCGATAGAAATGTAAGCGCTTGCATTAACAAAGTTCGGATTCGCGCGCCGATAACAAAAAGTACCGCTGTACCAACGCACCTCGAGGAACACCACAGTGCCAGTCACTTACCTGAAAAAAGCTACCCACACCTCCACTGAGGACCAGAACGAGGTCAATGCCCGTGTTCGCACGATGCTCGATGACATTGAAAGCGGCGGTGACGAAGCGGCACTGCGCTACGCAAAAGAGCTGGATAAATTCGAAGGTGAGGTTATTCTGGATGCGGCAGCCATTAAAGCCGCAACTGACAAAGTACCCGCGCAATTACAGCGCGACATTCAATACGCGCATTCCAACGTGGCAAAATTTGCAGAAAAACAGCGCGAATCACTCCTGGAGTTTGAAACCGAAGTCGCGCCGGGCCTGATTGCCGGACAGCGCTGCATACCGTGCCGAGCGGCCGGTTGTTACGTACCCGGCGGCCGGTACAGCCACATTGCTTCCGCCATTATGACCGTGACCACCGCTCAAGTTGCCGGTGTTAATCATATTATGGCCTGTTCCCCGCCGCGCCCTGAAGAAGGTGTAGCCCCTGCGATTATTTATGCCGCACACATTGCCGGTGCGCACACGTTAATGGCGATGGGTGGCGTACAAGGCGTCGCTGCCATGACCTACGGTTTATTCGGATTGCCCAAAGCAGATATTCTGGTTGGCCCCGGTAACCAGTATGTGGCAGAAGCCAAGCGCATTCTGTTTGGGCAAGTCGGTATCGATATGTTCGCAGGCCCGACAGACAGTTTAATACTGGCAGACGGTGACGCAGATGCCGAGATTGTCGCGGTCGATCTGGTCAGCCAGGCAGAGCACGGCTACAACTCACCGGTATGGCTGGTGACTGACAACAAGGCACTGGCCGAAACCGTCATGGCTCGAGTACCTGAGTTAATTGCCGACTTACCCGAACTCAACCGCGACAATGCCGCAGCTGCCTGGCGTGACTATGCAGAAGTGATCTTGTGCAGCGACCGTGAAGAAATGGCCGGCGTCTCTGACGATACCGCCCCTGAACACTTAACCGTGCAGGCCAAAGATCTCGACTGGTGGCTGCAACGATTACAGTGCTACGGCTCTTTGTTTCTGGGTGAAGAAACCACCGTATCGTACGGTGATAAAGCCGCAGGCACCAACCATGTGTTACCGACTTCAGGCGCTGCGCGCTATACCGGCGGTTTATCAGTACACAAGTATATGAAAGTGGTTACCTGGCAGAAGGCAACCAGAGAAGGCTCCATGCCGGTCGCCGAAGCGACTGCACGTATATCAAGACTCGAAGGCATGGAAGGTCATGCAAGAGCCGCAGATGTGCGTTTGCATAAGTACTTTCCAGACAAGCAATTCGAGCTCAAGCCGTGAGTCAGTCACCTGCAGCATTGTTTGATCTTACCGGTCGCGTTGCCTGCGTTACCGGTGCAAGCTCCGGGCTTGGTCAGGCGGCAGCCGATGCATTGATTGCAGCCGGTGCCAAAGTAGTTGGCGTTGCCAGACGTGAAGCTGAGCTAAGCGCATGGCAACAGCAAGCAGGTAGCAATGCAGCAACGGTTACTGCAGATCTTGCCGAACTTGAAGCCATAGAAAATGTCGCTTCGGCGGTCGCAGTGCCATTTGGTGCACCGGATATTCTGGTCAATGCAGCAGGCATTAATACCCGGCAGCCTGCAGATGATGTAGACGCCGACCAATGGCGTTTAAGCCTGGACTTAAACTTAAGCGCACCGTTTTATCTGGCCAGGGCCCTTGCACCCGGTATGCAGCAAAAGCAATGGGGGCGTATTGTTAATTTTGCCTCGCTGCAAAGCTACCGTGCCTTTCATGCAGGCATTGCTTATGGTGCTGCCAAAGGCGGGCTGGCACAGCTTACCCGGGCCATGGCAGAAGCCTGGTCTGCACAGGGCATTAACGCCAACGCGGTTGCACCGGGCTTTTTTCGCACACCGCTAACCGCGCCTGTATTTGCAGACAATGAACTGTCCGGCAAGCTTGCAGCACAAACCTGCATTGGCCGTAACGGCGAACCTGCCGACCTTGTTGGTCCGCTCATTTTTCTCTGTAGTGAAGCTTCAGCCTACGTCACCGGACAAATATTGCCGGTAGATGGCGGCTTCACTGCAAAATAATCGCATCACCCCTTCAGGAGAACCCAATGTCCATCAGTGACAAGCTGGTCAACGACCTGGCAGCAAACCAGGTTAACTTCGTCACTACGGTACCGTGTAAACAACTCGGTGGCGTTATTGACGGCATAGAAAAACACGCAGATATCAAGCATGTGCCATGCAACAAGGAAGACGAAGGTATTGGCCTGTGCGCCGGTGCATGGATGGGTGGCACCCGCCCTGCCATCATTATGCAAAACACGGCTATCGGCGTAACCGTGAACACACTGGTCACACTTACCCAGTTTTACCGCATGCCACTGCCTATGTTAATCAGCTACCGGGGTGAATTGAGAGAGCCGGTTTCATGTCAGGTAGAAATGGCCGTGCATACCAAGGCACTGCTTGATCAACTACTTATTCCAACGTACCACTTTCACCAGGAATCTGACGCAGAAGAATTCGATACGATTTTAAAATACTGCTTCATGTCCAAAAAGCCTGTCGCAATTTTAACCGACGCCAATTTCTGGGGAGGTTACTAAAATGATCCGCTCTGAACTACTCAAAAACCTATACCCGATTCTTGAAAAGCACTTTGTTGTCTGCAACATCGGGCTGCCGAGCCAGGAACTACACCAGCTCGGTGATCGTGAAAACTTCTTCTATATGCTCGGCACCATGGGGTTGTCTTCATCGATTGGCTTCGGGCTGGCGCTTAATCAACCGCAAACCATTATATCCATCGATGGCGACGGCTCCGTATTGACTAACCTCGGCACGCTTTCCACGATCGGTAATAACGACGCTGATAACTACATTCTGTTTATTGTAGATAACGGCAGCTACGGCTCTACCGGTGATCAGCCGACTTATGCAGGTGGCAGAACCTCACTGACAGAAGTGGCCAAAGCATGCGGTTGTGAAAACGTGGTTGAATGCCAGGACACTGAAGGCCCGGCTACCCTGCAGGCGGCTATAGACAGTAAAAAGAAAACTGTGATTGTCTGTAAGTGTGAGTCCGGCAATATCAAACTACCAGTCATCGACACTGACCCGGTGGTGATTCGCCACCGCTTTATGGCCGCGCTGGATGCAGCCAACTCCTGATAGTAACCGCTGCATACTGCTTCGCCTGCACATTTCAGTGCGGGCGAATGCGAAGCGCGACCGGGTTTCTGATAAAAAACAAACGGTTTAGCACCGGACTGCTATGCTCCAGTCTTACCCCACACACACTGTGGTAACCTGGCCAGACGCCACGTTTGCCCCTCTTTCTGCGAAAGTACTGGTTAGTGCCCATCCGGAAACAAACGCTACTGCGGACCACTCATGCGCACGATCTTTCGCCAATCACGTGTAGTTACCTATGAATGACTAAGCGCCCACAGGTGGCAGGCAAAATCTGACGCACCTGAGTGATCCCTCGCTACCCCCCTGTTTCTGGACAGGCACTAATTAACCCTGCAGCGACTATTTGCTGTAAGCTTCGCGACCTCTCCCCCAATCCTTACTTCGGCACCTGACAAAGCCGACAACTGATACAGTAATAACACTATGAGCTTCGACTCGCTCGATTTAAACGAATCGATCCAAAAAGCAGTAAAAGAACAAGGCTACACCACCCCTTCACCCATACAGGAACAAGCAATTCCGCTGGTATTGAAAGGGCATGATCTGATGGCTGCTGCCCAGACCGGTACCGGTAAGACAGCCGGCTTTACGCTACCCATCCTGCACCGCCTGAACGAAGGCGATGCTGCCAAAGGCAACCAGGTACGCGCGTTAATACTTACCCCGACTCGCGAACTGGCAGCGCAGATTTATGAGAATATTGAGCAGTACGGGAAATACCTGCCACTAAAATCCAATGTCGTTTTTGGCGGGGTAAAAATTAACCCGCAAATGATGCGTTTGCGCAAAGGTACCGACATATTAGTTGCCACACCCGGCAGACTGATCGACCTGCATAACCAGAACGCCATCCGTTTTACGCAACTGGAAGTGCTGGTTCTGGACGAAGCTGATCGCATGCTCGATATGGGATTCATCCATGACATCAAAAGAATCCTGAAAATGCTGCCCGAAAAACGCCAGACCCTGATGTTTTCAGCAACGTTTTCCAATGATATTCGCACACTGGCAAAACAGTTTTTACATCAGCCAAAAGAAGTTTCTGTCACGCCAAAAAATTCTACTGCCAAAACAGTCTCACAGACCATTCACCCGGTAGACAAAGCTAATAAATCTGCACTGCTGAAGCATCTGATTAAAACAAATGCATGGGATCAGGTGTTGATTTTCGTGCGTACCAAACACGGTGCCAACCGGCTGGCCAAGCAACTGACCTCGGCAAAAATTAATGCCTCGGCAATCCATGGTAACAAGAGCCAGGGCGCACGCACCAAAGCACTGGCGCAGTTTAAAAGCGGTGAACTTCAGGCACTGGTTGCAACGGACATAGCAGCACGCGGCATAGATATCGATGAATTGCCTCATGTGATTAACTACGACATGCCGCAGGTACCGGAAGATTATGTGCATCGCATTGGCCGCACCGGTCGTGCTGGATCAAGCGGGGATGCGATATCACTGGTCAGTGCTGATGAAGTAAAGCTGTTAAAAGATATTGAACGGTTGATTGGCAAAGCGATCACCCGCGAAGAGATCGAAGGCTACGAACCAGACCATGTTGTGCCAGGCACGCCTGCTTCACCGGTAAAACCTGCAGCCAAAAAACCTAAAAAGAAAAAGGACTGGAAACCACAGTCTTCTAATCAATCCGGCAACGCAACGGCGACCGGCAAGAAAAGAAGGCCTGCTTCAAGCGGTAATACTGCGAATAGTGGCAGGAGACGACGTCCGGCAGC
>CALHCI010000192.1 GCA_937931165.1 uncultured Granulosicoccaceae bacterium
AGATATATTTATATGTACATTATTGCAGATAATGAAATTTATAAGCAATAACTCTTCCACAGAAATTCCGGCGATCTGAATGGATGCATTGTCATCTCTATTAAACGTCTCCGCACCGCGTGAGCTGACGCGCCACAAGGGCAATCCCCTGTTAAGAGAGGGTGCAGCAATCAGGCAAATTGACCGCTTTTCAAGCGATCCAGCACTAAATAGCACAAATGATCCGCCTGAAACCGGTTGATGAACGAAGCACCAATCTCCTTATTTCGATAACAATACTTAACGATATGTATCTAAAAAGACACTAAACTATTCTGCGCAGCTTATTACACTGAATCCGATTCCCCACGAATTACCCAACGAATTACTTAGTACCGGAGATAAAAATAATGAACGAGACAGCCAATAACTTTCTTGGCGGGCTTCCTTTCGCCGACAAACTCGGGCCCGTACTGATTGCCCTTGCGATTCTTATAATCGGGTTGATCATTGCCAAGATTGTCAGGAAGTTTGTGCAAAAAGCACTCAGCAAAGTTGACGCCCTGCACCGTGAAAACTCTGACGGATCTATCACTGATCTGGCGACCCCTATTGCTACGCTGATCTATTACATCATTGTGCTTTTTGTGCTGATTGCGGTACTCGGCAAGATGGGACTGACCGATGTTCTCGACCCGCTGAAAAGCATGGCGAACCAGTTTCTCGGTGTGGTGCCTAACATTATTGGTGCTGGCATCGTCGGTTATGTGGGATGGATTCTGGCGAAAATTATTTCTGAATTTGTCGGCATGGCGCTCGGCAAGGCCGATGAGCAATTGGCACTGAGAACCGGCAGCGACGACATTCAGGTTTCAAAGCTTGGCAGCACATTTGTTTTTGCAGCTATCCTGCTTCCCATTGCGGTTGCAGCGCTTGGCATTCTGAATATCGAAGCGATCTCCGGTCCGGCCACTGCAATGATTCAAAAACTCATGGCTGCCATCCCCAACATTATTGCCGCTGCAATCATACTGACAGTTACTTATTTTGTTGCAAAATTTGTTGTGCAGATTCTTAGCGGTATTCTCGATGGACTCAACATTAACGAGATGCCGCAAAAGCTTGGCATCCATGGCATGTTCACTCCGACCTTTACGCCGATAAAGCTGATCGGCAGCACCATCATGTTTTTTGCGATGCTTACCGGTTTAACTGCTGCAGTCGATAAGCTCAACATTGAAATCATTTCCCAGATTATGGCCAGAGTACTTGAGTTTGGCGGCGGCATTCTGGTAGGTGGCGTTATTCTGATTATCGGCAACTTCTTAAGTACGCTTGCTCACAACGCGCTTGCACCTTCTAACCCTGCACTCGCCAACATAGCGCGCTTTGCAATACTCGGTCTGGTACTGGCCATGGGTCTCAGAGCCATGGGTCTGGCAGACAACATCGTTAATATGGCATTCGGCTTTACCCTTGGCGCTGTTGCCGTGGCTGCTGCTCTGGCGTTCGGATTTGGTGGACGTGATGCTGCCAAACGAATCGCAGACAACATAGCCGACAGAATGACCTGATCCGGAAATTGTTTAAACACGCTGCAAGCACTTGCAGCGTGTTGCCTGATAACTGATATTTTTTTATCAAAACGGCTGGATGTGACGGCCGGAGAACAGGATGAGAAACAGCTTGTTTAATTTTCGTGATGACGAAGAGCGTGAAGTATTCTTCGTTGCAATACCCGTACTTCTTTTTTTCGGGCTACTCGGCTATTGGTTAATGTCCGACGACCCGGAACCGATAGTAGCCACCACAGGTGAAGCCGTATTTGCCGACGCAGATAACGATGGCGTTGGTGACAGTGTCGATCAATGCATTAACCGCGCAGGCGTTGCAGCAAACTATGGCTGTCCGGCAAAGATCGGTTACGCTCAAGGCGACAATGATGGAGACGGTATCCGCAATGGTATCGACAGTTGCCCCGAAACCGCCGGTGACGCTCGCAACAACGGTTGCAGAATTGTCGCCGCTTCAGAAGCTGTTACCACAGAAAGCACTCAAGCCAACGCGATGGTTCAAACCACCGACAGCGATGGCGACGCCCTGCCCGATCATCTCGACAACTGCCCCAACATCAGTGCTGCAACAGAGACCGGATGTCCGCCAGACACCGACGGGGACGGCATCAGTGACGACATAGATCGCTGCACCACACTCAGCGGCAGCGAAGAGGATGCCGGTTGTCCGCCGGATACTGACGGTGATGATGTCTGGGGTAACGACGATCAGTGTCCGGATCAACCAGGCGCACTCATCGACAACGGCTGCCCGGCTGATACCGATGGGGACGGTGTTGTCGATCAAAACGATAAGTGCCCGGCCATTGCCGGTGATAATGACGGCTGCCCGCCAGATGCAGACAACGACGGTATTGCAGATGCTTCGGATGAATGTCCGCAGCAGGCCGGTTCTGCTGCTTCTGGCGGATGCCCTGAAGACAGTGACGGTGATGGCATCATCGATGCCAACGATCGTTGCCCGCAGATGCCTGGTGATGCTGCCAATGACGGATGTGCGCCAGACACTGATGGCGATGGTATCGCAGACGCTGAAGATGCGTGCCCCACCGAAGCAGGACCGTCGCTCACGGAGAATCCTGACTCTGACGGCTGCCCTTCAACTACAGATAGCGATGGTGATGGCGTTATCGACATGCTGGATCAATGCAAATCAGAAGTCGGTCTGATTGCCAACAACGGCTGCCCGCCGGCAGCGGACGACAGTGATGGCGATTCGGTCGTTGATTCGCTCGACGAGTGCCCTGCTATTGCCGGTATTCCCGAGTTCAACGGATGCCCCAGGGACAGTGACGGCGATGGCATTGCCGATGCCGATGATCTGTGCCCTGACACCGCTGGCAGCATTACGCAACGTGGTTGTGCAGTTGCAGAACCAGAGTCGCAAATAAGCTTGCAGGACCAGGCAGTGCTCGATCAGGCGTTATCACAAGTGGCATTTAACTCGGGAAGTGCAACGCTTACCGACAACTCCAGGCAGGTGCTTAACAGTGTTGCCGATCTAATGCGGAAATACCCTGAAGCCAGGCTTGAAATCAGGGGTCATACCGATGCCTCCGGTCGTGCCGAAAGCAACATGCGCCTGTCAATGTCACGTGCACGCTCTTGCGCCAGCTTCATTGCCGACACCGGAATCGATATCACCAGAATAGTTGCCTACGGGTATGGTGAATCAGAGCCGCTGGTCAGCAACGACACTGCCGAGGGCAGACGCACTAATCGACGGGTGGAATTTGAACTGAAGTTTTAACCGACCAAAAACGTGTGACGACGAACGGCTGCATTTGTGCAGCCGATTTTTTTTTGCATTATCTAAACCGCCTATCGGTGTCTCTTGTACACTGGGTCAATGCAACTCAAATACAGCAGTGCAGTGTTTTGTGCCGCCGCCTTCTGGGGACTGTACTGGTGGCCATTGCGCGCCGTAGAAGCCAATGGCGTTACGGCCCAATGGTCAGTGGTTGCTATCTATCTAATACCCCTACTGGCACTGCTGCCCTACACCATCATTAAACGCCAGGTATTTAAAGCACACTGGCGGTCACTGGTATTTATTGGCGCTGCAGCCGGTGCCGGTCTTTCGTGCTATGCCACGGCGTTTCTCTACACAACGGTGGTGCGCACTGTATTACTGTTTTATATGATGCCGGTCTGGGCAACGTTAATGGCCATTGTTTTTCTCAATGAACCCAATAGCCCGCGTCGTTGGCTGGCCATGCTCACGGGCTTTCTCGGGTTGTCTTTGATGCTGTTTACCGGCACCGGTGATGCTGAGAGTGTACCGTTTAACCGGGGTGACTTTATCGCGTTGTTATCGGGTATATTCTGGGGCATGGGTACTGTACTCATCAGAAGGTCTCCTTCAATAGAGCCCATGTCTATCGTGCCCGCACAGTATTTCTTTGCACTGATTATCAGTGTGTTTTTTCTGGTAACGCTTTCGCCCGGTGCACAGATGCCATCATCGTCGGCATGGGTTGCCGCACTGCCCTACCTGATCGGGTTTTATGTATTTATCGTGCTGCCAACGCTGTATATCTGTGCACGTGGTTCGCAGGTACTTTCACCCGGCAGAATCGGCATACTCATGATGTCAGAAGTGCTGGTGGCCGGTATTAGTGCGCCACTGCTTGCAGGCGAAAGCCTGTCTCTGCGTGAACTGTTCGCGGCCCTGTTGATTATACTGGCCGGTGTTATTGAGGTGTTTTCACCACAACCCTCTACCGATAGCGTTACTAAAAATCAGACTACTACTTAGACTGGGTAAAAATATCGATGGTCTTTTCAGTTGAATCATCGATAAAGTGCACAGCAGAGTAGTCACCGTCGTAATACTGCTTTACGTATAAATGCCAGATGTTACTGATATCTTTTTTCAGATCGACGCGCGTCTGATAACGCACCCGTTGCCAGAAGCCTATATCTACCCGAACCTCCATCTGATTGTTCTCTTTCCTGCGAAGGTCCAGAAACATCTCATCGCCCACCACATCGTTTAAGCTGGCTATGGCGTCACTGATCTCACTCCAGATCTCTTCCTTGTCGTGCACCTCCTCCGCCTTTTCCGCCAGCGCAGAATCCTGCCCATCCATCGCTTCGTCTGGCGGCTCAGTGACCGGATCGGCCGCCATCATGGCGCGCTCGGCATCGACATTTTTGGATGACTGATCAGACACAACCCCCGGTATCGTGGTGGTTGCAGCGTCAGTCGCAGTTGCTGGGCTGCACACGAAAACCGGCACAGCGCACAGGATAATTTTTAACAGAGGTTGGCGCACTGTCTCTTCCTAATATTGCTGATCGGCAATGTACCAGTATTGAAACAAAATTTGTAGCCATAACTTTACACTCGACGACAAATCACTATTACCCATGAATTTACTCTGTACCGCGGCAGCACCACGAACCGCCGGACCCGCGTGTATACTGACCGCATGAAAACCCCGACAACCACCGACCCCGCTGTTGCCGCAACGCTGCTCAATAAACTGCGATTAAATCAGACATTTACCTCAGCGCTCGATGGAGAACGCGGCACTGGCAACATGGCACGCCAGGTCGCCAACGCGATGTGGTCAGAAGTCGCACCGACACCGCCACGCGAGCCCCGCCTGATCGCCTGGGTACCGGAGATGGCGCAGTTGCTGGGTATCGATATCGCTTCTGATCCGGAACTGGCTGCGAGCATTTTCACTGGCGCACAACCAGTGAACGGATCGCTGCCGTATGCCATGCGCTATGGTGGCCACCAGTTTGGCAACTGGGCCGGCCAGCTCGGAGATGGACGCGCCATTGCGCTGGGCGAACTGCAGGACACCAACAAACAAACCTGGACGCTGCAACTCAAAGGGGCGGGCCCGACCCCCTACTCGCGCCAGGGCGACGGTTACGCGGTGCTGCGCTCATCGGTTCGTGAGTATCTTTGCTCAGAGGCGATGTTTCACCTTGGCATTCCTACGACGCGCTCGTTAACGCTTTGCCTGACCGGCGAAGACATCGAAAGAGATGTTTTTTATAACGGCAACGTTGAAACCGAACAAGGGGCCATTTTGTGCCGTGCCGCCGAATCATTTGTGCGTTTCGGCAGTTTTGAAATACATGCAGCGCACCGTGAAGACGACCAGCTTAAGCAACTGGCCGACTACGTCATCACGCGCCATTATCCGCATCTGGTCAGTGGCAAACCTTCTATAGACACGTACCAGCAATGGTTTAACGAACTCCTTGAACGCACTGCACATCTGGTTGCGCACTGGCAGCGCGTGGGGTTTGTTCATGCCGTTATGAACACCGATAACATGTCGATACTCGGGCAAACCATAGACTATGGCCCTTACGGATGGCTGGAAGAGTACGACCTGCGCTGGACGCCAAACTTTGTCGATTTACAAGGCCGCAGATACAGCTACGGCAATCAGCCGCGCATTGCACTGTGGAATTTGTATCGACTGGCAAACGCCATACTGCCATTGTTTGATGACAACACTGAACCACTCGAAGACGTTTTAAGCCGCTACGAACCGCTGTATGAAAATCTGTGGAATGACACTCGTGCTGCAAAAACCGGGTTAAAAGCGTACGACGTCGATCGCGGTGACAAAACACTACTCGATGATTTGTGGGATTTTCTTGAGCACGGGTCTCCCGACTACACGCTGTTTTTCAGAACACTGTCAGACGCCCCCGCCGACGACACACCGCAAGCACTGGCAGAGGCATTACAGGCAGCGTTTTACAACGCACCGGACCATGAACAAAAAGCGTCACTGGTTGACTGGCTTGGCCGCTGGAAAAAACGCATTGAAGCGGATGGTGATCAACAGGCACAGGCTCGTATGCAGTGCAGTAACCCGAAGTATGTACTGCGAAACTATATTGCTTTACAAGCGATAGATGCGGCAGAAAATGGTGACTTCAGCGTGCTTGAAGAAGTATCAAACGTGATGCGAAAACCGTATGACGATCAGCCGCAGCATGCGAATTATGCAGGCTTACGGCCGGACTGGGCTACACAACGGCCAGGCTGTACGATGCTTACGTGTTCGAGCTAGCTGAGATATTTCTACACATTGCCCACGTGAGGACGTCGCAAAAGACACGATATTAACCTTTCAATTGTGCCCACTTGCAGGAGAGTCAGCGTCTAAGCGCCGGGGACGGTGCTTAGACGCAACTTATACTCGTTTACCCGCTACCTGCCTTTAGGCTACTTGCCCTTCCGCTACTTGCCCTTCCATTGGGGCTCACGCTTTTCAGCAAAGGCTCTCGCCCCTTCGAGCTGATCTTCAGAGCTATAAAGTCGATCAACCGTTGCCAGTTGGCGACGAGTAATTTTATTCAACGCATCCTGAAACTTCATATCCTCCGCTTCTCTTACCACTTCTTTAATGGCGGCAT
Organism: uncultured Granulosicoccaceae bacterium; assembly: GCA_937931165.1. Classification (GTDB taxonomy): domain Bacteria; phylum Pseudomonadota; class Gammaproteobacteria; order Granulosicoccales; family Granulosicoccaceae. Next base: position 6,951 of record CALHCI010000192.1, read on the forward strand.
AAACCAGCGGCGGACCTGATGCCAGTAGCCTGGCCAGTTCCCAGGTTTTGTCGAGCAAATCTTCCGATGCACATATCTCTTTAATCAGCCCCCACTGCTTTGCCTCTTCCACATCAAACCAGCGCCCTGTCAGCAGTAAGTCCATGGCGACATGATAGGGAATGCGCTTTGGCAGTTTTACCGATGCAGCGTCAGCAACGGTGCCGGAGCGAATTTCAGGTAATGCAAAAGTCGCTGTATCCGATGCCATAATCAAATCTGCAGACAATGCGAGCTCGAGCCCGCCACCGCAACATATGCCGTTTACCGCACAGATAACCGGTTTATTAAGATTACCCAGCTCCTGTAACCCGCCAAACCCGCCAATGCCATAATCGCCATCGACAGCATCACCATCAGATGCGGCTTTAAGATCCCATCCGGGGCAGAAAAACTTATCACCTTCGGCACGCAGAATTGCCACGCGAAGTTCCGGGTCATCACGGAAATCCATAAAGGTCTGACCCATAATCCGGCTGGTGGCCAGATCAATGGCATTGGCCTTCGGCCGATCAAGGGTAACTTCCAGTATGTGCCCTTCACGACGCGTTTTGACAGGAGTTTCAGTCATTATAGTTCTCTGCAGTTTGTGTCGTGAGTGTGCAGTCAATAGCGCCCGAAGATCAAGAGGCAAGTGCCCGACTGCCGCTCACAAATTGCCGGCCAATATAAAACAGTCGCCATACGCCAAGGATCGCCGCAACGGTAAGACCTGCAAATAACGCATACCAGACACGCTCTACGCCACCTGGCATACCAAACCAGCTTGTTTTGGTCAGGACAAACGCCAGCGGAAACCCGACCACCCAATAGGAAAACAACTGACACATAGCGGGAATAAAAGTGTCCTGATAACCTTTTAAAGCGATGTTACTGCCTATCTGCAAACCATCGACAATTAGTTGAAAGGCAACAATCAACAACAAACCACTACCAAGTACAATGACCGCAGCGTCACCGGTAAACAATGACATCAGTGTGCCGCGAGCAAGCAACATCAGCACGCTGCAAAACAACATCATTGAGAATAACACCGCCAGAAAAATACGCGATTGTGTCGCAGCATCATGTGGTTTGTTTTTACCCAGTGACCGACCAATAAGAATGGCCGCAGCCTGCCCGATAGCAATCGGAAAGATCAGCGCCAGCATAGCAATATTCAGCACCACCTGATGTGCGGCAAGTGGTGTGGTGCCCATCGGGGCGACCAGCAGACTGGTGCTGGTAAAAAAACATTCTTCGAGCGTTACCGCAAAAGCCGCAGGCATACCAAGCATAAACAACGTTTTAAGTGTTGAAAACTCTGGTGCTACTATCTGACTCAACAGTCGGTAGCGTTTGATTTCTTTGTGGGTAAAAGTGATCACTGCAGGGGCAACTATCTGCAGCAACACTACCCCGACCGTTGCAATGGCACAACCAACCGCACCCAGTTGTGGAAACCCGAACTTACCAAATACAAACAGATAATCCAGCACACCATTGAGCAACAGGCAAGCAATACTGACCCACATATTAACCACCGGAAATCCAAGCCCGTCGATGGTATTGCGCAACCCCAGTGACACGCCAAGTAACGGCAACGCTATAACCACAATGGATAGATAATCACGAGCTACCGCTTCGACACCCGCTTCGAGTTTTAATAGCGGCAGAAAAGTCATTGCCGCCAGTACCAGCAGTGCAGTGACTGAACCTACCAACAGTCCCATCCACATCGACTGCCAGCAGTCCCCTGTTAAAGACGATTTGCGTCCGGCGCCGAGTTGCCACGACACGCGCGGTGCCACCACAGACAACAAACCAATCAACAGCATTAACGGTATCAGGTACAACGATGATCCGACCGCAAGCGCTGCCAGATCTTCGGTACTGGCAAGCCCGGCCATTACCGTGTCGGTTACCCCAAGCCCGACAATCGCAGCCATACTCACAAGCAATGGCAAGCCGAGCTTAAGTAACTCTTTTAACAATGACATTAACTTTACATAGCCGGTTTACGCGCGCGGTGGAATGACTTCGTAGCCAGGCGCTTCCGGTTCGTCATCAACCATCTCTGCCGGAAACCCCGGAGCGGTAATCGATAGACCGGTAGCATCTTCAAGTCGTCGTATAATATTAGGCGACAGTTCTCTTGAACCATACTTGCTTTCGCCGTCTTTAAAAATACTCACCAGTAGTGGACTGAGTTCCAACGGTACGTTGTGGCGTTCTGCAATAGATTGAAACAAACCGATATCTTTACTGACCAGGTCCATTGTAAAAGAGATGTCGCGTGACCCGTTTAATATCACCTGGCTTTCTGTCTCGTGTACAAAAGAGGTTCCGGATGAAATCTTTATTGCTTCATACGTGGTATTTAAATCCATACCGGCAGCTTTTGCAGTTACCAGTGCTTCACAACAACTCACCAGGTTTGCTGTGGCCAGATAGTTTGTCAGCACTTTCAATACCGATGCACTGCCCAGCGGGCCGGTATGCAATATTCGACGTCCGAGGCTTTTAAGCAATGGAAATACGCGCTCGAAAACGTCGCGCTCACACCCTGCAAATATAGATATATTACCGGTATCTGCACGGTGGCAACCGCCCGACACCGGACAATCAACCGCTGCCGCGCCCTGCGCTTCTACCTTTGACGCGATGCGTTTAACTTCTGTCTCATCGGTGGTAGACATCTCCAGCCAGATTTTACCGCTGGTTAATTGCGGGATCACGCCATCTTCACCCTCCATGACCGCAGCCGAAGCAGCCGGCGATGGCAGGCATGTAATGATGACATCGCAGTCACGGCCAAGATCGGCCGGCGATTCAGCCCATTTTGCCCCCTGATCCAGAAACGGCTGTGCGATGGATTTGTCGAGTTCCCGAACAGTGAGATCAACACCGTTGCGAAGTAGACTACCGGCAAGCTTGCCGCCCACATTGCCAAGACCTGCAAATCCAACTTTCATCGTATAACCCGCGTGCTTTATCGGATGGCGAGCATATCGCGAAGCGATTTAATTTCACAGCGAATTTTCTGTACGTGCCGCGCGCGGTTATCTATTAAAGCAAACCGTGGTCAGCGAGAATGCGAGAAGAGCAATTACAAGCGGTCAGCCACCCTTGTCTGCACCGGCATTAATCTCCAGTCGCAATCAGTTCTGCCAACACAGATAACCCGGTTTCCATCTCGGCAACTGATGCGTGACTGAAGTTCAGTCTCAGACACGATGGCGCTGCGATTGGCGATGGAAAAAACGCCGTACCCGGCATGAATGCCACATTTTGCTGTAACGACTTCTGCAACAACAATTGTGTGTCCAGCGTGTATTGATCTTTCAATGTCAGCCAGAAAAACAGCCCGCCATCAGGGTCCGACCAATCGCAGTACGGTGCCAGCGTCTGGTTGAGGCGGTTCGAAAAGGCATCACGTTTTTCGCGATAACTCGCCACGACGGCAGCCAGACGTTCATCACGGTGTTTCAACATGGATAACACCAGCGACTGGCTCAATCGATTGCTGTGAAGATCAGCGGCCTGCTTCAGCCAGCTAAGTGAAGGGTATAAATCCTCCGAACAAACCAGGTATCCAAGTCGAAGACCGGGTGCAAAGGTTTTGGAAAATGAAGACTGATACACCCATGATGATCGTTCGATAAACGCGCACACTGGCGTTCTTTCACACTCGTTATAAACCAGATCACGATACGGATCATCCTCAAACAAAATACTGCCCTGCTTGTCTGCAACACTGGCAAGTGACTTTCGTTCTGCTGTGGTGTAGCAGTAACCGGTCGGGTTCTGAAAGGTCGGGATAGTGTAGATAAGCGACGGCGGCGTATTGTGCAACAGTGCGTGTGCCTCTCGGGGCTGGAAAGGCAGATAACCGGCACCAAACAGTGAAAATACCTGCAGTGCTGCCAGATACGTCGGGGACTCCACAGCCACCAGCGTTCCCTTTTCAATGGTGAGCTTGGCAACCAGATCAATACCCTGCTGTGACCCCGAAAGCACCAGAACCTGTTCAGGGCTTACGTGCAAACCACGCTTAGCCAGGTCACTGGAAATCTGTTCGCGAAGCGCTTTCTCGCCTTCTGACGGGCCGTATTGCAATAGCGCCGGCTCAACATGCAGGTTATCGATTTGCGGAAAACTATCGGCACTTGGTAAGCCACCGGCAAACGAAATCATACCCGGCTGATCAATGACGCTGAGTATTTGTCTGATTGGCGATGGGCTTAAGCGCGCGATTCGATCAGCCAATTGCATAGCAATCTCCTAATAGGTCAATATATTTGACATATTGACACTGTGGCTGACAATACATAATGTGTCAACATGATTGACCAAAAAAACACCGCCCTGCTCAGTGAGCAACGAACAGCAGACCTGCGTGAAGCAGTTGAGCTGTTGTTTTTTTCCTACCGCGCCTTCACACGCGGTCCGGACCGGATACTGGAAAAGCGCGGACTGAATCGGGTTCACCATCGCATACTCTATTTCGTTGCCCGCGAGCCCGGCCTGTCTGTTAATGAATTGCTGAACGTGCTCGACGTGAGCAAACAGGCATTGCACACGCCGTTGAGGCAGTTGCTCAGTATGAATCTGGTAAAAAACGACAAATCAAAAACCGATGGCCGCGTCAGGGAACTGCGACTGACCACCGCAGGCAAAAGGCTGGAAGCGCGACTGACCGGAACACAGTTGCTGCAGCTCGACAGCGTATTTACCGATGCAGGCTCAGAGGCTGAAGAGGCATGGCGGAAAACTATGCGACTACTGGCTACCGACTGAGGCTCAAACGCCACGTGACCCACTAGTGTTACTATGGGCCTATGAAAGATTTTGATGCACTGAGAACCGTACTGGAGCTTGAAAAGATAGAGGACAATCTCTATCGGGGATTAAGCTACCGAACCCCGTGGGGAAGAGTGTTTGGCGGCCAGGTACTGGCGCAATCAATCCATGCAGCACAGTTAACCACACCGGATGATCGCATTCTGCATTCCATGCACGCGTACTTTCTACTGGCAGGTGATATTGAATTGCCGATTGTTTACGACGTAGAGCGTGTCAGAGACGGCGGCAGTTACACCACTCGTCGGGTAAAAGCCATTCAAAAGGGCCGGCCAATATTTACCATGGAGGCCTCTTTCCAGACACCGGAAGAAGGCTTTAGTCATCGCGAAACAATGCCCGACGTGCCACCACCAGAGGGATTGCAAAATGATCGCGAAATTGGTGAGGCACTGCGTGAGCAGGCGCCCGAGATTTATCGTTTAACCCGTGCCGAGCGCCCTATCGAATGCAGACCTTCCGAAGGTGCAGCGCTTTACACCAGCAACAAAAAAGAGGCTCGTCAGCATATCTGGATTAAGGCAAAAGGCTCTTTGCCTGACAGCGATCGCATGCATCAGGTGGCACTGGCGTATGTCTCTGATTACAACCTGCTGGCAACCGCCCTGCTTCCACACCGCAAAGCGCTCAGCGGCAGCCGGGTGTTTCTGGCAAGCCTTGATCACGCGATGTGGTTTCATCAGCCGTTTCGCATGGACGACTGGATGTTGTACAGCATCGAAAGCCCAAGCGCCGGATCTGCACGCGGGTTTTCACGCGGCAGCCTGTTTACCCGTGACGGCCAACTGGTCGCCTCCGTCGCACAGGAAGGACTGATTCGCCAAGGCAGATAGGCAAGTACGGTAAAGGCATGCAGACGGTCACAAACACAACTAATAAAGTTTATTACATAACAACAGTCATGAGCCCACTATGAGAATTGATATTGTTTCGGATGTTGTTTGCCCGTGGTGTATCGTCGGCTTCAAGCAACTTGAAGCTGCGCTGGCGGCCACCAGCACGGTTGCAGAGATTCACTGGCAACCGTTTGAACTGAACCCGCAGATGGATGAAGCTGGTGAAAACCTGCGCGAACATATGATTAAAAAGTACCGCTTGTCAGAGGAAGATGCAGAAACCACCACAGACCGACTGACAAATCTCGGTGAGTCCCTTGGCTTTCCATTTCGATTCTATGATGAAATGCGGATTGTTAATACGTTTAAAGCACATCAACTGATTCACTGGGCTGCAACACACGGACGCCAGCACCCGTTAAAAATAACCTTGTTCCACTGTTACTTTAATCGTCAGCGGGACATCAGTGACAACGAGGTACTGGCCAACGCATGTGTTGAAGCAGGACTACCGTACGATGAATCCATAGAGGTGCTGGAGCAGGAAATCTATGCCGATGCGGTCAGAGAACGGCAGCGGTTTTCAATCGCTAACGGCATAAAGGGTGTCCCGGCGATGATTTTTAATCAGAGTGACTTGCACACCGGGGCATTGGGCATTGACAGCTATGTGGAAATTATTAACCAGCATGCAGAGTAATGCACGGGTTAGAAACTGAAAACCTGACCGAGCGCCATTGATACGGTCGGTTTATTTTCTCCAGTATCATCGTCAAGTGGGACTGCAACATCGATTCGAATAACACCTCGCCCTAACAGTGCATTACTGCCAAGCCTCAGCCCCACACCTACTGAACGTTTTAGTGCACTCTCACCCGCTTCTTCTGCTACCCATCCGAAATCTGCAAATCCGACAAGCCCGGTATCAAGAATCCCGAGTTTTCTGTTTATATTAATACGATGCTCAAGGTTAACCTGCAGCCGTTCATCACCTGACAATAAACGACTCGCATAACCACGAAGACCGTTATCTTCTCCGAGGGTAAACTGCACCGGCAGATTCCCTTCACTTACCGCCTTGCGGTAGTTTATCCGGGTGGCAAGTGTCTGATTATTTGTCCAGCGGTGAAACGCCTTTGCCACTAAACCCGCATTCCAGTTGGTGCTGTTTTCGTTAACTGCCGCCGACGCACTAACACCCACATTAAGAAAAGTATTATCCGTCCATGCAACAGCATTAGATGCACGCGCGGAAACCAGCGGAGTGGTTGTATCACTGCCTGTGTCGGCATTGTCCGTGTAACGCAGCCCCAGACGAAGCTCTGATGAATATCCGAAACCAATGTCCTGCACAAACTGCAGCGTATCAAGCCCGGTGATTTTTCTATGCGTTAAACGAGAATCGAATCCAACAACCACGGTTGCCGATACCTGCGAGCTGTCTGAAGGTTGCTCATAGCTGTCTGCCTGACTGCCACGCACCGGCTGATATTCAAGTTGACGGTAGTCAAACACCAAACCGCGCCGTAACACTTGTCCAAACGCCGCTCCGCGCCAAAACTGTTCTGCATTCAGCACACGGCGCAATTCCGGCACCTGTCCTACGGACACCCCGTCTTCGTAGAAATCGATGTCTTGCTGCCGGCTTTCGACAAACACTGACCATGCACGTCGATCATTTGCCGCTTTAAACGGACGAGAGAATCGCACCACCGCAAATTCACCCTCCTCAGTACGACCGGCCTGGTAAACCGCACGGGTGTGGCGGTTAACAAAGTGGAAGTCCTTATAGGTGAAGGCACCGCGCACCTCATCGTCAGTATTGCCAGACAAGCTCAGGGTAATGCTGTCACCCAGACCAAGCAGATTTCTTTCACCTATCGTAAACCCGAACTCGCCAACCCCACCGAGAAATGAACCGTTGGCACCGGCAACAATAGAGAACTGATCACGCGTGTCAATCTGCAGTTTTGCCGTGCCAGGTGTTGCCTCTTCCAGCTGCACCGAGACAGCAGCAAACAATCCGGTCTGCCTGAGCTGTCGTTCAAATTCGGCCACTCGCTGTGCGGTGAGCTGATCTCCGGGGGCCACACCCAGTTCACGCACAATTGTGTTTTCAATAGTTGTCCGATGCAGACGATTTGCAATGTTATACACAGGATTTTCTGAGGCCTGTTTATCACTGAAAATATTGACACGATTCACAATGACTTCAGAAATAGTTAAAGGTGATTCAGTATCTGTATTCGGCTGCGCTACAGCGACGGCAGGAATGCCCGACAACACACCGATTAAGCTGGCATACCAAAGCGAAGCCCGGAAATGCTGCCGAAGGCGCTTGTCGTCCCAAAGTTTGAGCATGGCACAGAACATCCGAAATTCCACAGAGAGTCCAGGTCAAGTAACGGTTTGCTACTGCCGCCACAACTAAGATGAAGCGCTGAAATTGATACGCAAAGGCCAGGCCTGCGCAGTGATCAATTGGTTGCAAATACAATTTCAGCAACCCGATTTGTTAATCCTGTAAACGGTAACCGACAGATATGCTTGAGGAAACCTCATCGTCAGGTGCTGTCCCTTGCTGACATCACTCGATACAAGCAAGTTCAACCTGCGATGGCTGGCCGCGCGGTGGCAGACTAGTATCGCGTGCCGCTGGTTGATTGCAGGTGCACTGGTTTGCAGCCAGACTGCCGTTGCCCAAAATACAGATTCCGACACCCTGCTCGACTCTGCGTGGCGTTTGGAATCTATTGGCGACTATAACAGTGCCGCAGAAACCTATCGCGCTTATTTATTGTCCAGCCCTGCCAAAAGCGCAGAAAGGCGCAATGCCAGGCTGAAACTACCCGTCCTTCAAGAGGCGGCACAGTTCGGACCCAGCGCTGAGCTGGATTTGTATTTGTCTGCGCTAAACTCTCGCGCCGCCGGTGATCCGGCAAGTGCTCTGGCACTGCTTGACAGAATCATTGCTAACTACCAGTACAGCAATTACTACGATGACGCGTTGTACCTGAAAGCCTACATCGAAATGATGGATAACTATGATTTTCAGCGTGCGCACAACACGCTGCAATCGCTGCGCTATGCACACCCGGGCAGCCGTTACTACGATACAGCGCTATATTCAGAAGCCATCGCTCAGGAGCAGCTCGGCAACCGAGCTCTTGCCATTAGCAAGTTACAGGAACTGCGAGAGCGCCATACGTCCATTTCACTGGCGGGCTTAAAGCTACCGAAGGACGCTTTCACCTCACGACTGTGGTTTGATCGCAGTAATGACCGGTTAAAGTACCTGCAGGAACATCAACAGCAGGCAAGTACACTGGTTAGCATGCAACCTTATGGTCAGCATGGTTATCAATGGCGTGCTGTTGTGTCAGTTGATGGTCAGGATATTTCACTGTTGTTAAACCAGAGCCTGGTCACCAAAGATACCCGGGTCATCAGCGGCGAAGGCATTGCTATTGATACCACCGGCACCAACGCCTTTGCCGGCCAGGTTGAGGGTGAGCCGGAATCGTGGGCACGCATTACGTTATCTGAAAACAATCTTCGCGGTATGATCTCGGTGTATGGTGAGCGTCACAGACTCACGCCTACAGAAACCGGCGGCACACTCAGTGATATCAACCCGCTGCTACTTGGCGACATAGACGGCAACATATCCGACCAGCCCGATCATGTGTTGTACCCGCCTAAAGAAGAAAACGAGATTGATGAATACCTGCGCGGTATTCGTGTACTGGAAGGCCTGAACTTTGAAGAGGGTACTGTTGGCCTGACAGCCACACTCGGTGTGGTCATCGACAGTAAATTTAACAGCTACCACGGTGGACGTGGCGCTGAAGAGGCAAAATCAATTCTCAATACCGTTGACGGTATCTTCCGTGAGCAGTTTGGTCTGGCACTGCATATTGACACCATGATCGTTATCGACAGCGGCGACGATCCAATGAACCTCGGCAGCGTCACCATGGAAACGATGATGCGGAATTTCAGCAGTTATCGCAAAGCGAGCTCAGAGCTTGGCAATGATATAAGCATGGCTACTCTGTTCTCTGGCAACAAAAACAGTGACTCGGCACTGGGACTGGCATGGATAGGTTCGGCCTGCAGAACGGACGGCTACGATGTCAGTGTGGTCTCGCCGTACAGACTGGCGGATTTACTGTCGACACATGAGATCGGTCATACACTGGGTGCACAACACGACTCGGATACCGCTTGTGCTGGTAACTCAAGCCATATTATGTGGCCTTATCTTTCCAGCAGCACACAACGCGAGTTTTCAAGTTGCAGCCGCGAATCGGTCAGACAGATTTTCACCACCGGCAGCTGTTTTATCGACACACTCGATATAAGCGTAGGACTGGTAGTCAGTGACACTTACGCAGAAGCATCAGTAATCAATCAGGACAGCACCAGAACCAGCACAGGTACCAGCCTCACGTTAGTCAGTGACGCATTGTCTGATCTGGCTCGTGTGCCGAACAACTGCAGTTTCTCAAGTCTTAATCTGATCTGTGAGATTGGCAGTATTGCACCGGGTGGCAGTGCCAACGTGGCTTTGGAATTCACACGGGCACTGACAGCAGCAGAAGATATAACCGCCATTGCAAAACCGATTGGCTATATGGACAGCGAACCGGACAACAACAGCATTAGCGGTGATGTTCATGGCAACCTGCATACGATAGCTGGCAACACGATCAACAGTGATCCGGGGTCACCGAGTGGTGCAACCCCCGGGACTTCAGGTGGTGAAGCGGCAGGTTCGTTACGGGCAATCGATGTTGCGATGTTGTCTGTATTACTGCTTTCAGGTTTAAGACGCCGCTGGACGCTGCAACGCTAATTTGGCAAGCATTTAAGCTGTGTGGCAAGATCAATAAAGTCAGTGCAATGCAGATCGTTTGCGGCTACCGGCGACACATCTTTTGGTTGATCACTGCCAGGCTCTGCGGGCCGTTCAATGTAAGCCGTGCGTAAACCGCAGTTTCTTGCAGCCTCCAGATCATCGTGATGCGCCGCCACCAGCATGACATTCTCTGCACTCACATCAAACACCGACGCCACACCGAGATAGGCATCCGGGTGCGGTTTATAGGCCTTGAATACCTCGGCAGATAAAATTAGATCCCATGGAATGTCCGAGTGTTTTGCCATATTTGCAAGAAGCGATAAATTGCCGTTGGACAGAGTGCAAGTCGTATACGATTTCCGCAGAAGTTGCAGCCCTTCAATAACATCCGGCCACGGTGATAAACGGTGCCACACCAGATTTAAATCTGCACATTGTTGTTCTGTGAGTTGCACTCCGAAATCTGTCAACACGTTGTTGAGTATCATGCGGTGCAGATCATCGAGACGAGTCCAGCCAAGCTCACCAGACATGACACGCGCCATGGCAGGCTGGTAGCCCGCCCGCCATGCTCTGGCAAAATCGGCAGCGTTAACATCAGTGTGTAACACTTCTACCTCACGCGTTATGGTGCCGTGCCAGTCGACAACTGTTCCAAATACATCAAACGCCAGAACCTGAATGTCAGGGGCGACAGCCACCCCTGCTAAGAGACTTTGGTAATCGGTTTACGGCCGGTGGTTAAGGTGTGATCCAGATAATCAATACGATCCTGCCCCCAGAAAACTTCGCCTTTGTATACGTAAGAGGGTACACCCACGACATCAAGCTCTATAGCTTCCTGCGAATTGGCGCTGCGCAACTCTGACAGTGACTCGTCTTTTGAAGCATTGACTACGGCCTGTCCATCGTGCCCTGCTTTGTCGAGCAGTTCTGCCAATAATGCTTCATCAGCGATCTGCCGGTCATGAGCCCACAAGGCTTCACCAACGCTAAACAGAAAAGGCCCGGGATCTTTACCCTGCTGCACCAGCACAGCGCAACACAAGTCTGCACGCTCAGGGTTGGTGGGAAAACTATCGGGCTGCGTAATCACCGTCAGACCACGAAATTCAGCAACACGCTGGAGTTCTATAAGCCGGTAACGCTGGCGCATTGGCGGCCGTTGCGGGGGGGCGACAGCGCCGGAAATCTTCCAGACTTCCATCAGGTTTACCGGTTTGTAGTTGATGGTCTTATTATGCTTTGCCGCCACGTCAATGAATGCTTTATGTCCGAACCATGTAAACGGGGAATGTGAAGCATAATAATAATCGATTGTATCTGACATGGTTTTTCACTCCGCAACTTGTATTCACTATCATCCAATTGCTGGCGACTGATTGCAAGTTTGGACAGGCAGGTGAAAAACCGAGGCAGACAGTTCATCCAATCAGCAGGCAAGGCTGCGGTTGTGGACCATGACCAAAAAGCCCGAATCAAACCCCTCAACAGATCAATTCATTAGCAGGCGGTCGCTTTACATTGTTTAACACTCTGCCAATGATCAGTTAGATAGAAAACCCGCCCAGCTTGGTTTCGAGGTATTCCATCAATCCCTCACGGGCGCCTTCCCTGCCCAGGCCGCTGTTGTTCATCCCCCCGAAAGGTGCTGCTGCACTGGTCGGATTAATATCGTTAATACCAATAATGCCGAATTGCAGTTGTTCGAATGACCGCATTGCTGTCGCGATATCACGCGTGTAAACGTAAGCTGCCAGTCCATAGTGCGTATCGTTGGCCATGGTAATAACATCATCATCGTCGTCAAACACAATGACCGGCGCGACAGGTCCAAACGTCTCTTCGCGGTAAATCAACATATCTTCCCGTACACCGCTCAGTACGGTTGGCGCATAAAAATGCCCGTCTGCCAGATCGGGCTCAGACAAGCGCTTACCGCCGCACAGCACCTCGGCACCTTTGGCGGTGGCATCGGTGACCTGCTTATCGACTTTCTCCAGTGCTTTATCATTAACCAGTGGCCCGATGGCAACGCCCTGCTCCATGCCGTCACCGGCACGCATGGCACCGACGCGAGAGACCAGCGTTTGCAAAAACGGTTCGGCAATATCTTTATGGACAAACAATCGATTTGGACAAATACAGGCCTGCCCGGTATTGAGAAACTTCACCAGTGACGCCCCCTTGGCAGCGTGTACCGGATCGGCGTCTTTGTAAACAATAAACGGTGCGTGCCCGCCCAGTTCCATCGACACACGCTTCAGTTGCGGTGCGGCATTGGCCGCGAGCATCTTTCCCACCTGTGTTGACCCGGTGAAGGTGAGTTTTTTCACTCTTTCATCGGTGCAGAATACTTCCCCGACCGGCGCCGGATCTGACGTAGTAACCAGATTAATCACACCGTCCGGCACCCCGGCTTCCTGCAACAGTTTAAACACTTCTATGGCGCACAGCGGTGTCGCTTCTGCAGGTTTGAGCACCACGGTACAACCTGCAGCCAGCGCAGGTGCAAGCTTGCGGGTGATCATTGATACCGGGTAGTTCCATGGGGTGACAGCAGCAACCACGCCCACCGGATGGTGTTGCACAATAAACCGTTGATCAGCGCGTGCAGACGGAATCGTCTCACCGTAAATACGTTTTGCTTCTTCGGCAAACCACAGCAGAAAATCCGCTGCATACTGCACTTCATTAGTAGCCGCCTTCAATGGCTTGCCCTGCTCTGCCGTCATCAGTTGAGCAAGACTTGCCTTGTGCTCGCACATGAGTTCCCATGCGCGGTAAAGAATGGCGGCGCGATGGTGATTCGTCGTTGCCGACCAACCGGCAAATGCACTATGTGCCGCTGCCACCGCGTCAGTGGCATGTTGCGCACCACCATCAGAAACCAGCGCCAGCTCCTGACCATTAGCCGGGTTTGTTACAGAGAAGCTGCGCTCTGTAGTAAGCCATTGACCGTTAATTAGCATCGGTTCGACTGATGAAGACGCCATAGCAAGTGTTCCTGAATAGATTTCAGTATTTTACACTACACAGGCAATCACGCGCTCGCGCTGGTGTAGCGGTCAGGTGATACTTCTTGAATCTGCACACCGCTGTACCTTAGAAAATTATTTAGCGGTGGCTTTAAACGCGTATGAGCCACGGCGAAGCACCCTCCCCGTCGCTTAGGCTCCGACCCTCCTTCAAGCGGGCGCAAGTAGGTGCAAGCGGGTGGGTACGTTATAGACGCCCTCCTTGTGCGGGTGGCGTAAAAGTCATTCGATAATGTGGAGATCTCTCCCGGCTGGAAG